>ONVP01000006.1 GCA_900321315.1 uncultured Bacteroidales bacterium
GTCAACCTTAACTGTTGCTGGTTTGCGCTTCTCCAGATTCTTGTCTGTGGTGACATGACTTTCCCCGATAATCAAAACGCCATCATTATCCCCGTTCAACATCATGTGCAGGTAAGAGACGTATGTAGTAAACGGACCATCTTTCACCGTTTGCACGTGCTTGTCAAACCTGACTTGAGCCTGACATCCATTGATAAAATCAAACGTGACGTTGTCATAATACTGATAAAAGTAGGTGTTTTTCGTGAAAAACCGTGTATGGCTTTCACGCACTTGGTTATTGGTAAGGCAAGTTTGATAGTACTTCACCACGCCAGCGTAAACATTGGCTAATTGTGTTTCATTACGATTGTTTATCGCGTTATTCCACGATTTCAATGTGTTCAAGCACATGGCCTCATTAAGGTCGCTCTGTCCATAGCAGAACCCGATGGTCAACAATGTGACTGATAAAAGTAGTAATACACGAGATTTCATATTTACAAAGTATAGATTCAACGTGCAAAGTTATAAATAAAAACAAGATGATTATATACTTGATGGCACTTATCATCAGGATTTATTATTTTCGCGTTTCACAGGGTGTCCAACGACATTGCCCTCTCCGCACTTCAACCCGCTCTCCTGCGGGCCGTTATATCTTTCAGCCAACACTTAATTATAGTGTATTTCTGAAAAAAGTCAAGAAAAAGCGCCATCATGTATATAGTTCCCTTTCTTTTAAATGTCTTTTAATCCACTAATGCATATCCATTTAATCCCGAAATTATACTTTTTCTCTAATTATTTCCAAGAAAAAGTACGTTTTCAAGCCTTGTTTTGAAAAAATATTGTAGTTTTGCAACCAAAATGATACAATAAATGGAATCTCTATCCGCCCATCTCATCAAACGAGGCAAAAAGCTCTCATATCTCCTCCGACACGACAAGTCATATACCTTCGATGAACATGGTTGGCGCGAAGTGAGCGACCTTGTGGCCAACCACGGATTCACCATGGAAGAACTGTGTGAAATTGTGGCCACCAACAATAAAAAAAGGTATGAGTTTTCCGAAAATATGACCCATATCCGAGCCAGACAAGGCCATAGCATTCAGGTCGATGTGGAGCTGGCTGAAGCCACTCCGCCCGACATGCTGTATCACGGCACGGCAAAATCTTTTGAGGATTCTATCATGAACCAAGGCGTTCAGAAAGGCAAGCGACTTTATGTCCACCTTTCCACAACCATCGAAGCGGCCATAAAAGTCGGAGCGCGGCATGGTGAGCCTGTCGTTTTGTGCATCGATGCCAAACGGATGAGCGAGAACGGAATTAAGTTTTTCCTCAGTCGCAATGGCGTTTGGCTCACTGAGTTTGTGGATGCCAAATATATAAAGCTCTCGAAGAAGGCTTCGCCCGACTTGAAATCCTAGTGATAGCTTTTGTCTTTCATGAAAAAAGGAAACGAATAAAACCAAAAGCAGCCAAAAAAGTGTCATTTCACTTTCGCAATTACCTTTAATAGCTGCTCGCCCAGACCAATTGTGTAGCCTTGCTTTACGAAAACCACTTCGCTGTTGGCATTGGCGATGATGAAGATGGGAAGGCTGGCTTTGTCGAGATGCAGGCTCTCCACGAGGTCTTCGCGGATGGTGCCGTCATCGAGGCCGTAGGTGATGCCATCGGGCAACTCGCTGAAATTCTTCAACTTGAACTTGTCGTACTCCTCTTTGCTGTTGAAGACGAAAATCATGGGCAGGCCGCATTGCTCGAAGTCCTTGCGGAAGGCGGCGATGTCTTGCATGGCGTGGGTGGTCGGCTCGCTGCCTTGGTCTAAAAGGCCGAGGATGAAGTAGTCGCCTTGGATGAGTTGTTTCGGATTGCTTGTTTCTCCAGTTTCGGGGTCGGTGAATTTGCTGTCGGCATAGAAACTACCGATGACGCGGAGGTCGTCGTCAGGCTCGCGCAGCACTAGGTCAACTGCGGTGGTTTCCTTCGCCTTGATGGTGAAGAACTGGCTGTGGGTCAGGGCGGTACCATCTGGGAGGCGGTTACCCGAGGTGAGAATGTAATATCCAGCCTCCAAAGGTGTGGGATGCTCGAAACTCGACAAGGTCATGCCATCGTCGATGCCTGGGTCTTGGGCGTCGTAGGCAAGCAGTTGGAAACTGTTGCCGTCAAACTTCTTGATGCTGAAATGCGTGTAGTATTTCGGGTCGGGCATGGAGGCGATGGGGCTGTAACGGATGTCCAAATAGCCAATCTCCGCCACTTTGGGTTGCTCGGCCTCAAAGTCCACATTAATCCATTCATTGTCAAAATATTGCACCTTTCCCGTCACAGGGTGGATTTGCGCGGCGATGCCCAAACTGCGGGCCATGGCCACGAAGAAGATGTCGCGGGAATGGCGGTCGGCCTTGCGGACTTTCAGTACGCCAATGGGCGAAATTGGGATGCGCTGCAAAGCTAATTCATCATCGACGAAGATGTTATGCTTCACCCAATCTACCAACAAAGCGGGATTGTCGTGGTATTTTTGGGCTTCGTCTTTGGGGAAGAATTCGGTGAGGGTCTTGCGCCACGGCACAATCATTTCGTTGCTCACACGAGGGGAAATGATAAATTCGGAATTTGGAATGCTGAATTCGGAATTGCGCGAAGCGACATCGGGCTTTGCTATTCCGCATTCCGCATTCATAATTCCGCATTCATGGTCAAAATGGTCTTTCAGCACTTCAAGGCTGATGTCGCGCAAGTCCTTGTCAGAAACGTTGGAAAGCAACTCTACCGCCTTGATTTCCTGATTCTTGCCTTGGGCGTATTTCACGAAGTCGGCGATAGTTTGGTAATTGCCCCAAGTTTTTTCGTAAATGCGGCAGAGGGTCTTGTTGCCCGTGTTGGCGATGATGTTCATTTGCGCGTCCTTGCAGGCCTTGATGTAGGCATTGCGCAAGGAGTCTTCGTAAGCCCCACGGCGGTCGTTTTCGGCGCGCATTTCGGGCGTGACTTCGGGCAAGATGCAAGTCGGCGGGGGAGGAACCATCTCGAACTCCATGACTTTTTCCGTGCCTTCCTCATGGTCAAGGACGATGGTAACATTCTCGTTTTCACCTGATTTGAAGACCTGGTAGCCAAACTTGCCGTCCTTGGTGGCGTAGGCCATCATGCAACCCAAACCGGCGGTGAGCCAAGTCTGGCCGTTCATGTCGGTGGTCTTTTTCACGACGGTGCAGAACTCGGCGTAGTTGTAAATCTTGAACTCCACGGGCAGGTTGGCTTTCGGCGTTCCGTTCTCGTCCACAACGGTGAAGGTCGTCTTGGCAGTCTTGCCGTAGTTGTCCACCACATTGATTTCCGTGTAGTTGTGGCTTCGGCTGATGACCTCCTCGGGACCGTCGTAATCACCGAAAACGCGGGTGTGTAATAATAAGGTGCGCGAAGCCGGCTCATTGAACCAGCCCAAATCCAGCACAGGTTCTGGCTCGCAGGCACCGAGGAAATGCCATTGGCCATCCACCCAAGCCTCCACCCAAGCGTGGTTGTCGTCGCAGTGTGCCCAGCGGGGCGTATAGACCTGTCTTGCGGGAATGCCGACAGTGCGCAAGGCCGTCACCAACAGCGTCGATTCCTCGCCGCAGCGACCCCACGAGGTCTTGACCGTCGCCATCGGCGATGAGGTGCGGCTGTCGGAACCTTTGTAGTTCACGTGTTCGTGGCACCAATGGTTCACTTCGAGGACGGCATCATACAGCGAAAGGTCTTTCACGCGGCCTTTCAGTTCCTCGTAATAAGTCTTACGGAAAGCGTCCAAGTTTTCATTATTGACGCGCACGGGCACCACAAAATGCTTGAACTCGCGCTCAGGAATGTTTGCGCCCCAAGGCAACTCCTCTTTGGCGCGGAAGGCATAGTGAATGCACTCGCGGAAATAGTTTTCCGAATAGTCCACGCTGTCGCCGAGAGGCATGTAGGCGTAGAGGAATTCGAGGGCTTCTTTTTCAGTGAATTGCTTGCTTTGTCTTGTTTCTCCAGTTCCCGTGCAGGCCGAAAGCAGCAGGGCGGAGGCAGTGAGGAGTATTAATAAGGTGTTTTTCATGATTAGATTATTTGCGGCAAAGATAATAATCTTAATCATGGTATTCCGAAAAAAAAGTGATTTTTTTGCAGCAACAACAATTCTTAATAAACACGTAAACAAAAGGAAGAACAAACACCAACATATTATAAACCATAGCGTTTGCAGTTTGTTAAAAATATGGCGATGAGAAGAAGTTCCTTTCCAGAATAAGTTCAAACGTCCGTGCGTAAGCGTGGACTTATTGAAGAAACAGGTGACGGCAGATACCTCGGAATGCGATAAGCGAAATTCACGCTTCATCGTTCCCCAATATCTGCCTGCTTGGTGTCCTCGAACAAGTTTCTATCGCTATACAAAGCATGGCGAAGTATGGCAAAAATAGGAAAACCAAAGAGGTTTCGCTGTTTTCAGGTTGCGGTGGCCTTGACCGCGGCTTTGAAAAGGCTGGTTGCGAAATTGTTTGGGCCAACGAATACGGCAAGGATATTTGGGCAACATACAAACTGAACCACAAATCAACCATTTTTGACACAAGGAGTATTACGGACATTAGCGAAAACGAAGTCCCTGATTGCGATGGGATTATTGGCGGGCTACCTTGCCATTCTTGTCGCAAATTTGGAGCACTCTATCTTGGAATTGGGAGCAGGCTTCACCTTTGCGGAATGGTCGTTGCGCGACATCAACAAGCCGCTTGGTGTGTCCTCCTACCAGTTGGAAGAGGTGGTGGAGCGCACGATGAAGGAATTGGAAATGAAGAAAGAAAAATGTTCGCAAAACATGAGTGTATTGGAATAATGTGTATTTTTGCAGCAAACACGTATAATTATGGTATAAAACGAAGAAATAGATAAAAAAGACATATTGAGCTTGACGCTCTTGTTCTCACATGACAAAGCTGGTAACTTTCATGGAGCGGGAATGGGACGCGGAGGGTTCACGCAATGGCGTGAATTTTTCCGTAACTTATTCGCTCCTACGGTAAAACCAGCACCTGTCATGTGAATAAGGAATTATTTAACGGAAGGAATTTGCGCCTTTCTTCAATCCCTTATCGAAACATCAGTTTCTTGCTCATAAGAAATATAGAGCAGGGAAGCCGAAAACTGCATTATTAGAGTAGGCATCAACAAATAAACAACTTTAACATGGAAAGTTTATCTTTTACAAGGCAAGAGATGGCAGCCATCATCAAACTAGGCACCGTTATGGCTGCTGCGGACAGACACCTTCATGAAAATGAAACGACTATGATGGCTACAGAAGCCCTGCGCTTCAACTTAAGCGAAAAAGATTTTGGGCAAATGCTCACAAGTTCTGACAAAATGGAGGCAAAAGAAGCCCTATTTACCATTGCTACAATGACTGATTCTCAAAAAAGATATGTTACAGCATATCTTGGTACACTTATGTCCATTGATGGAAACATTGATGACAAAGAAATGGCACTTTGGAGTATGGTGTCATCTTTATGTAAATTACCAACCATGAGTATTGCGGACGCAATCGAATACATGACAGAATAGCTATGAAAACACTGCAATTAAGCAAAGTGAATGTTGGCAGTCATCCAGACGAGATTGTTTATTTTGAATTCGCCAAGCATTTCCATGAATGCAAAATGGAAATAACAGGGGGAAGATTTGCGATATGGAAAACTGGAAAGCAGATTTTCTCAACCGCAATTGAACTCTACGAAAAAGATAGTCTAACAATAACTTATCAAGGCAGATGGGAAGATGGTAAGCGATTTCGAATAGTGCAGCCGAGCGATGAACTTCGGCCTCTATATGAAGCATTGGGCAAGAATCTACTTGTTATAGGAAGTATGTTTTCTGATGGCTATGCGGTAACATTTGACTTAACTAACTAATAAAATGTCTAACGAAAATAGAAAAAAAATGAGCATGTTTGAATCATTAATCCAAGGAAACAACAATCCTTCAGGTGGTTCGATTGTATTTCATTCGAACACTCATCAACGTTATGAAAATGGTAATCCTGTACGAGGCGAACAGGTTGGATGCCATCGCGACGTTGTCATAGAAAAAAACATTTCAAATGGTATCGGATACTCTGTTTGTGTCAACAATCCTGATGCCATACCTGGCTTATGGGGTGCAACTCCAATGGGGTACAAACCCATGAAGATAGTTTCAATTTCCGCAGGGAAGGTAGAATTACAAGGCTACGGTTACGACAAGAATGCGGTGGCTATGGGAATTCCAATGAGAGATGCTACTTTTGAGAATTATGGAATGACAGTATTCCATGATGGTCAAAACATCATTCATTGTGTTTTACACATGATAGAACGCGGTGTTGACATTGATTACTACATTAAGTGATTCTTAGAGCCGGTAGGAGAGAGGGGGGAACGAACACCCTCTCTCTACTTCAAACCTAAATTTTATCAAATATACCGATAATCTATTGTCCTGTATTTGAAGCATACCTCCCATTCCAAAATCCTCCGATTAACCTTGCGGTGAAAAATTTCCATTTGCACCGCAAATTTGTGGTGAAAATTGTATTTTTGCACCGATATTGAAATCGAAATGTCAAGAGAAGAAAGAAATACGGTTGGGTATGTGGTGGCGCTTATCAGTGAGTTTGCTGCGTGTTTTGGTATTCAGCCAAGGCAGGCATACGCTTATTTGAAGCGTTTCAAGGGACTTCAACATTTGGAGCAACACTATGGTATTCTGCATACACAGTCGTTTCCCGATGCCGTTGAAACCATGGCCGAGGTCTGCGCTCATAATGGAGGACAATTGAAATGATACTCTATCACGGTTCCAATATCAAAGTGTCCGTTCCCGACCTTTCCCGTTCCAAACCTTTCAAGGATTTTGGTAAAGGTTTTTACTTGTCAGACAATTACGAGCAAGCCTGGGATATGGCCACACAGAAAGTCAAGCAAACGCTTAAAGGAGAACCTTTTGTAAGCAAGTTTCAATTCGATGAGCATTTGATGCAATCGAACGAATTGAGCATAAAGATTTTTTCGGATTACAGTGAAGAATGGGCAAATTTCGTGTTTGACAATCGCGACAAAAACATTCCTCAACCAGTACATCATTTCGACATTGTTTACGGACCCATTGCCGATGATGGAGTGACTTTTCAATTGCGCCGTTACCAAGGTGGCGTGATTTCACTTGCCCGTCTTGTGGAAGAATTGCATTACGCCAAAGGTATCACTTTCCAATATTATTTCGGCACCGACCGCGCCTTGCAAAAACTGACTGCCCTATGACCACAAAACTGACTCCTGAACAAATCCAAATAATGAAAGACGACATTGCGACCGCTCTTATATGTTATCTTATGGAAGATTTCCATTATACTTGGCAGGAGGCTCTTGATGTTCTCTACACTTCGGAAACCTTTGAACGTCTGCAAGATAACGAAACAGGACTCTATTACCAAAGCCCCGGATATGTGTATTCGTTTTTGGAGAATGAAGTGAAGACAGCAGTAGTGGAGTAGAGAAAAGGCAGACGATATTATTTTTTCCTTCCCAACCTCAACCACTTTCCAAAAACTTTGATTAAATTTACGGCGAAAAATTGATTAAGAACTAATCCAATTGTTGCTAATCGCCGATCATTCATATAACAATGCCGATCAAAAACAAAGTATGTGTTCGGTTAAATCCCTCCCAACCACAACATCTTGAAGAAATCGAGAGCATAGACACATTCAATGTCACCAATTCGGCGGTTAAACTTGTCGAGCGAAACCACCATACGACGACTGTCAGGATGTTCTTCTCCAAACGCTTTCAATCCTTTGGTGTGGCGCGGCTGTATCTCTTCGGTCGATTTGATTTCAATGGCCACTCGTGCATCTCCAATCACAGCGTCCACCTCAATTCCCGTATAAGTGCGCCAATACGACAAGGTTTCTTCCGAATGGGTGTAATGTAGCCACGCATAAATCTCTTGAATGACCAAGTGCTCGAAAGCGTGTCCGTAATCGGCACTACCTCTGTTCATTTCCTTGCGGTGCAATAAATGATTGGCCACTCCGATGTCGAAATAATAGAATTTTGGCGCTTGCATCAGCCGCCTTTTCATTACTTTTCGGAAAGCGGGGATCCGATATCCCATCAAGGAGTCTTCAAGGATGTCGAAATAGGCATTGACCGTTGTGGCGTGTACTCCGCAATCCTGTGCGATATTGTTATAGTTGACAATCTCTCCATCGGTCAGTGCCGCCACTTCGAGGAATCGGTGGAACGCATTGAGATTGCGCACAAGCGCCTCTTCTTTGATTTCCTCTTTCAGGTAAATGTCTATGTATCCCGCTAAAAGACGACTGGGGTTCTTGGCAAGATAATGCGGAGGAATCATCCCATAGGCAACAGCGCGGTCAATGTCGAAATCCGGTATCTCCGCGCTCACAAAAGGATAAAGATACACAGGGAAAGCCCTGCCTCCCAAGGTGTTGTGTCCCTTGCGTTTCAGTTTTCTTGCACTTGACCCGCACAAGATAAAAACGAGTCCTGCCTCGACAATGAGGCGATGAACCTCGTTCAGTAGTTCGGGTACTTCAGGTATTTCATCAATGATAACCAAAGAGCCTTCTTCCTTGTCCTTCAAGGCCTCGTAGAGGAGTGTTGGCCGTCGCTGATACCGCTCTTTTACACTATTGTCGAGCAGGTCGATGTAAATCGATTCGGGGAATTGCTGCCGCAGTATGGTAGATTTTCCCGTTTGTCTGGCACCAAATAGGAAAATACTACTATCAATTTCGTTTTTTATATTTAAAAACCTGTTTATCATATTGTTATTTTTATATATATCCAATAATTTCTTTGAAAATCGTGGATATTATCCAAGATTTTCAATTAAAATCGTGCGCAAAGATAGGTTGTTTTTCTGAATTGGCGAAATAAATTGACAAAAAAGAAACTTTCGATGGCCTCAATCTCAATTCATCTCAAAAACTTTGATTAAATTTACGGCGAAATTTTTGATTAAAAACTAATCAAAATCATTGAATTGATTGCCGTCCATTCATATAACAGCCTGTGCTACGGTACGATGCCGATTGCGGATTTGGTCGGAAAGGCTGCCGCGCTGTTCATAGCCTGCAGAAGCCGAAATTAAAGCAATCGTATGAACTGAACGGTATGGGAAGCACCGACACGATTAAAGCAATTGCACTAAAAAAGACCGTTTTCATCACCAGAGGGCGACGCGACCCAATGAGCCGAGGTCGAGGCTAGCGGATTTCGCGCCAAGGGCTTTTAGCACGCGGCTGATGGTGGTGAAGGTTGCGGCACGGCCACTCTCGATTTTCGATATTTGCGCTTCGCCGACCCCTATCCTCTCTCCGAGTTCTTTTTGGGTAAGGTTCTGCGCCTTGCGTGTTTCCCTGACTTTCTCGCCAAGCCGCCACGCTTCAATCCGTTCTTTTACTTCGGCCTCAAACTGGTCCCTCTCCGTGGTTCCGATTGGGCCAAGGTCTTTTTCAATCATTTGGTCAAGAGTTGTGTAATCCATGATGAAACGGTTTTATTGGTTGAAATACTTGTTCTTGATATTGACAGCCTTCTTGATTTCCTTTGGAGGAGTTTTCTGGGATTTCTTCACTATGCCGTGCGTAGCCACAATCAGGGTTTCAGTGCGGGTGTCCCAAAAAGCGAACAGCCTGTATTCGATTCTCCTGTGTGCCGTCCTAATTTCCCAAATATCATTCTTTCGGTCAATTTTCTTGAAAACGCGGTCATCCCTCTCTCCGCTTTCAATAAACTTTGCATCCGAGTAGATTTTCCTTTTCGCATCGGCATCAAGAGTGTTTATGAAATCCTTTGCCTCTTGTAGAAATACGACTTTCATTTGTGCTCGTTGGGCTTTCAAATACGCTGCAAAGATACGCAACTTTCCAAAATTGGCAAGTTTTTGGTGCCATTTTTTATGACAATTTTACTCCTGAATTGACCCTCATTTCAAAAACTTTGATTAAATTTACGGCGAAATTTTTGATTAAAAACTAATCAAATTGTTGAATTGATCGCCGTCCATTCATATAACAGCCTGTGTTACGGCACGATGCCGATTGCGGACTTGGTCGGGAAGGCCGCAGCAATGGGTTATTCCGTCTTGCCTTTGACCGACATCAACACGACGATGGGGGTCGCCGATTTCGTGGTGGAATGTGGCAGGAAAGGCGTGCGGCCCGTGCTCGGCGTGGAGTTCCGCAACGGCAATGAACTGCTGTATGTGGCCTTGGCCAAAAACAACGCGGGCTTCGCCGAACTGAACCGTTTCCTGACGCAACACAACCTCACGAAGCAACCTTATCCCGAGACGGCACCCGATTGGGAACAGGTTTTCGTGATTTATCCCTTCGGAAAACGGAAGCCGAACTTGCTGAAAAAGAACGAGTTTCTTGGTGTGCGTTTCTCCCAACTGACCAAATTGTACAACTGCCAATCCTTTGAGAAATTGGTCGCCATGCAGCCCGTGACCTTTGCCGAGGCGGACGATTTTCAGCTCCACCAATGTATGCGCGCCATCGATGAAAACGTGCTGATTTCGCGCCTTGAACCTGCCGCTTGTGCCGCTCCTGACGAAATACTTTTGTCGCCTGAAAGGCTGAAAACGACCTTTGCGCTCTATCCGCAACTCATTGAGAATGCGGAACGTATCTTGGAAGAATGTGAAATCAACTTGGACAACAACGTGAAAAACAAGCGCACCTACACGGGCAATGTCTATGACGACCGCGAACTGTTGCGCAAACTGGCTTTCGACGGCATGGCGTACCGCTACGGCCTGCACAACAAAAACGCTTATCGCCGTATCGAGAAGGAGTTGGACATCATCGAGAGGATGGGCTTTTGCGCCTATTTCCTCATCGCTTGGGACATCGTGCGCTTTGCCATCAGGCAGGGCTTCTATCATGTCGGGCGGGGCAGCGGGGCCAATAGCGTAGTGGCTTATTGCCTGAAAATCACCGATGTGGATCCGATTGAACTGGACTTGTATTTCGAACGTTTTCTCAACCCCATGCGTAGCAGTCCGCCCGATTTCGATCTCGATTTCTCGTGGCGCGACCGCGACAAGGTCATCCAGTACATTTTTGACAAATACGGCTCCGACCATGTGGCTTTGCTCGGCGCGACGGTCACTTTTCAAGACAATTCGCTTTGCCGCGAGTTGGGCAAGGTGTTCGGTCTGCCCAAAGGCGAAATCGACCAGATGGAGCGCAATCCGACGACTTTTGCACAACAAAGCGAAATTGGGCGCAATATCCTCGCCATCGCCGAGCGCATCCGCGACTTCCCGCGCCAACGCTCCATCCATGCCGGCGGCGTGTTGATTACGGAAGAACCAATTACCAATTTTGCCGCCCTCGACCTGCCGCCCAAAGGTTTCCCGACCACGCAGTACGACATGTATTCCGCTGAAAAAGTCGGGCTTATTAAAGTGGACATTCTTTCTCAGCGTGGCATTGCCCACATCCGCGAGGCGGTGGAGATGGTGGAACGTAGCCGTGGCGTTCGCATTGACATTCACCAGATTAACGCGCTGAAACAGGACGAGTTAATCAAGCGGCAACTGCTCAAAGCCGAGACTTGCGGTTGCTTCTACATTGAGAGTCCAGGGATGCGCGGTCTGTTGCGCAAGTTGCGTTGTTCTGACTATAAAACTTTGGTGGCGGCCAGTTCCATCATTCGGCCGGGCGTGGCCCACTCGGGGATGATGCGCGAGTATGTCAATCGTTTCCATCATCCTGATACTGTGGATTATAAGCACCCTGTTTTGAAAGAACTTTTGGCTGAGACTTACGGCGTGATGATCTATCAAGAGGATGTGCTCAAAGTCGGCCATTATTTTGCAGGCTTGGATTTGGCCGAAGCCGATGTGCTACGCCGTATGATGGGCCACAAGATGCGCGACAAGTTTGAGTTTGAGCAAGTTACAAAACGCTTTTTCGACAACTGCAAGGCCAAGGGCTATCCCGATGACTTGGTGCGCGAACTTTGGCGACAGATTGAGTCGTTTTCGGGCTATTCCTTCTCCAAAGCACATTCGGCCTCCTACGCGGTGGAGAGTTACCAAAGCCTCTATCTGAAAAGCCATTATCCGCTTGAATTTCAAGTGGCTGTGATTAACAATTTCGGCGGTTTTTACCAGACTTGGTTCTACTTCAACGAGGCGCGGCGCATGGGTGCGAAGATTCATCTGCCTTGCGTCAATCGCAGTGATTACCTCACCACCTTGAACGGTCGGACGATTTTCATGGGTTTTGTGCATCTGCAAGGTCTTGAACAACAATTTGTTGAGCGTTTCCTTGCCGAACGTGCGGCACGTGGACCTTTCGCAGACCTTGAAGATTTCATCGCACGAGTCTCATTCAAGATTGAGCAACTCGTTTTGCTTATTCGGGGCGGCGCGTTCGATTTCACGAGAAAGCCCAAGGCTGAACTGCTATGGCAGGCGCACTTGAATAAAAGCCAAGCCAAAAAAGAACAACCCGAAACGCTTTTCCAACTTGAAAACCAGCATTTTGAGTTCCCGGATTTCAAGACCAACACCCTGCAAAATGCCTACGACGAAATGGAACTTTACGGATTCCCCGTTTCCCTCTCTTGGTTTGACTTGCTCAAAACCAATTTCCGAGGCGAGTTGATGGCTTGCCAAATGTTGAACTTCGTCGGAAAACGCTATAGGATGCTCGGCAAATTGGTGACAGTGAAAAACTTCCGCACCAGCAAAGGCGAGCCAATGGCCCTTGCCGCTTTCATCGATGCCACAGGCGAGGCTTTTGATACGGTGCTTTTCCCGCAAGTTTTTAAGAATTATCCCTTCCAAGGCGATGGTGTGTATCTGCTTTTGGGCAAAGTCACGGAGGAGTTTGGGCAGGCTTCGTTGCAGGTGGAGAGGATGGAGAGGCTGGGATATAAGACATTATATTAGATATATAAATCTTGCTATACCGTGCTTAAAACCATCAATTTTTATACTTCCAAGCACGGTATAAACGGGTTTTATTTTCTTTCAAATCCTTGAAAATACTTGTAAATACAAGATTAAACACAATTTTTATTCCTTAAACAAATCTTCCGCTGTTATCACATTTTGAACGCTGAATTGATACATGTTCTTTTTTACGCCAAACGGGGTTATCAAGGTCTGATGGACGGACTTATGGGTCTTTTGCGTTTGGATGAAACGCCCTAACTTGTGCCGTAGGTCGTCATCGTCGTCTTTTTCGATGGCATATTCCTTGGTCGAGAACTTCATCTCACAAAGGTTGGTCACTTGGTCGGAGCGGTCAATCACCATATCGACCTGTGCGCCAGCTCCGTAAACGGGGTCTTTTTCCACGCGCCAAGAGTACAAGCGAGTGGAAACGCCGCTGATGCCCAAAGCCTGCTTGATTTGCCTGATATGCTCGAAGCAAACCCGCTCGAAGGCCAATCCTTCCCAAGTGTTGCGGATGGGCGTGTTGGCATTCTTGCTCCAAAACGCCTCATCGGTGCCTTCGCCTTCGTGAAGAAACTTGTAATAAAACAAGGTGTAATTATCAATCAGTTGGAAGATGGCGTTGCTTCGCTTGATGCCCTGATAGTTGTATTTTCGGATGAATCCGCAGTGTTCCAAGTCCTCAAGCACCCTTGTCAGTTGGCCGTTGTTGATGATGTTTCCTTCCTTAATCAGTTCCTCGCGCGTCATGCCCATTCGTTTGGTGCCAAGCGTGGAAACCACATTCAGATAAGGCTCTGGATTTTTGAACAGGGAATCGTACAATTCCCGATATTCGAAATGCAGTCGACCTTTTGGTGAAAAGAACAGATTGTCAATGTTTTGCGCCACGCTTCGCCCTTGTTCCAACAAAGACCAATAGAAAGGCACGCCGCCCATCACCATGTAGCACTCCAATAGTTCGAAACGGTTCATTCTCAGGTGTCGGCTTTGGGCGTATTGTTCACATTCGTTGAGCGTAAAAGGGTGAAGATGAATGCGGTAGGTGACACGATTGTGAAGTCCGCCGTGGTTGCGGAACACATTGTTGATGATCCATGAGGTAGACGAACCGCAAATGATGAGGAGAATGTCTTTTCGTGCCGATGCATATCCGTTCCAGAAATGTTCGAGAGCTGAAACGAAATTGGAACGGGGCGCGTCCATCCAAGGGAGTTCATCGATGAAAACCACTTTTTTCTTGCCCCGTTTTTTGTCCAACAATTCCGATAGCAAAAAGAAAGCGTCGAACCAGTCAGTGGGCACACGGCATTTCTTCAACCCGCTTTTGATGAGCGACAACCTGAATTCTTTCAGTTGCTCATGTGTCTTTTGATTGGCCAATCCCGAATGTTGGAAGGCGAATTTGTAGCCGAAAGTCTCTCTTATCAAAAAGGTCTTTCCAATGCGTCTTCGGCCTGTTACAGCGACAAATTCAGAATATTCGGATTCGTAAGCCCTTATCAATTCGTTTCTTTCTGTTTTTCTGCCAGTTATCATCTCTGAATAGGTTTGTTTTCAGACTGCAAATTTACAAAAAATCTGCTCATACCGTGCTTGGAACGATGTTTTTTTATGCTTCTGAGCACGTTATAAACGGAATTTTCTTTTTGCAGATACATTTTTTCATTCATAGATAGGTAATGAAAACAAAATTTGTTTATTTTTGCAGCGATAAATTAATCAACATAATTACAAAATGAATAAATTAGTTCTAAAGCCCAAACGCAAGCATTTCCTTATCAATGTTTTTTGCTTGGTCATTGGCATCACTTCCGCTACCTTGCTGTTCCAGTGGGTGCTACACGAGTTTTCCTACGACCGTTTTATCGAGGACGGCGACCGGATTTATCGCTTGGTTTCGGTGGATAAGGCCACTGGCACAAGATACACCGGTGGAGTCTGCCAGTTGCGCTATGATTTGCCTGATGCCGTGCCGCAGGTGGAGGAATGTGTGAGCGTGATTTCGCACTATGCCAACCAGAATCCCAACACGGTCAGGGATATGGAACGCAACGAATCCTTTGAGGTGACGACTTTGACGACCAGCGACAATTTCTTCAACGTGTTTACCTATCCCGTTGTGGAAGGCGAACCGCATCACATTCTCCAGCCCAACGAAGCGGCCATTTCCAAAGAGATGGCACAAAAACTTTTTGACGGCTCGGCCATAGGGCAGCCTTTGGTCTGTTCCTATATGCACATAGAAACCGTTTACACCGTTGCCTTGGTGGTGGATGTGCCAACGAACACGCATCTGCCTTTCGAGGTGGTGGTACCGATGGATAGCCATCAACTCAATCTTTACCGCAACATCACTGAAAACCAGACGATTTACGTCAAATTGAGGGAAAGTGCGCTGTTCAGCAAGGCGGAGATGAAACGCTTAGCCAACATCCAAACGGAGAAGTACGATAAGCAGCAATGGTTGGAATTCCAGCCTTTGCGCGACATCCACCTGCACACCGATTACAACGATTCAGAAAGTGTGGGTAACGGCAATGCATCGTATGTATTGATTATCATCTTTGGCATCCTGCTCATCGTGGCGGTCACCATCGTGAATTGCGCCACGCTCGATGTGTCGTATTCGGTGCAGCAAACCAAAAACAGGGTCGTCAAGCGGGTGTTTGGGTGCAGCGAGTTCAGGATTTTTTCGGGCAACATATTGGAGACCTTGCTTATTACCCTTGTGGCGATGGGGCTTTCCTTATTGGCGGTGTGGGGGTTGCTGCCCGCGTTCCAGTCGTGGATAGGCGTGCCCGTGCAATTGCGTTTCGACAAATGGCTGCTCTTTTTCTGCCTTGCGCTTTTGGCGCTGTTGCCCTTGGCATCAAGCCTTTTCGAGCAATATTGCTTGCGCAGCGTGGCCTTCGCCGATGTGCTGAAAGGCAAGATGCGCCATTTGAAAGGCATCCGGATCAGCAATGCGAGTTCGATGCTTCAGGTGGGTCTCTCTTCGTTAGCGGCGGTATTCACCGTGGTCACCTTATTGCAACTCTCGTTTATGCGCCATTCCGACAAAGGTGTCGATACTTCCAACATCGTGTCGCTCAACAGTTTGGTAACACCCTGCTACAAAGTTGGCCCCATTCGTGACGAACTGATGAAAAACCCCGACATCTACAGTGTGGGACTTTGTTGTGGCGACTTTTCCCAACCTACTGGCTTCGTCAACGAGGTGGAATGGGAAGGACGAGAAGAAGGAAATGATGCTGTATTTCAGGTGCTTTATACTGATGGCTATTTCCAAGAGATGGTTGGGATGGAGTTGTTGGCAGGCGACTATTTGAGCAAGGACTTGAATTTGGATGATTATTTTGAGGGCAAATACGAAGGGAATGGGCAATATGTGGTCAACGAGGCGGCGGTCAAGGCGATGGGCTGGAGCGCAGAGGATGCCATTGGCAAGGATTTGACGCTGACCGTGACTTCAGGGAGAATCGTCGGGGTGGTGAAAGACTTCCATTTCTCCGATATGCGCAACGCCGTTTCACCGCTTATTATGGAATATGCACCAGAGGCACAGCCGAATATCGTGGTGAAAATCGCTCCCGAAAACCGGCAACAGACTTTGGCATACATTCAAGAAGTGGTGCGTCCGTTCAATTTTACTGATGTGATTTCCTGTTCGTTTTTGGGCGAGAAAGAACTTTACCGCGAGGAGCGTCAGGTCGGGCATTTGTCACTGCTGTATTTCCTTGCCGCGATGCTGCTTGCATTGTTCGGCTTCTTTGGTGTGGTTTCCTATCATCTTCATCAGGAAGAAACCAATATGGCGGTGCGTAAGGTGTATGGCGCCACCAACCGCGAAGTGATGGGGCATTATCTGAAAACCAGGTTGCGGTTGTATGTCTTGCCGATTCTTGTGGCCACTGCCGTTTCGGTGTATTTCTCGCTGAATTGGCTGCAAAACTTCGCTTATCACGTGTCTGTTCCCCTTGTCTTGACGGTGGGGTTGGTTTCCGTTTTTGCTGCATTCTTATTGCTTTCCTTGATCACTTCGTGCGTGGTGCAGGCGGTTTGCAGCCGGAAGATTACGGATGTCTTGCAGAAATAAGTGTTGAACGAGTCGGCACAAAACGCAGATACAAAAATATTGGAATATTGTTCCGTTTTTCCGAACTTTTTTCTTATATTTGCAGCGTAAAAGCAAAAAGGTATGAGAATCATCGCCAAGAAGACCTTGACCCAATATGCTGAGAAGCACCCGCAAGCCGCGAGTGGACTTGAAGACTGGTTTGACAAGACGAGCGAGGCACAATGGAACAACCTTGCCGACATCCGCCAGACGTTCAACAATGTTGACTATGTGGGCAACCAGCGTTATGTGTTCAATATCAACGGAAACAACTTCCGCCTTGTTGTGATGATACTTATGACTGCAAAATCGGTGTATATCCGTTTCATCGGAACACACGCCGAATACGACAAGATAACGGACATCAAAAACATTTGAGATATGGCACAATTGAAGAACGAAGAGGCATACAACGCCGCGATGCAGCGCATCGAAGAACTTTTGAAGGTTGTGACGGACGAGACTCCCGTTTTCGACCCTAACTATCAGGAACTTGACATTCTGTCCGATATGGTGGCGGAGTACGAAAACATCCATTACACCTTCACCAAACCCAAGCTGACCGATGTCATCAGGCTTCGCATGTACGAGCGCAGCCTCACTCAAGCGGCTGTGGCGCAACTCCTTGGCATCAGCCCTTCTAGGATGAGCGAGTTGATGCATGGCAAGATGGAGCCGTCATACCAACTTTCACGCGACCTTTGCCTCAAACTCAACATTGAGCCTTCGATTGTTCTTGGTGTGTAAAAAACTAAAAGTTATGGAAAACAAACCCGAAAAACGCCTCTTCACCACAAGCGAATACATGAAAGAGGAATATTGCGCGAAGATAGTGCGCATTGGCGAGATGAAAGAGATTGAAGGCTCGGATTTCCTCGTGCAAACGATGGTGGACGGCTTCAGCATCGTGGTCTCCAAAGGGCAGTTCACGGTGGGCGAGCCTGTGATTTATTGCATGAACGAAACCGCGCTCAACAAGGACTTTTTGGCCGCCAACAACCAGTTTGAACTCGGCCTTGCCGAAATGAACGCCAACGCTGCGGAAGTCCTCAAACTGAAGGAGGAAGGAAACATTGACGAAGCCAAGAAACTCGTCGGCTTCTTCAACAAGCATGGGCGTGTCAAGCTCATCAAACTGCGCGGCTGCCCGTCGTACGGCTGCATATTCAAGAAGGAGTCGTTGGCGCGCTGGAAGAAGAAATTGGCCGACGAAGACCTCGAAAGCTATTTCACCACCGACGAGAACGGCATCGAGCACCCGTTTTCGTTTGATACCATCGCTGGAGAGTTGTTTGCGGAGGCCTACGTGCCGCCCATCCAGTTCCCGAAAGACGCCACCAAGCGCGAGAAACGCCGCGACCGTGGCATCAAGCGCTTCAAGCGCATCATTCCGGGCGAGTTTTTGCTGCACTACGACACGGCGCAACTCCAAAGCAGCCTCTGGCGCTTCGAGCCTTCGACGAAAGTCACCATCAGCGTCAAGATGCACGGAACCAGCGTGATAGTAGCCAATGTGCTGACCAAAATCCCCGTGCCTATGACCTCGGCGGAACAGTGGTTCAACAAGAAAGTGAAGAAGGAAATCAAGCACCTTGGCAAGCAGCACACCAACCCGTATTGGGGTAAGGCGAAACAGGAAAAGGAATCGAAAACACTGAACGACAGAAAAATAGCCGATTTCAAAATCGGATACGGGCCTGTTTACTCATCGCGGACGGTCATCAAGAACCAATATGATTCGAAATATGGCGGCTTCACAGCGGGTTTCTATGGTCAGGACATTTGGAGCGAGTACGGTAACCTGATATTCAAGTATTTGGATAAAGGCATGACGCTCTATGGCGAGATTTGCGGCTATCTCACGCAGTCGGATAGTGCCATCCAAGGCCAGTACGACTACCGCTGCGACCACGGCAAGAACTTCCTCATGCCGTATCGCATCACCGTGAAGCGCGAAAACGGCAAGAAGGAGGAATGGAACGTGCAGCAAGTGCATGATTGGACGGTGAAACTGATGGAAGCCCATCCCGAAATCGCCGAGCGTCTGAAACCCATCCCGATACTCTATCATGGCACTATCGCCGACCTTTATCCCGACATTCCCAACGATGACAACTGGGGCATGAATTTCCTTGAGCATTTGGCCAACGACGCGGAGCATTTCGGCATGGAGAAAAACGAGCCGTTCTGCAAGAATAAGGTGCCACGCGAGGGCATTTGCATCCGCATTGACGACGACCCCGTGGCCGAGTGCTTCAAGCTGAAGACCTTTGCCTTCCTGAAGAAGGAACAAGGCGAAATCGACGCGGGGACGGTTAATATTGAAATGCAGGACGCTTACCTTGGCACGAAGGAAAACGGTTGAGCAGTTCTGCCGTTATTTGCCCTCAAATATACTAAACTTCGGTTGGTTTCGTTTTTCAAATTATGAAACATCATAGAATTTTGTTTTTGATAAGCTTGTTTTTCTGTTTTTTGGCTGGTGCAGGGGCTTCAAACGGGAATGTCGACTATTTGCCTGCGCACATCGCCAGCGGCTTCACCTCCGAGGGTGATTTGCTTCCTCCATACATTGAAACCAAGCTGCCTAAGTTCCCGTTGGAAGTGTTGTATGTGGTGACCAAGGAATACGAGGCAGTGGAAGAAGGAACAAGCCGAAAGTATTGGTACAAAGGCAAGCCGGTAAAGGATTATTCCAAGTTTCAGTATGTGGAGGAACGCCTCGCCGATTTGTATCCCCAGTCCACCTATCAAGGCATGGTGGAGGATTCGAGGCAGTTTTACGACTCGGTCATCATGGCATACGGATCCTATTGCGCGTCCGATATGCAACTGGCTATGGGCAGCGAAAAGCAGCACTACGTCGCCGATGACAAAGCCAACATCGAGACGGAATTCGTTTCGGAGGAAAACGAGATTCGCCTCATGCAAATGACGGAAGGGGAAGTCGGGAGATTGGAAAACTACAATTCTCTTGCAAGGGGTACCGAATTCGCCTCGTTGGAAGACATCCTGCTGGTGAATGGCGACGAGGAAGGGAGCCTTTCGGGAATGGAACTGCCTTATTGGAGCTTCTTCAGCGTGGTTTCAACGGCGAATTGCTCTCATCTGTACTACAGGATGATGCTTTGCAAGGATAGGGCAGAGGCTGCCACCAAACTGTACTATCTCGACAGGGGCGCGGGCATGAAAGGTGATGCGTTTCGCCATATCGCCGTAAGCCTGTTGCTGAGGCTTTATTTGAACGAGGCGTTGTCTTACATGATTATGGATGTCGGGCACGAGACGATAGTCAGCCCCAATTCGCATCCTTGCGATACCTACATGGACCTGCACAACAATATGATTGGCAGAAGTTCCAAGTATCGGGATTTCAAGGGAATCGTGCAAACGGAGTCGAGCGAGTGGCTGTCTTATCTTGTTGGAATCAAGAGTTTTGTGGACAACGACAATAATGCGTCACGGATGGATTGGAGCCGCGAGTCATCGAAAAGCACGGTGAAAAAACAGTGTCGGTCGGCTGGAAAGAAGAAATACATCTATTATAATGAAGGAGAGTGATATGAATGGGGGATGGCTGAAAATGGCTGCGAGATGGGTTTTGTTCGTGTTCGTCGTTTTTTGTGCCTTGCCATTGGATACGGTCGCTCAGCAGCAAGGGCAGGTTATTGGCGTTGTGCGCGATGCCGAAACCAACGAAACCCTCATCGGCGTTTCCATTTACGCGGAGCAACTGCAAAAGGGCACTACAACTAACGAGAAAGGTCGATATGAGTTGCAACTTCCTCAAGGTGAGCATGTTCTGCGTGTGTCCTACATCGGTTACGCTGCTATTAATAAAAAGGTGTCGGTTGGGGGCAAGCCCGTTACGTTGAATTTGAAATTGGATCCGGAAACGGAAAAACTCTCCGAAGTGGAGGTTACTAGCCAGCGTAAGGACCGCAACGTTAGTGAGATGGCGATGAGCGTGCAGACCTTGGACATGATCACTATCAAGAAGATTCCAGCTTTGATGGGCGAAGTTGATGTCATCAAAACGATACAGCTGTTGCCGGGCGTGCAGGCGGCGTCGGAAGGCTCGTCGGGATTCAGTGTGCGCGGCGGCGGCACCGACCACAACCTCATTCTTTTGGACAACGCGCCCATCTACAACGCCTCGCATTTCCTCGGTTTTTTCTCCGTGTTCAACAACGACGTGGTGAAAAACGCCACGCTCTACAAGGGCGACATCCCAGCCTATTACGGCGGTCGCCTCTCGTCGGTGCTCAATGTGCAAATCAAGGATGAAGTGCCGAAAAAACTTTCAGGCCAAGGTGGAATCGGATTGGTGACGAGCCGCCTGATGCTCGAAACGCCGCTGTTTGAGCAAAATACCTCCGTAATAATCGCTGGGCGAACCACTTACGCTGGACTTCTCATCCCGTTCATGGGCGAGAAAGTGAAAGGCTCTGACATCTATTTCTACGACCTCAACGCCAAAGTAACCCAAGCCATCAACGACAAAAACCGCCTGTTCGTGTCGGCTTATCACGGACGCGACAAGTTCTCGATGCGCGACATGTTGGGCCTCGGATACGGCAACTCGAGCGCGACGCTCCGCTGGAGCCACATTTTCAGCGATCGGCTGACGTCGAACTTGTCGCTGATCGGCTCGCACTACAACTACGCCATCGACATCTTTTTTGAACCTTACGATTTCACCATCAAAGCCGGAACAGATGCTGCCAAGCTCGACTACGACTTCACTATGCTTTGGAACGAGTGCCACACTTCGCGCTTCGGCCTGACGACGGGCATTCAAGCCTACAAGCAAGGCGAGCTTGAAGACCGTGGCGGCGCGCTGTCGCAATACTTACAAGTCGATGCGTCGAAAGTGGTTGTTCGAAAAGGTTTGGAACATGCCGCCTATTTCTCGCACGACTTCCAGCCCAATCCGCGCTTCTCGTTCCGCGCCGGACTGCGCCTTTCGTGCTTCCAAAACATCGGAGCGGAGGATTTTTATCGCTTCGGAGGTGATTATCAGTTGATTGACACGGTTCATTACGGCAGAGGCAAGGTTTTTAACACCGAAATCCGTCCCGAGCCGCGTTTGGCTACCATGTTCCGAATCAACGAGCAATCTTCTGTCAAGGCATCGTATTCGCGCACGGTGCAGTATGCGCAGGTGGCATCGGCGGCCACGGGCGGTTTGCCCTTCGACGTGTGGTTTCCCGTCAGCCCCAACGTGAAACCGCAAACGAGCGACCAGTTCGCCGTCGGCTATTTCCGCAATTTCCTCAACGATGCCGTCGAAACCTCCGTCGAGTTGTATTACAAGAACATGAACCACGTCATCGACTTCAAGGATAACGCTTCAACTTACGGCAATGTTTTGATTGACGGCGAGTTGCGTTGTGGAAAGGGGCGCTCGTTTGGCGCAGAGTTCCTCATCCGCAAAAACGTGGGCAAGTTCACTGGTTGGATTTCCTACACCTATTCGCGCTCCTTGCGCACCATCGAGGGCATCAATTTCGGCCAAGAATACCGCTCGCCCTACGACCGCCCGCACAATTTCGTCGTCGTGGCCAACTACGACTTCTCGAAGCGCATCAGCGCGGCGGCCAATTGGATATACAACACGGGCATTCCGGTTACTTATCCTTACGGGCAATACAGCATCGGCGGAATGACCTACGCCATCTACAACGGCAGCCGCAACGAGAGCCGCTATCCCGACTATCACCGCCTTGACCTGTCGCTTACATGCCAGCTCGGCAACCTCGCCGACAAGAAATGGCAGCACGAAATCAACGTTTCGGTTTATAACGCTTACGCCCGACACAACACTTGGGCCGTTACGTTCAACCACGATGACGATGGCAACATGATTACAGAGAACATGTATCTTTTCTCCGCCGTGCCGTCCATATCGTACAACTTCAAATTCTGAACGCGATGAAAAATTGGTATAAGATATTGACATTCATTTTGTTGGTTCTTTCTGCTTCCTGCACCGAAGACATTGTTATTGACTTGGAGGAAGGTGAACCGCTGCTGGGCGTGGAGGTTTCGTTCACTGATGAACTGAAACGACATGAGGCCGTTTTGAGCTATTCCGCCGACTTTTACAACAAAGATGAAATCAAGATGGTGAGCGGCGCAACGGTGTTCGTCACCAACGGCATCGATACGGTTTTCTATCACGAGGATGCCGAGCAAAACGGACACTATTTCACAGACCTTGTTGCTGGACAAAAAAACACGCTCTACACCTTGCACATCGCCGTCCCCGACGCAACCGAGTCCGATGGTTTTCAACATTATAAGGCAGAAAGTTTCCTCCCCGACAACATCGAAACAGTGGATTCGTTAGTCATCAAGCCTTTCGATATGCCCATGCCCGATACCATGCTCTGTTTCTATCCTTATTTTCAGTCGCTTGACGACAAGAGCGTGGTTTATATGGTCGATCTTTATCGCAACGACACGCTGCTGACCGACACGCTCAGCGAGAAGCACATCGTCCCGATGGCGGGCTACGCGGGCTATTATGTGAACGGCCCCGAGTTTCTGCAAACCAACATGCTCATCCCGATTGCCTATTTTCGCAAGGCCGACATGATTGTTGGCGACCGTTATCGTGCCTGCTTGTCGAGTATCGGGATGGACTACATGGCCTACATCTACGCCATCCTTTTCTCCAACGGCAGCAATCCTATGATGGGTGCGCCGAGCAATGTGCCCACCAACATCCAACCCGAAGGAAAAGCTGTGGGTTGGTTCCTCACGGCCTCGACGGTCGTGGCGGAAACCGTTTACGAATGAACACGAAAAAAGCCGCCCAATCGAGCGGCTTTTTCGTGTTCGGGAAATCCTTGTGGGCGCGCTCCGGCAGGGAGTGGCGCAAGCCCTCTTCGACGTTCTTGTTGTCGATGATGGGGCGGAGTTTCAGGAAGGCACCGAGGATGATCATGTTGAACACCTTCGAGTTGCCCATGTCGGAGGCGAGCTGTGCGCCTTCGATGCTGTAGATGTGGATGTCCTTGCGGGTCGGCTTCTTGGTGATGCCGTTCGGGTCGTAGAGGAGGTAGCCGCCGGGCTTCACCTTGTCCTCAAACTTGTCGAGCGACTGCTGATTCAGAATGACGGCAGTGTCGAAAGCGTTGAGGATGGGGGAGCACACGCGCTCGTCGCTAACGATGACGGTCACGTTGGCCGTGCCGCCGCGCATCTCGGGGCCGTATGAAGGCATCCAGCTGACTTCCTTGTCCTGCATGATACCACTGTAAGCAAGGATCTTGCCCATTGACAAGACACCTTGTCCGCCGAAACCGGCTATAATAATTTCTTCTGTCATTGCTTTGTCGTTTTTAGGTTTTAATTGACTCAGGACTCGGGACTGCGAGACTCGGGACTCGCGTCTCGTGTCTCGAAGTCTCGCGTCTTTTTATTTTTTAATCAGCTCGAAGTTGTCCTTGATGTCGCCCAAAGGATACACAGGCAGCATGTTGTCTTGCAGCCACTTGTTGGCATCAACAGCGCTCATCTTCCAGTTGGAGTTGCAGTTCGACACAATCTCGACGAAGTTCACGCCGTTCTTGTTCTCGATTTGGTTTTGGAAAGCCTTCTTGAGTGCGGCCTTGCACTTGCGCACGGTGGCGGCGTTATAGACAGCCTGACGGGTGACATAGCGCGTGCCGGGCAATTGGGCCAAGAGGCTGGTGATTTGGAGCGGGAAGCCGTTGTTGGGTGTTCCGTCGGGCCATTGTGGCATACGGCCGTAAGGCGAGGTGGCAGTCTTCATGCCCACGAGGGTGGTGGGAGCCATCTGGCCGCCGGTCATGCCGTAGATACCGTTGTTGACGAAAATCATGGTGATGTTCTCGCCACGGTTGCAGGCGTGGATGGTCTCGGCGGTGCCGATGGCGGCCAAGTCGCCGTCTCCTTGGTAGGAGAACACGACCTTGTCGGGCCACACGCGCTTGATGCCAGTGGCACACGCCGGAGCGCGACCGTGGGCCGATTCGACGAAGTCCACGTCGAAATAGTCGTAGGCCATCACTGCGCAACCCACGGGCGAAACGCCGATGGTGCGGTCGTCAACGCCAAGCTCTTCGAGCACTTCGGCGATGATGCGGTGCACGGTGCCGTGGCCGCAGCCGGGGCAGTAGTGGAAAGGTTTTTCAGTCAGCAGCTTGGATTTTTCGTAAACCAAGTTTTCAGGCTGGATGATATCTTGTAAGGTGATGTCTGCCATTTTCTTATTCTCCTATAATTTGTTTCTTCATAGCTTCGAGAACTTCTTCCGGGGTGTGGATGATGCCACCGACGCGGCCAAAGTGTTCGCTCTTCACGCGACCGTTGCAAGCGAGGCGCACGTCTTCGATCATCTGACCGCAGCTCAACTCAACAGAAAGGAATCCCTTGACGCCCTTGTCGATGAGGCTTTCGATAGCCTTGGTCGGGTAGGGCCACAGGGTGATGGGTCGGAGCAGACCGACCTTGAGGCCGGCGGCGCGACCGAGCTGCACCGACTTCTGGGCGATACGGGCGCTGGAGCCATAAGCCACAAACACGTATTCGGCGTCGTCGCAGTTGATCATTTCATAGCGCACCTCGTTGGCAGTCACTTCGGCGTATTTGCGCTGGAGGTGGCGGTTGTGCTCTTCCATGCGGGCCGAGTCAAGGTCCAAGGAGGTAATCACGCGATGTTCCGTGCCACGCTTGCGGCCGGTCAAAGCCCAAGGATACTTGGCCTTGATTTCCTCTTCCGTCATGCGGGCTTTCTGTTCGGGCATGATGACCTTTTCCATCATCTGGCCGATGGCACCGTCGGAGAGGATGCACACACACATGCGGTATTTGAAGGCCATGTCGAAGCCAAGCGGCACGAAGTCAGCCATTTCCTGCACCGAAGCCGGGGCGAGGACGATGTTGTGGTAGTCGCCGTTGCCGCCGCCCTTGGTGTTCTGGAAATAGTCGGCTTGCGAGGGCTGGATGGTGCCCAGACCCGGGCCGCCGCGCACCACGTCGGCAAAGACGCAAGGCACTTCGGCGCCAGCGATGTAGGCCAAACCTTCCTGCTTCAGGCACACGCCCGGGCTTGACGACGAGGTCATGACGCGCTTGCCAGCTGCACCAGCGGCATACACCATGTTGATGGCGGCCACTTCACTTTCTGCTTGAAGAACGACCATTCCGGTGCGTTCGTAAGGGTTTTGTTCCGACAGATATTCGATCACTTCCGACTGGGGGGTGATAGGATATCCGAAATAAGCATCGGCACCGCAGCGGATGGCGGCCTCGGCCAATGCCTCGTTACCCTTCATCAGTTTTAATTCTCCCATTATGTAAGATTTTTTGATTTGTTAGACAATTGGTTGGGTTACAGGGCTTTCTTATAAACCTTGATCACGCCGTCGGGGCAGGTGATGCCGCAGCTGGCGCAGCCAATGCACGCTTCGGGATTGGCCATGAATGCGTAATTGTAACCTTTTCCGTTTACTTCTTTTGCCAATTCGATGACATTGCAGGGGCAGGCCGTGATGCAAACACCACAACCTTTGCAACGCTCAATGTCAACAACGATGGCTCCTCTGAATTTTGCCATATTGATTAGATTTTTAAAGTTTGTTGTTTCAATTTTTATTGAGCCACGAAATTACGGCTTTTTGCCCAAACGAAACACGCCTTTTCGGTTTATTTTCCGTT
>ONVP01000354.1 GCA_900321315.1 uncultured Bacteroidales bacterium
ACGAAGGCTGCGAAAGGCTCGTTTGGTTTGGTTCGACCATCTGCAAGGCCAAAAGGATCAGCTTCGAGTGCGCCCGCCCCTACCATGTGGGCATATCGAGCATCGTCTTCCACAACATCGACAGCCACCTGAAAAGCGCACAGCGGCGCATCCTCGGCTTCAAGAAGACGGTGGAGATTTGGACCAAGATTTCATACCAATTCGAAAACGAAAAGAAGCATCTCTATCAAACCAACCATAAAATCGACTTCGACGTGCAATAACTCTGCATCGGCCTCCGTTCATACTTCACTTATGAATCGGTTCTGATAATGCTATTGGAAAGACGTATTATTCGCATCTTGTTGATTCTTGCATCATTGTCTGTTGGCAGTTCGCTTTTCGGCCAAGAGCGTAGGGTTTTTGTCACGCCCGAAATCGACTCCATCTGTAGCCGCACGCTCGAATACATCCGCCTCAAAAGCCAGCTGGAGCGACAGCAATACCAAATCAGGCAGGAAGCCATGGAGATTGAGCAAACCATCGACGCGCTCAACCGCCACCGAGACGATGTCATGGCTGAGCTGGCCCTTGTTGAAAGCGAGCTGGCCGACATCAACAGCCGCCTCGACTCGCTCACGCCCAAACGCCCCGACGGGCCGAAACCCAAAGAGAACATCATCAACATCTTGAACGAAAGGTTGAGTTTTCATGGCAGTTACGGACTGAACATCAATCAGTTGGCCTTGTCGAACTGGGCGGCGGGCGGCGAAAACTCCGCCACGGGCAAAGCTATCGCCAACTTCGTCCTTCTGGACAAAAAGAAGGCCTTCGAGCAAAAACTGACTGGCGCCTTCGCCTTCGGCCTCTCGCGCTTCGCCGACAAGCACATCGAGAAGAGCGACGACAAAATCGACCTCACCTACGCGCTCTCGCTCAACAGCAAGAGCCAATGGAACCTGAGCATGGTGGCAACCTTCAACACACAGTTTGCCAACGGCTACATATATCCCAACGACTCCACCGTGATTTCCAGCTTCTTCGCGCCCGCCTACCTCACGCTCTCGGGTGGCTATTCCTACAAGACGAAAGACGGCAACTTCCAGTTGTTCCTCAGTCCGCTCGCAGGAAAGGTCACCTTCGTGATGAACCAAGACCTGGCCGACGCAGGCAGCTTCGGCGTGAAGAAAGGCTACTACGACCAAGACAGCCTTTGGATTCCCGGCGAGAACATCACCGCATCACTTGGCGTGAACGTCATCGTCAATTACAAGCAACCCATTGGCAAAAGCATCACCTACTCGACCATGTTCAACGGGTTCTACAACTACACCGAAAAACGCGACGACGACCGCGCCCGAATCGACTTCAACTGGGAAAACAACATCGACTTCGCCATCACCAAATACATCAGGACGATTCTGTTCGTGCACCTGAAATACGACCACAACACCACCTTCCCTGTTTACCAAACCATTGACAATGAGGAAGTTGTTGTGGACAACATACCCAAACTGCAACTCAAGGAATCCATAGGCATC
Organism: uncultured Bacteroidales bacterium; assembly: GCA_900321315.1. Classification (GTDB taxonomy): domain Bacteria; phylum Bacteroidota; class Bacteroidia; order Bacteroidales; family F082; genus Limimorpha. The sequence goes on from ONVP01000354.1 coordinate 1,521, forward strand.
GCCTTCGTACATAACTTCTAAACCCACTGAAAATGAATATCTTAGTAACAGGCTGCAAAGGCCAATTGGGAACCGAACTCCAGAAAATCGCCGCCAACGACGCGGAACACCAATGGCTGTTCACCGACGTGGACACCTTGGACATCTGCGACAAGGAAGCCGTAGAACGCTGTTTTTCAGCGAACAACATCGACGTTTGCATCAATTGCGCGGCCTATACCGCCGTGGACATGGCCGAGGACGAACCCGAGCTGGCCGAGAAAATCAACGCTTACGCGCCGCAGGTTTTGGCAGAAACTTGCCTGAAACACAACGCTTTGCTGATTCACGTCTCCACCGATTACGTCTTTGACGGAAACGGACAAGTGCCTTATTTGGAGAGCGATGCCGTGAATCCGCAGTCTGCCTACGGCCGCACCAAGGCCGACGGCGAGACGCGCATCCGACTGAGCGGCTGCAAGCACTTCATCGTGCGCACGGCATGGCTCTATTCCGCAGTGGGAAAGAACTTCGTGAAGACCATGCTCATGCTCGGCGACACGAAAGACGAAATCAACGTGGTGGCCGACCAAAAAGGCTGTCCCACATGGGCACACGACCTCGCCCAAGCCCTTGTGGCTTTGCTCAACAAGAACGGCAAGGAACCCGTCCATGAAACCTTCCATTTCACCAACGAGGGGCAAATCACCTGGCATGACTTCGCCACGGCCATCATGGAAATCGGCGGGAAGACTTGCAAAGTGAATCCAATCACGACCGACCAATACCCCACCAAGGCCA
>ONVP01000342.1 GCA_900321315.1 uncultured Bacteroidales bacterium
TTTTGCGGCAAAAGTACAAATTAAAAGTGTTGGAAATAGCGTTTGGGCAACAAAAAACGGGGCGGAGTCATCCGTCCCGTTTGAGGTTGGTTTTAGCGGTTGTTTTTCAATGCCTTAGCCGATTTCGATGGTCTGCACGGCTTGCTTTTTCTCTTCCAAAGTCACTTTGGGGATGACGATGTCGAGGATGCCGTTTTCAACCTTCGCGCTGATTTGATCCTTATGGATGTCGTCGGGCAGCATCACGGTTTGGCGGAAGTGCTCCACTGAGAACTCGTGGCGCAGGTAGCGCATCTCTTCCTTGTTCTCCTTCTTGGTTTCTTTGGTCATTTCGACGACGAGGTTGCCTTCCGCGTCGATGCTCAGTTTCACGTCGTCCTTGGTGAGGCCGGGGATGCAGAGTTCGAGCTTGTAGTTGTCTTTCGTCTCCATGATGTTCATGCGAGGCGTTGAGTAAGTCGTGTCGTTCCAGTTCAGCAGTTCGTTGAACAGTGTAGGCATGAAGTCTTGGTTTCTTCTGGTTACTAACATGGTTTTGATCTCCTATTTTTTAGTTGTTTGACACAGGGACTTGCGTCGCCTGCTTAATGTCCTGCCGCCCCTACGGGGCTTTGCTCAGACGACTCGCCATGGTCAAATTCTTTGCCAAGGCCAAAAATGGATCAATCCCCATATTTTTACTGACAAAATTTCCGATTCTTACAAAATTCGGGTATTTTTGTATGACAAAATTTCCGAAATCAATCGTTTTCAGCCTTTATTCCGTACTTTTGCAGCCCGATAACGAGCCTTAAACCATGGAAGAAAAACTGTTCAACAAGAATTACCTTTGCCTTTGTGCGTCCAACTTCTTGTTTTTCTTTTCGTTCTATCTGCTGCTGCCCGTGCTGCCTTTCTTCATCATGGAGAAATATCAGGCGGGCAATGCCGTTATTGGCACGGTGATTTCATGCTACACTTTGGCGACCTTGGTAGTGAGGCCTTTCTCGGGCTACATGATGGACACCTTCAAGCGCAAACCCTTGTATCTGTTGGCTTTGTCGTTGTTTACCGCAGTGTTTGTGGGCTATCTTTTCGCCGCCACCATCACCATATTAATAATGGTGCGCATCGTGCATGGCTTGGCCTTCGGCCTTACTTCTGTGGGCGGCAATACATTGGTTATTGATGTGGTGCCGTCGGAGCATAGGGGAGAGGGCATCGGCTATTTCGGCGTGGCCAACAACATCGCCATGGCGGTCGGCCCGATGACGGGACTGTTTGTCTATGAGCATTTTAGATTCAATGTCATTTTCCTTGGTTGCATGGGTTGTAGCCTGTTGGCGGCAGTGTTCGCGTCGCAAATCAAGCACAGGGTCAGGCCGCCCGTGAAGCGCCCCCCGATTTCCTTGGACCGTTTCATCTTGGTAAAGGGTCTGTTGGCGGGCGTTTCCTTCACTTTGTTGGCCTTTGCCTACGGCCAGATTTCCAACTATATCGCGCTGTATGCCAAGGAAATGGGCCTGACCATCAGCAGCGGCTTGTTCTTCACCGTCTATGCCGTCGGTCTGATTGCCTCGCGCCTGTTTGCGGGCAAGATGGTGGACAAAGGCAAGGTGACGCAGACCATCGCCTTGGGTTTGGGCATCACGGTGCTTTCGATGTTTGGCTTGGGTATGTGCCACCATTTCAACGCCTTAGGCTCCGATGCGACGGCCGTGGCATTTTTGGTCATTGCCTTGTGTTGCGGTTTGGGCTTCGGCGCGGCTTGGCCGGCCTACAATGCTTTGTTCATCAATCTTGGCACCAATGCCCAACGCGGTACGGCCACATCTACCTACCTGACTACCTGGGATTTGGGTCTCGGTATCGGCATTTTTTGTGGTGGTATGCTGGCGGAGCATTTCTCTTTCTCGACGGCCTATTTGGTGGCCTCAGCCTCGGTGCTGGTGGCACTGGTCTTTTTTGTGTTGGTAGTTGCGCCGCATTATTTGAGGAATAAGGTTCGGTGAATAGCTTTGCCCTTGTGCGGACAGCTCAAGCCGATTTCAAAGCTGCTTTAATCTTCTTCCACCAAATTTCGCGCTTTCATGTAGGTGCGCCACTTTTCCAGAACCTGCGTCATGTCGTCGGGCAATTCGGAGGTGAACAGCATTTCTTTGCCCGTGGTGGGATGCACAAAGCCCAATTCCTTGGCGTGCAGCGCGTGGCGCGGGAGGATTTTGAAGCAGTTGTCGATGAACTGCTTGTATTTCGAGAAGGTGGTGCCTTTCAGTATGATGTCGCCGCCATACAAAGCGTCGTTGAACAGAGGATGTCCAATGAATTGTGAATGTACACGGATTTGGTGAGTGCGTCCGGTTTCGAGGCGGTATTCGTTAAGTGTCACATAGCCAAAGCGTTCCAAAACTTTCCAATGGGTCACGGCTTCTTTCCCGTTTTCGC
>ONVP01000008.1 GCA_900321315.1 uncultured Bacteroidales bacterium
GACGAGATGCGCCTTTGGGACGAGTACAATCCGAATGTGTACAAACTTGCCGTAATAAGCGGCGCCGACCGTTTCGAAACAGTCTTCGGAATGAGAAGCGTAAAAGTCGATGGCACTCGCATATTGCTAAACGGCAAGCAGATTTATGTGCGCGGAACGGTAGGCAACTGCTGTTTTCCAGAGACCGGCTATCCTCCAACCGACGAGGCTTCGTGGACGGCTATCTTCAAGAAGTGCAAGGAATACGGACTCAACACCATGCGATTCCATTCGTACTGCCCTCCTGAGGCGGCTTTCACGGCAGCCGACAAACTCGGCTTCTATCTTCAGCCAGAAGGTCCGTCATGGCCTAACCACGGCGTTAAACTCTACAACAAACAGTACATCGACATCTATCTGATGGACGATACAAAGAGACTTGTCGAGGCTTACGGAAACCATCCTTCGTTTGTGATGCTATCGGCTGGAAACGAGCCTGCCGGAGGTTGGGTTAAGTGGTGCAACGAGTGGGTTGCCTACTGGAAGAAGACTGATTCACGACGTATATATTGCGGTGCCAACGTTGGCGGCGGATGGGCTTGGGACGATGGCTCTGAATATCACGTTAAGGGCGGCGGTCGAGGCTTGGATTGGAGCAAATGCAAGCCACATTCAGACGATGATTATCTGAAAGACATTCAGTTTCCGAGAAACTACAAGGGCAAAGAGCCTAACAACTCGCCGATGATTAGCCACGAGCAGGGACAATGGTGCGCCTTCCCCGATTTGAAGGAGCGTTCGCAGTACACAGGCGCGTACAAGGCTAAGAATTTCGACATCTTCGAGGATTTGTTGCGCGACCACGGCATGGGCGACCAAGCTGCCGACCTCCTCAACGTCACCAACTTTATGGACATGGCCGACGAAAAAGGCTGGATTCTGCTCTGCCCGCAGGCCTTGGAATTTGTTTTTGAGATTCCTTTTGCGGGCAGCTACAACTTCGGCACCTGCTGGGCGGCGGGCATAACCCTTAACGTTACCTTTACCCTTTACGGGATGCCTCTAAATTTCGACATTACCGTCAATGGCGATGTCGATGACTCGGGCTTCCTTTGCGCTTTGTTGGATGCCACCGAGAGCGCGTACAACATCGACCAAGACAGCGTCTTTTTCTGCGGATTCTCGCTCGGCGCTTGCATGAGTCACCGCATGGCCATCGAGCACGGCGACCGCATCAATGCCATCGCGGCGGTCAGCGGCGTGGTCGGCAACGATATGCAAGCCTTAAGTCCGACGGCCAACGTCAATGTGCTCGAAATCTTCGGCACCAACGACGAAGTGATTTCCTACGACAACGCCGAAATCTCGGTAGAAACCTATGGCTCTTATAACATCGGCTTGCCCGCCGAGGCTACCGTCGAATACTGGCGCGGCTTCAACCAATGCGACCAGGAAGCCGTCGTCGAGCAGTTCCCCGACACCCAAAACGACGGCCTGACTTTCGAGATGCACAGTTACCAGAACGGCAGCAACGGCTCGCGCGTCAGTTTCCTCAAGGTGAACGGCGGCCAACACTCTTGGTATTCGGGCACCAGCTACGACATTGACTATGAGGCGGAAATCATCAAGTTCTTCACCAACACCCTTGATGTGACCGACTTGAACGAAAGCACCGAGCCAGCCTTGGCCATTTATCCCAATCCCGCCCGCGACATCATCCAACTCGACACCGACGACGAGGTCTTTATCTATGACATCAACGGAAGGATGGTGCTGCAAGGCTCGGGAAAACTGGATGTCAGCGGTCTTCCCGACGGCCTGTATTTCGTAAAAGCGGGCGACACCTGCACGAAACTCATCATCAACAAAGAATGATATTTTACGGTTTTGTGTCAAAGACAATTATTACCTTTGCCCAATTATTTCTAGTAAAATATGTAATTAACAACTAAACAATCAAACCTATGAAAAAGACCTTTTTAACCATCGTCATGGCGCTTTTCACCATCGTCTCTTTTGCGCAGAATGATGAAGTCACTGGAGTGCGTATCCCAACCGGATACCAAGGTTTCGTGGAGATAGGCAACACCCTGTTTCATTTCGACAAGAACATGCAGACCACCATCCAACTATCGACCACACACGGTGCCAATTTCAACGAACAGCTTTATGCTGGTGCTGGCGTCGCCTTTGAAATGAACAAAGACTATTTATTAGTGCCTATCTATGTCAATTTCCGTTACCTATTCATGAGCCGTAGTATTGCCAGCCCCGTCCTAAGTATGCGCATAGGATCCTATTTCAACAAACAAATCGGCGGTTACGCCGACTTGGCTGTTGGCGTTCGCTTTGCCTCGAAACGCGACTTCGCTGTCAGCATGCTGCTGACCGGCTCATATTTCAGCAATATCACCCGCACTTTCCGCGAAGAGTGGGAGGATCCATATGGCTATTACCACTACGAACTAGTGGAGCGCCACATCAGTCCCTCGGGCCTCGGCTTGAGAGTTAGCATCGAATGGTAACCTCGTTTTAGAACACTTAAATCTACAACATTATGAGCAAACTGAAAAACCTGTTCTTTTTCGTCGCATCCACCCTTTTGCTGGCCAGCTGCGGCAAAGACCCCATGGAATCGAAACTGACAGTATCAGCTGACACGCTGGTCTTCAAAGGCAACCAATCTCTCATCCTCACTGTGACCACCGACTGCGCCGAAGCCAGGCATTTCGTTGTCAACAGACCTTATGAGTGGATAAATGTCTATCCAAGCGAAGGCACCATAGTGGCTGGAGAGCCTGTGGGAATCACCGTCACCTCATACCTTGATGACCCAATGAACATCATAGAGGATGACCTTTATATCAGCACAATCTACGATAGCAAAAAGGTGAAACTGGTTGGTCTGCCTGAAGATTATACCGACTACATCCTTTCAGAAACCTTGTTCTTCCCAGAGAACGTCAACGATGCCATCATGCGCATCAGCAACTACGGCAACACCACGCTGGAGTATTCCATTGCCGCTTCGAGCAGTTTTATCAGCTTTTCTCCCACCTCGGGCCAGTTAGCAATGATGCAAAGTACCAACATCAACGTCAGCATCGATCGCGAGCACCTGCTCACGGTAACGCATCCCGCGCTATACGTCACTATCGATGGCACAACGGACACGGTACCGCTCGTTTTGGAGAAAAAGTATATGCTGCCCAACGATGTAGTGGATGCTGAATACGCGAAAGCTACGAACCTGTTGGTGTATGTGTCCACCGATTCGAAACTCAATATTTATCATCCTGATACTAGGGTTCTTAGCTCCGTCGCACTCTCTTTTGCGCCCACTTGTGTGTCCATTTCACTTGACGGCACTAAGGCGGTGGTAGGCCACGATGCCCATGTTACCTATGTGGACCTGCTGACAGAATCGGTGCTCACTGAAAACACCATTTCTTGCGAGGCCAGCGACATTGTGCTTGCCAACAACGGTTGGACCTATGTGTTCCCTAGCTACGGGATGAGGATCTTGTGCCTTGACATGAACCAGCAAAACGCTCTTATAAATGAACATACGGGGTACTCCATCTATTATAACACCAAAGCGAAAATACATCCCTCGGGAAAATACATTTATGGTGCGGACAACGGATTATCGCCTTCCGATATTGAAAAATACGACATTCAGAACGGTACTGCGCATTATCTCTACGACTCACCCTATCACGGCGACTACGGCATGGGCGGCGACCTATGGTTTGAGGAAAGCGGAGAGCGCCTCTTCACCCGCGCCGGCACAGTGTTCAAAACCAGCGAAACGCAAAGCTCGGATATGATTTACAACGGCAAAATCACGCTGGAAGGTAGTTATAGAAGTATTCTTTGGCTCGACCAACTTGACTTGAAGCACGAGTTGTATTTAGTCTTACGATCCAGCAGCTGGTATAATGACGATCCCAATCCACCGTATGTCTATGTCTATAACTCCAACAACTTGGTGTACAAAACCAAGTTAAAGGTTGAAGATTATTCTGTTGCCACCGACGACGGAAATGTCATCTACTCCGCCATTCCATATTTCGTGTTCGCCCATTCCAATGGCAACGAGCTTTATGTCATCACCAAAGCCGATGGTTCAGGAATGGTTCGCGAATGGGCCATACAAACCATAGACAGAGAGTAATCACACTAACTTAAATTTCAAAAACAATGAAATCATTCTCCATAGTCTTCAAGACTTCTAGAAAGCTGCTGTTGGCGTTGACCTCCCTGATGTTTACGGGTTGCATCAAAACCCCCGAGGAACCGAAACTGAGTGTATCAACCGATACGCTGTTCTTCAAAGGCAACGAGGCCCAATCCATCTACATCACCACAAACAATCCTGAACGCCGACAGTTGTATATCGACTATCCTTACTGGTGGATTGGAACGAATCTCTCAAACCCGAATATAGTCGAAGGCGACACGGTAGAGCTGAAAGTCAATTCTTATTTAAATAACTACACTACACCCCAAAAAGGCAGCATATACATCGGATGCGCATACGACGAGAAAACGGTGGTACTTATCGGCCTACCCGAATGTTGCAACCCGCACTTTGTCCCCGACACCTTGTTTTTCCCTCTGGGCACCGACAGCGTCACCATGACTATCGGCAACTACGGCGATACTCCGATGGACTATGCCATCACCGCTTCCTCAAACGAGGTCAGTTTCTCGCCTGCCTCTGGCCAGGTGCCGAAATTGCAGCATGCCGACATCACTGTCGCCATCAATCGCGAGAACCTGTTCGTGGAACCCAATCCGAAACTGTTCGTAACGATTGGTGACAACGTTCACACGGTGCTGATTGTGCCCGAAAGGAAACAACTGCTGCCCAACGAAGTGGTGGACGCGGAATACGCCAGAGCCACCGACTTACTGGTGTATGTGTCGTCGGACTCGAAACTCAACATCTATCATCCCGACACCAAGACGCTCAGCTCTGTCGAACTCTCCTACGTGCCGCTTTGCGTTTCCGTCTCACCCGACGGCACCAAAGCGGTGGTGGGCCACAACTCATACGTCACCTATGTCGACCTGATGGCCGGCGCGGTGCTCACCGAAAACGAAGTTGCAGGCAATGGCTCCGACATCGTGCTGACCGATAGTGGCTGGGCTTACATCTTTCCCACCTACAGCCAGTCGCCATATATCCGCTGCATCGATGTCACCATCAACAATTCGCTGATAACCCTAAGCACCAGCGGCCTCGTCTCTTCCGACATCAAAGCCAAGCTGCATCCCAGCGGAAAGTATATATACGGTGTGGATAACGGCTCTTCGTCATCCGATATGGAGAAATTCGACATACAGGAAGGCACAGCACGCTTTCTCTACGAAACGCCCACCTACACCTTCGAATTGGGCGGCGACCTGTGGTTTGAAGAGAACGGCGTAAGAGCCTTCACCAGAGCGGGCACCGTCCTGAAGACCAGCGAGGTGCATAGCCAGGATATGATTAGCGACGGGCAAATCACGCTGGAAGGCAGCAGCAACGCAAGAATCAAATGGCTCGAACATCTTGCCCTGAGGAACGAGTTTTACCTCGTGCTGCAAGGAGACTATGATTGGTATCAATGGGATTACGAGCCCAACCCGCCCTACGTCTATGTGTACCGTTCCGACGACTTGGGCTACAAGACCAAAATCAAGACCGAAGACTACATAATGTTCATCGAAGGCAGTTGGGCCTCCTTCGCCGCCAGTCCCCACTTCGTGTTCGCCCATTCCAATGGCAACGAGCTTTATGTCATCACCAAAGCCGATGGTTCAGGAATGGTTCGCGAATGGGCCATACAAACCATAGATCTGGAATAAACCCATTGAAGATGTTATAAAGAAGTCGGGAAAGCGAAATGCCTTCCCGACTTTTAATCTTTTGCAAAAAGTTCAACATATTCTTTCCCTTCAGGGGGAATGGGCAACTCTTCTTCGGAAACCATCGTGAAAACGTAAACAAGCTCCTTTTCGGTCTTGGAGTTTCTTATATATTGCCTCTTCAACTTCGGGTTCATTCCCGACAGACCCAGTGTTTCCGCCATCTTTCGCTTGAGGGTTTTCTCTGGCGTGTCGCCAAACGCCACATGCCACCAGTAAAGCCCAGTTGTTTCTCCCTTTCCATTGATAACATGCAGATGCACAGCAGGATGCAGCATCTTGTTTCCTTTGTGCAGCTCCACGTACATGGCCCGTCCCACAATGTTGCCCCGCTCATTGACGATGGGCAGGAATTCGATGGGATTCTCCTCAGGCTCAAATCTGCGAGGCTCATCCGCTGGAGTGGGCAAGCCTTTGTCTTGGTCTTCAGCAATCGGCTGATCCTGCACAATTTGCACAGGCTCCTGTTCGAGGGTTTTCGGCCTTCGTCTTTCTGTTGTTGCCATTGTTACCACGGGCTTGTCTTGGACAATCTGCGTGAGCGTCAAAGGCGCAAACGACACTTCCTCCACCTCTATCTTTGCCGAGCCCTTCAATTCGATGATGTCGCCGGCCTTCTTCCCTATCAACGACTTAGCAATGGGCGAAATGAACGAAACGAGGCCTTTGTTCACATCAGCTTCATCCACGCCCACAATCCGCACCACGCGCCCGTTGTAGCGCACCCATGCTCCAAAACTCACTGTATCTTTTTTAGCCTTGGAAAGGTCCACCTCCACGGCACTGTTGATACGACCAACGAGCAACTTAATCGTTGCGTCGATGAAATTCCGCATGATGTAGTTGTCGCCCGCCTTGACGCGCTCTGCCTCAAGGTTTTTCAGTTCCTCTTTGAGCGCGTCAAAGCCTTCTTTTGTGACATAGTTGGGCACGCCTTCTGGCAGGTAAGCCCGCGGCGGCACCATTGGGATCTCTTCTTGATTGCCTTCTTTTATGAAACCTCTACTCATGGAGTAGTATCTCTCTCAAATAATTGTATAATATCTTGGCTGTAAGCTATCAGCAGTCAGCTATCAGCTCGGTTGCAACGAGGCTGAAGGCTGACTGCTGATGGCTTATAGATTCTCTGCTTATTTAATCACCAACTCCTTGATGATATTGTCGCACTTGCCGACTTTCTCGATGCACCACAGCAGGTAGCGGGCATCCATGCAGATGGTGCGCTGCACCTTTTGCTCGAAGCTGAGGTCGCCGCTCATGGCTTCCCAGTTGCCGTCGAAGGCCAAACCGATAAGGTTGCCTTCGCCGTCGATGACGGGACTGCCAGAGTTGCCGCCGGTGATGTCGTTGGTGGTGATGAAATTGACGACAAGGTCGCCGTTTTCATCGGCATAGCGGCCGTAGTCTTTCTTGGCCACAAGGTCGCGCACGTCTTGCGGGATGTCGAATTCCCAGTTGCCGGGCACGTACTTGGCCATCACGCCGTCCATGGTGGTGTAGTAGTTGTAATTGACGGCATCGGCGGCTTTGTAAGGCTCCACGGTGCCGTATGTGAGGCGCATGGTGAAGTTGGCATCGGGATAGAAGTTGCGGTTGATCTGCATCTTCATCAGACCCTTCATGTAGAGTCGTTCGCTTTGGTTGCCAAGGTTTTGCGCTTCCTCATAGCGGGCATAAAGTTCTTGATACGAATCGATGATGTTCATCGCGAGGGCATAAATCGGATCCTTGTCTAAGGCTTTAGGCTTCTGCATCCATTTCTCCAAACGGGCTTTGTCGGTGAAAATGGACTTCTCAAAGGCCTTGGCGATGTATGCACTGAAATCGCCGTTGTTTGCGTCGCCAATGCGAGTGATTTCGCTCGGGCGAAGGTCTGTGGGGATGTTCTTGTAGAACAATCCGAGCAAGGCAGCGGTCACATCTTGGTCAAGCGGCATGGAATAGTCCTTGAAGAAAGCATCGACGCCGGGTTGCATCTTCTCAACGGCAGCCTTGATGTCGGCTTTGTCGGCCTTGTCCTCAAACATCTTGTTGATGCGCATGAACCTGCGGCCGAACGAGATGGCCTCGCCGCCGTTCCAGCCAGCCTCGCGGTGATAGACGAACGACTTCTGTATCTCGTCCATAATGCTCCATTTCTGCTTGATGCCCTTGAAGATGTCACCGTATTCAGCCTTGCGCTTCGGGGCGGCATTGGCCCAATTCATGAAGTCTTCCTCTTGGGCTTGGCGACGCTCGTACACATGGTTGCGCTTGAGTTGCTTCACCTGACCGATGTAGTATTTCCAGTAGTTCGACACGCTGGCCTGCTTCGAGGCATATTTGATGAACACCTCTTGGTCGGCGTCCATGTGCTTGCGGTAGTTCTCGAGTTTGGTGGTGCGGCAATCGATGATGGCCGGGCCTTCCTTTTCGATGACATTCTTCACGGTGTAGGAAGTCGAATAGCGGTCGGTGGAGCCGGGGAAACCGAGAATCATGGCATAGTCGCCGGGCTTCACGCCACCTAAGTTAATGGGCAAGAACCATTTAGACTTCATCGGTACGTTGTCGGCGCTGTACTCGGCGGGGCTTCCGTCGGGAGCGGTATAGACGCGGAAGATGTTGAAGTCGCCCTTGTGGCGCGGCCAGGTCCAGTTGTCGGTGTCGGCGCCATATTTGCCGATGCCCCAAGGCGGGCAGCACACTAAGCGCACGTCCCTATAAACCTCATACTCAAAGAGGATGAACTGGTTTCCGCTGTAGAAAGGCACAATCTCAATGCGCACCTTGCGGTCGCCCTTGCGGTCTTTTTCGAGCTGACGCGAGTTCTTGCCGATGAGTTCCTCTCGGTCGGCTTCGGAGGTTTCAGCCGTCACGCCTTGCAGCACGGCTACGGTCACGTCTTCCACCTTTTTCAGGAAGGAAACCGTGAGGTCGGGGTTGGGCAGTTCCTCGCCCTTGCTCTTGGCCCAGAAGCCGTCGGTGAGGTAGTCGTGCTCGATGGACGAAAGCTTTTGCACATAGCTCAGGCCGCAGTGGTGGTTGGTGAGCAGCAGGCCTTCGGGGGAGATGATTTCGCCCGTGCAGCCGCCACCGAATTGCACGATGGCGTCCTTGATGCTGGGCTGGTTGAAGCTGCAGATTTGTTCCGCCGTGAGCTTGCAGCCCATGGCTTGCATTTCGGCCAAGTTCTGGCCATTGAGTGCGTAAGGCAGCCACATGCCTTCGTCGGCGCGGGCCACTGTCATTGTCAGCATTAATGCTGCGAGTAAAGAGAATAGTTTTTTCATCTTATTTATTTTAAATTACTGATTTTCAACTTTATCTTTCGGCACTCTCGACCCAAGTGCCAGAAACAGCCCAACGATGATCTCGGCCATCGTCACGCCAAGAACAAGCCAAAAGGTGTCATTCCATGTGCGTTTGCCGAAAACGGCAAAAAGCACCATGGCGACAACCATGCCAGCCCAAGCGGCAAGACTGCCTTTCAACAGGTTCTTTTGGTCTTTTGAGAGCTTCATGGTTTGGAAATTTTCGGCAAAGATAGTGAATTTGGCGTTCATGGCCTCGTTTACAAGAACTTTGTCATATAAAACGGAAGGTATTGGACACCCTTGTCTTTTTTGATGTCCTTGGAATAAATCAAGTATCTGTTGAGGATTCGATCAGGATATTTGTTGCAGAAAGCGTCGAGCGAGGCATGGGTACTGTAGCCCGACGACTTCACCTCGATAGGACACACCTTGTTTTTCCGAGCCAACAAAAAGTCGATTTCATAATTTCGATTGCCTTTCTCTGTCGGAAACGTGTGATAGAAAAGCTCGTTCCCCGCCGCTCTCAACATTTGGGCCACCACATTTTTATACAGATAGCCGAGGTTGGTACTCAACTTGTCGTTCCAAAGCTTCTGATAGATGACATTCTCAGTGAAATCTTTGTCGCGGAAAGCCAAAGTGACAAAAAGACCCGTGTCGGCAAGAAACATCTTGTAGCGGTTGAGGTCTTTGTAGAACGACATTCCAGCGTTGGGGTCGCTGACAAAGTAGGCCATATTGACTGTCATTGACTCTTTCAGGTCGACGATGTATTCCGTCATCCGCTCAACCCTACCATTTTCGATAACACTGGAAATCTGATAGCGAGAGGCATTCTTGTTGAGTTCGGCAGGAATGGCATTGAAAAGCATCGACAGCGTTCCTGTGCCGTCAATCTTGTAGAAATCACTTTCATAAAGTGCCAAAATATCACGCTTGACCGCATCGACATTGGCCAGATTGTTGGTTGCAAGGTATTCATCCACGGCTTGAGGCATCCCGCCCACAAGCATGTATAGACGGAAATCGCGCAACAATTTCCTATGAGTATCCCCAATGGGCAAAGGTTTCTCCATGATTGACCGCAGCAACGGAACAGTAGCTGTGTCGTCCAAAGCCCATCTAAATTCTTCATAATCCATAGGATACATGTCGATACGGGTCTCCTCGCTGGGAATGACTATATCCTTGACATTCTTACGAATGGAAATCAGCGAGCCTGTCTCTATATAATCGTAACGGCCATCAGCCACCAGATGCTTGATGGCTTGGCGAGCCAAAGGCTGTTTCTGCACCTCGTCGAAAATGATGACCGACTGCCGCTCGTACAAACGGACATTGTAATTCAGTTGGAGGCGCACAAAAAGGTGGTTCAAGTCCGAGATGTCGTTGAACAGGTCGAAAACCTCTTTGGCGCAAGTGGAGAAATCTATCAAGATATAAGACCGATATTCGCGTTTCGCAAACTCCTCCACTATGGTTGACTTCCCCACTCGTCTTGCGCCTTGAACAAGGATTGCCGACTTGCCCGAGCGCTCCTTTTTCCATTTGAGCAGTTTGTCATAAATTTTCCTTTTGAAAGTATGCGTTGCCATCTTCAGGTTGGTTTTTCGCGGCAAAAATACGAACTTTGTCAAAAATCGCAAAATGTTTTACCCTGAAAATGTCAAAAATCGCAAAATGTTTTCATAGGAAATTGTCAAAAATCGCAAGATTTATAAAAAAAGACCTTCATGTTTCCTCAAAGGTCTTTTAGGGTCGGGCAAGGCTGCCTTTCGGTAGGTTCTTTTGGTCTTTTGCGTGTTGCTTGCCTTCAACATAGAACACTGATTCATATCAAATTGATTAACCGTAACATCTAAAAAGCAAGCCGTTCACCCAAGAAGTAAATCCCACTTTGGTTCAGCAGGTCTTTGTTATAAGATGGCTCAGTGTTGTTTCGGAGGCAATCTCTTATCGATTACAAGCACCTCAAAAAACAATAGATTGACTATAGTTACAAAATTGAGTAACACATCTTGGCTGAGACTTGCTATCAATAATGCTTTCTATTGTTTTCAAGCCAGGATGCCCATAACGATTCCCTATCCCATAACAAATCACGCAATCTCTTTTCCTGTCAAATAATGATTTTGGATTATCATTACTTGCACCATGATGAGCCACTTGCATTGTTCCTATTTCATCCCACTGAGCACTGTAATAATATCTCAATTGTTTACAAAAGTCTGTAACTCTGAACGGATAATCCCCAGTATATAAGCAACTTGCCTCTTTTTGACACAAGTTTTCAATAGGTTTGGAAACCATAGCCATCGAACTCTCATTAAGCTTGGGAAAGAACGTCTTATAATAGGCTTCCATTTCCTTAATTTTCTTCTCTGTGGAGAAATAAGCATTAACAGTATTTATACCATTCTTATCCATCTTTACAAATGCTTTGTATAAATCAGGATAATTCATTTTAAAACCATTTAAAAATGCATCCACTCTGTTGTCTTTGATATTGAATGGGATATATTCCCAAAAGTCGTCAAGTTTCTGGATAAATTTTGCTTGATAACTCTTAATGTTTGAATGAAAAATCCCGTCTTCTGAAACTCCTCTTTCAACTTCAAAGGGAGGTATCTTAATAATTTTATCGTTCTCTTCCAGATAATAGTTTACTATAAACTCATTAGCAGAATTAGCAGCTGTGCCCGAATTAATAATATTAAAAACATATTGTTCGACAAATGTTGCCAATGGCATGAACGGAACGACCATCTTTTTCGCTTCACATTTGCTAAGTAACTTACTTATTCCATTGACATGATCTTCGTGAAAATGCGAAACAAATAATACATCTATTGATTCCCTTCCTTTGGCAAAATCATCAATTGCCTTAAATAGATAGTTTTTTGAGCTAAGCGTCCCACAATCATACACTATATTGAAAACTTCCTTCCCACTTTCATTCTGAAAACATTCAGAGCAAAATGCGCCTTGCCCTATGGCATGAAATGTTCTTTTTAGTTTAATCATCTATCTCAGATTGTAACTTTGACAACGCAAATATACGACTTTTTTCATTCACGCAAAAGAAAAAATGCCATTTTGCATCAAAAAAAATCGGCACTGCTTTCATGCCGCAAAAATACAACGCACCCTATGCCAAAAGCTACTTAGGGCGATTTTTTGTTCTATGCTAAACAAAACCCATCAAACTCAATCAAAAATCTGTCACCGCTTAGCCTTTTGTATTAAGGTATGGAAAAACTACAAAAGAATCTCTTCCGGAACACGGTGCTTAAGAAACATCACATAATATATTGGTAAATACGTGATGATGCCTTTGGAATGTACTATCCGCTCGTTCGACAGCACAATGCCTTTCTTGATTTTGTAATCTTCGTTGGCAGCAAAAGCATTCAGGGCATGATGTATCTGATAGTCCTTGCCCGACTTCACCTCGATAGGCAGCACGGTAAGGCTATCGTAATCGTCAACGATGAAATCCACCTCGCCTTTGGCCTTGTTGTCGTAATAGTACAACGCATAACCATGCGCTTTCAGCTCTGAAGCGACAACGCTTTCATACACGCTGCCGAGGTTTACACTCAATTCATCATTTAATACAGCAGAAATCTCATGCCGATACAGCGTGTTTGTGAGAAGCCCCACATCGTTGAGATACAGCTTGATCAGGTTCTTGCTTGACGATTCCACCAAGGGGAACGAGGGCGAAGAAATGGCTCTGACAGCCAAGGTGATACCCGAACTGGCCAAATAATCAATCTCGTCGGCATAGTCTTTCCAGCGCTTGTCACCTCCTTCAATCGCCTTATACACCACGCGCTTCTTCTTGTTCTCCATATAAGAAGGCACCAAGTTGTAAACGCTCATGATTTTGAGTTTGTGCTCCACGTCGTATTGCGAGGCATCAAGACCATAAAGATGATGGATATTCTCTTGTATTTTCCTCACTTCCACGATGTTTCTCGAACTCAGGTATTCATTGACGGCATCGGGCATTCCGCCTATCAACAAATACTTCTTGAACAAGTCGAGCATACGGACATGCAGGTTCTCGTCTAAGGATTCGCCCGCCTCAAACCTTCTCCTTAATTCGGTGATGGCCGTTTCTCCGAAACCGTTTGCCCACAGAAACTCCTCAAAGTCAAGTTGGTACATGTGCTTAATTTCCAAACTCCCAACGGGGATGGAGACAGTTTGTCGTAACGTAACGCCTAACTGTGAGCCGCTGGCAATGTAGGTAAAGCGGTCGTCCTCTTTGAGGAACTTGACCAAGGTAAGCAAATGCGGATAGGCCTGAATCTCGTCCAAAAAGACCAAGGTGTTGGCTTTTTCGTGCATCTTGTCGCCAGCGATGGTGCTCAACTGAAAATAGAATTTCTCAACGGTATTGGCATCCATGAAAACCCTTGCGCCGTTCTTGTCGTTGGCAAAATTCACTTCGATGTAATTCGGAAACAAGCGTTGCCCAACTTCGCGAATGATGAAGGACTTGCCTATCTGCCTCGCGCCATCGATGACGAGCAGTTTGTTGGAATTACTGGTCAAATAGCGTTCGATATAGTTTTGTATCTTCCTTTTCAGCATGTTACGATGTTTCTACGCGGCAAAGATACGCTTTTCCAAGAAAAACCATGAAAAAAATATACGCTTTTCCAAAATTTTCAGCCTGAAAACTTACGCTTTTCTTATCGTGTTCGGTCACAATAAAAACAAAAAACCCCTCCTGATGGGGAAAAAGGAGGGGAAAAACAATATAAAGATTATGAAAAAAATCCGAAGTTCGGTTTGCCAAGGCTTTCCATCGTGCTTTGACGGTGCAAAGATAGGCAAATAATCATTGCGCGCAACACTTTTCCCGATTTTTTTTGGAAAAAAGTGTTGCACGCAGCGTCGCCAGCAATCACTGCTTGGCGGCCATCACCAACTGACCTCTGTAGTACAGGTCGCCGTCAACGTAATAGGCTCTGTGCATGACGTGCATCGTGCCAGTCACAGGGCAAACGGTCACGTTCGGGGTTTCAGCCTTGTAGTGTGTTCTTCTCTTCGCGCCTCTGGTGTGAGACTGTCTTCTTTTAGGATGTGCCATTTTTCTATTATTTTTAACTTGTTGTTTATCAATTGTTTGTATCTTCCAACTTAATATCTTTCAATGCGGCCCAGCGTGGATCCATCTCGTTCTCTTCCTCCGCCTCCTCAACGGGTGCTTCCGCCGTGAGCATCGCCATCACTTCGGGATTGCATTGTCCTTCGGGGTGCACGCGGTGCATCGGCACGGCGAGGATGATGAACTCATAAACCAAAGAACTGATGTCGTAGTCGGCTTGTTCTGCCTGAACGACTTCCACATCGTCCGACTCTTGGGCGTTTTCCGTTCCGAGCTTGAGGAAGAACTCGCGCTCGTCGCGGATGGGGAGGTCGAACTCGTCGGCGCAGCGGTCGCAGGCCACACGCACCGTCCCTTCAATGCCGAAATGCAGCACCATCAGGGTTTCCTGACGGTCGATGTTCAAGCTCACATTCACCTTACCCTGCTGAATCTCAGAGTATTCCCTCTCAGCGAAGAAACCATCATTGATTTCAAACTGGTAGGAGTGACTGCCCAAGGCAAGACCGCTGACCGGTATCAGGAATTCGTTCTTCTTCTCCATTCTGCCTAAATTGCCTACGTCGAATTTTCGATTTCGGGCTGCAAAAATACGGAATTAATTTGAATGTGGTGCGGGTAGGGATGGAATTTTTTGCAGCAAATCGGGCATAAACCCGTTTTTCAGGAAATTATTGCTATTTTTGCAGCAATAAAATCTACAGGAAATGACGACAATGGAATTGAACGCGCAGATTTGGCGCAACATGGCGGAGATTGCCGACAATGAGTCGCTGATGAGGCAGTTGGCCAAATACCTGAAAAAGCTGGTGGCCAAAAAGGACGACCCGACCTTGATGACGAAAGAGGAGTTTTTCTCGCATGTTGAAGAAGCAGAAGCCCAATATGCACGAGGCGAATACACTACCCAATTGCCCGGTGAGTCTTTATCTGACATGCTAAAAAGATGTGGCTATGCAATATGAAGTAAGATACACTCCCGAAGCCAATATCGGTTTGGCCAAGTTGGAGAGATCTGAGCCTAAGGCTTTTGCAAAAGTCCAACGCTTTATTGAGGATTTGAAAACGCATCCAAAAACAGGTCTTGGCCATCCCGAACCGCTAAAAGGGAAGCCTGAAGGCAGATGGAGCCGCGAAATCACAAAGAAGCATCGGCTGGTTTATAGGATTTTTGAAACCGAAGTGGTTGTGCTAGTGCTCACTGCCTACGGGCACTATGACGACAAATAAATTCCGTATCAATTCCCTTTTTCCAAAATCTCTACGGCTTTCTGCAACATGTCGTCCATTGGGGCGTAAATCGGATAGAAGCCCTCGTCGTCGAAGAGGTTGCGGGCGATGTAGGCTTTCAGCAAAATGTCGGCCTCGCGGCGGGCCACTCGTTTCTCTTCCTCGCCGCCCTTGATGCCTTTCTCGTCGGCCAGTTTCACCAACTCGGCAAACATGACATCGGTCACGCGGAAACCCTTGTCGAAAGCCTCCACGGTCTTGAAACGGCCCAAATCCTTGCGGTGCTCATCGGTGTATTCGAAAGCGTATTGGTAAAGCAGTCCGAGGTTGGCGATACGGTTGAAATAGTATTCCGTGCTGTCATCCACCAAAGGCACATAAACGTCGGGCATGATGCCTCCTCCGCCATAGACGGTTTTCCCCTTCGGTGTGGTAAATTTCAGTGAATCAGCGAAATGTATACTATCTTCGCTATACACCTCGCCGCTTTCATAACGTTCATACGCCTCGAAAAGATACTTCTCTCTGTCGCCGCTGAAGGGCTTTTGGATGCAACGGCCTGTGGGTGTGTAGTAACGCGCCACGGTGAGGCGGATGGCCGACTGGTCGCTGAGCATGATTTGTTCCTGCACAAGTCCTTTTCCGAAAGAGCGTCGCCCGATGATGGTGCCTCTGTCGTTGTCTTGCAGGGCTCCGGCCACGATTTCGCTAGCGCTGGCCGATTCGCCGTCAATGAGCACGACCACGGGGATGTCCTCCAACATTCCGCGACGGCGGGCGTTCATGTACTGCCTCGGGCGGTTGCGGCCTTCGGTATAGACGATGAGGCTGCCCTTGGGCAGAAACTCGTCGGCAATATCGACGGCGGCACTGAGATAGCCGCCCGTGTTGCCACGCAGGTCGAAGATGAGTTGCTTCATGCCTTCTGATTTCAGCTTGCGGATGCCTTTCTTGAACTCTTCGTAGGTGGTGGCCGAGAACTTGCTGAGTTTCAGGTAACCCGTCTGACTGTCAAGCATATAGGCAATATCGACGCTATAGGTGGGAATCACGCCGCGCGTGA
Source organism: uncultured Bacteroidales bacterium (assembly GCA_900321315.1). Taxonomy (GTDB): domain Bacteria; phylum Bacteroidota; class Bacteroidia; order Bacteroidales; family F082; genus Limimorpha. The sequence goes on from ONVP01000008.1 coordinate 16,607, forward strand.
TGGTGAAGGACAACAAGCCTTCCACCCCACGGCGCAGCATCTGCACCTTCACTTTGGTGCCTTTCGGGCCTTTCAGTTTGCGCATCACGTCCTCGTTTTTGAGTTTCTTGCCCGCCGCAAGCGAGTCATCGATAGTGATGATGCGGTCGCCGGCGAGGATGCCGACTTTTTCGGACGGTCCGCCTTTGATGACGCTCACGATGGCCACGGTGTCCTTCTCGATGCGGAACTGCACACCGATGCCCTCGAAACTGCCTAACAGCGGGTCGTTTACGGCATCGAATTCCTCCAGCGAAACGTATTGGCTGTGCGGGTCGAGGTCTTCCATCATGGCCTCAATCGCCCATTCCTGAAGCTGGTTTTCGTCGATTTCATCGACATAGTCCTCCCCTATCCGCCACATCACTTCGTCGAACTTGTTGAAGTCGGATGAAATCGGAACGACGCGCCGAGTGACACCTATATTAATATAGATGCCGACGAGGATACCCACCATGAAGAGCAGTATCGGCCAGAAATGACGTGTCCTGTTGTTTTCCATGCGTTATTCGATTGTTGCCTATTGGGGTGCTGCCGCAGGTCGCGACCTGCGGTCAAGCGAGTATCGTCCCTTCGGGACGGGATTATTCCACTGTGGCGCTCGAAAGTTCGAGGTTGCGGTCCATCTTCTTGAAGAGGCCTTGCAGCACCGTTCCGGGACCAACCTCAATGATGTTCCTCACGCCGTTGGCGAGGATGTTGCTCATGGTTTGCGTCCAAAGCACGGGCGAGGTGAGTTGCGAAATGAGGTTGTTCTTTATGATTTCGGGGTCGTTGACCGATTGTCCGGTGACGTTTTGGTAGATTGGGCAGATGCCTTGGCTGAAAGTGGTTTCGTTGATGGCTTCTGCCAGTTCGACGCGGGCCGGTTCCATCAGCGGGCTATGGAACGCGCCGCCCACGCTGAGAGGCACCACGCGCTTCACGCCAGCTTCTTTCAGTTTTTCGGAAGCGGCGGCCACGCCCTCAACTGAACCCGAAATGACCAATTGTCCGGGGCAGTTGTAGTTGGCCGGCACCACCACCATGTCCTTGATGGAGGCGCAGATGTCCTCAACCAGACTGTCTTCGGTTCCCACCACGGCGGCCATCGTGCCAGGCTGAGCCTCGCAGGCCTGCTGCATGGCCAAGGCGCGCTTGCTGACAAGGCGCAAGCCGTCCTCAAAGGTCAAGACCTTGTTGGCCACCAAAGCCGAAAACTCGCCTAAGGAGTGGCCTGCCACCATGGTCGGGTCGAAGTCTTCCAGCATGGAGGCGAGAATGACCGAATGCAAGAAGATGGCCGGTTGGGTGACCTTGGTCTGGCGCAAGTCCTCGTCGGTGCCTTCAAACATCACATCGGTGATATTGAACTTCAATATCTTATTGGCTTTTTTGAACATGTCTTGGGCTTTGGCCGACTTGTCGAACAAGTCTTTTCCCATGCCCACAAATTGTGCCCCTTGTCCGGGGAAAACGTATGCTTTAATCATTATTCAATAATTTGAGATTCAAGATTTAAGGTTTTGGTTTAGTGCAGGTTGCTTCCGATGAGTTGGAAGAACTCCTCTCGTGTCGATTCGCGCTCGAAGGCGCCGATGAAGTCGCTGGTGGTGGTCACCGCGCTTTGTTTCTGCACGCCGCGCATCGACATGCACAGGTGCCGCGCCTCGATGACGACGGCCACGCCCAAGGGATGCAAGGCATCGTTGATGGCGTTCTTGATTTGGGTGGTGAGGCGTTCCTGCACTTGAAGACGGCGCGAATATGCCTCCACCACGCGGGCAATCTTGCTCAGTCCCGTGATGTAGCCGTTGGGGATGTAGCCCACATGCGCCTTCCCGATGAAGGGGATGAGGTGGTGCTCGCAAAGCGAATAAACCTCGATGTCCTTCACGATGACCATTTGGCGGTAGTCTTCCTTGAACTTGGCCGAGAGCAGGATTTCCATCGGGTCGAGCTGGTAGCCATGCGTGAGATACTGCATGGACTTGGCCATGCGGAAGGGCGTTTTCAGCAGGCCTTCGCGCTGCGGGTCTTCGCCCAACAGTTCGAGAATGGCTTTATAGTGCTCTTGCAACTTGGCCAAGCGTTCCTCGTCGAAATGCTCAACGGCCTCGTAGCCGTAATAGCGCTTCAGTTTCTCTTCGTTCATCGTCAGCCTATTTTTTGCGTGGGCATGGCAACAGTCGAGGATTGTCCCATGGCGCATTTGCCAGTGAACTGTGCGCCCACTTCAATCATGAGTTGCTTGGTTGTGAGTTCGACTTCCACTTTGGAGGTGGACTTGAGCGCGGTGAGGTCTTCGGTTTTGATGGTGCCTTTGATGACACCCGATATCTCGGCCTGCTTGCAAACGAGGTCGCCTTCTATGATGCCGGTTTGTCCAACGATGATCCTACCGTTAGACTTCAGGGAGCCAATCAGGTGGCCGTCCACACGGATGTCGCCGCTTGAGTCGATGTCGCCCTTGATGACGGTGCCATTGCCGATGAGGTTGCGTGCTTGTGATTCCATTTCTCTCATAATATTGTTCTTTTATTTGTTTGTTGATTCCATAAATTGAATGTATTCCTCAAGGTCCTTGGCCTGATAGAACACGGGATAGTTCTTGGCGGAGATGGGCAGCACCGAGTAGCCCGCCGTGTCGAGGCCGCCAAAGACATAGTCGGTGAGCGACATGGAGTCGATATAGTCTTGGGCTTTCTGCTGGCTGTCGAAGTTGCCAATGGTGACGAGTGTCCGGTTATCGTCGAGCACCACGCTCTTGATGTTGAAGGTGCGGGTGCGGTGTTCCCTCTTGTTGAAGTCGCTTATTCGCACCATGAGCGGGTCGACGCGCACTTGGGCTACGTTGCAAACAATCATCACGAAGTGTTCGCCGCTGGTGTCGTCGGCGTAGGGCGTGGCTTTTTTCACGACGGGGTCTTTCGGTCCGCTTTCGGGATCGTCGTTGAGCACGATGCCGAGGTTGTATTCTTCGTTCACGTTTTCGAGCACTTGGCTGGCGTAGGGTGTGATGCTGCTTGTGGGATAGGCTTGTATGAGGCGATAGAGTGCAAAGGCCATTGTGTCGATGGAAACGAGGCGGCCTTGCGCAACGGCGTTGAGGAAGGCGAAGCGGGGCATCAGCGCGGTGTCGGCTTCATAGAGCTGCATGGCGCGCTCGGTGTTCATTTTCACACGGTGGTATTGGCCTTGCTCGAAGGCTTCGTAGGTCTTGGCGTAGAAGTTGGCGGCCTCTTTCTCTTCTTCTTCCAATTTCTTGAAATAGTCTGGGTCGCTGATGAACTGGGCGTAGCTCGACGCGGGGTACTTGTCGAAAATCTTGCCCTTGTAGGTCATGGCCTGTTCGGTGTGGGCGAGGTCGTTGTGCATTTTGTAGAGCGCGTACCACGAGGGCAGCTCTTTCTTGTTGCCCGGATAGCGGGTGTCGAGGGCGGTATATGACTCGATGGAGCGCGGCAGGTCGTTCAGCCGGTCCATGTAGAGGAAGCCCAAGTTGTACAATCCGTCGGCGATGAGCGAGTCGCACACTTCGCGCTGCTCAGCAGTGAAAGGCAGGTCTTTCAGGTAATAGCCACGGTCGTGGTTGGTGTAGGTGGCTTGGAGCGAGTCTTTTCCGCTTGAGACCTCTTGCGCCAATTCTTCCTTCATCTTGTCGTTGGCCATGGCGGAGGCGAAGCTCATCTTATCGCTGATGCGCCAGTTGTCTTCGAGTTTTCTCATCCCCCATTTCCTTGAGAACTCGGTGAAACCTCTCGACAGTGTCGTCGGGTTGTAGAAATACCATGCCGATCCGCTGTCCGGGTTGGTGGTGCTGCTGATGGCGGCATCGCCCGTGGCGGCACCCAACAGGGCCAGCTGCTCCTCGTATTCGCGTTGCGCCCTTTCCTCTTCTTCCTGTTGGATGACTTTGGCTATAATCCTGTCGATGAGCACGTTGCGTGCCGTCGAATCCATCGCGGCCACTCGCATGAGGCTGTCTTGCACGTTGACGACGGTTTGATACATTACCAGCTCGTTGAGGGTTTGGGATATGTTGAGGATGCTGTCATAGCCTTCTTGTTGCTTGGTCATGCTGCTGACGGCGGTGTCGTAGTAGGCTTGGGCAAGTTCGTAGCGGTTGTCGTCGAAAAACAGGGTGGCCACTTTCAACGAGGAGAGGATGCGTTGGAACTTGTTGTCCTTGTAGGCTGCCACCGACTCGCGCAAGTAGCCGATGGCCTTGGTGGTGTCGGTTTCGCGCAAGGCCAGTTCGGCCATGGCGTAGTAGATGCGGTCGGCATAGTCCTCGTTGTTGGGGTCGCGCAGCATTTTGGCGAGCATCTTGTAGAGTTCCTTGGCGTTGTTGGCGCCGCCCATCTTGGCCATGTTCATCCTTGCCTCGAAGGCCATTTCATAGACGGGGTTTCGCTTGACCACTTTCTTGAACTGGGCGGTGGCGCGTTCGGTGTCGCCTTGCTGCATGTAGATCTGCCCCAAGATGAACATGGCGCGGGTGCGCAGGTCGCGGTCGTTGCAAAACAGGATGCCGTTTTTGAGGTA
>ONVP01000027.1 GCA_900321315.1 uncultured Bacteroidales bacterium
GGCTACCGTGTGCAGTACAACGCCGCCCTTGGCGCTTACAAAGGAGGTCTCCGTTTCCATCCCAAAGTGAACGTCTCCATGCTGAAGTTCTTGGGCTTCGAGCAAATCTTCAAGAACAGCCTCACCAACCTGCCGCTCGGCGGTGGCAAGGGTGGCGCCGACTTCGACCCCGTTGGCAAGACCGACGAGGAAATCATGCGCTTCTGCCAAGCTTTCATGTATGAGATGTGGAGAAACATCGGTCCCGACCAAGACAGCCCCGCTGGCGACGTCGGTGTCGGTGGCCGCGAAATCGGTTACCTCTACGGTGCCTACAAGAAGCTTGCCCGCGAACACAGCACTGGCGCTCTTACCGGTAAGAGCTACGGCTGGGGTGGTTCTCTGATCCGTCCCGAAGCCACTGGTTTCGGTGCCATCTACTATGTCGAGCGCATGGTGAAGCAAACCGGCGACACGATGGAAGGCAAGCGCATTGCCCTCTCCGGCTTCGGTAACGTGGCTTGGGGTGCCGCCATCAAGGCTAACGAACTCGGCGCTAAGGTCGTCGCTCTGTCGGGTCCCGACGGCGTGTGCGAACTGCCCGAAGGCATCGACCAGGAAATGATCGACTACATGCTTGACATGCGTGCCTCCAACCGCAACAAGGTTGAAGACATGGCCACCAAGTTCCCCGGCAAGGCCAAGTTCACCGCTGGCAAGAAGGCTTGGGTTGTGAAGTGCGACATCGCTTGCCCTTGCGCTTTCCAGAACGAGCTGGCCGAAGAAGATGCCAAGGAACTGATCGCCAACGGCGTGAAGTACGTCGCTGAGGTCTCCAACATGGGTTGCCAACCCGGTGCCATCGCCGCTTTCCAAGCCGCTGGTGTCCCCTTCGGCCCCGGTAAGGCTGTGAACGCTGGTGGCGTTGCCACCTCTGGCCTCGAAATCTGCCAGAACGCCGGCCACATCAACTGGACTGCCCCCGAGGTTGACCAGAAGCTGCACAAGATCATGAACGACATCTATGACATGTGCGTCGAGTACGGCAAGCAAGCCGATGGCAGCATCAACTACGTGAAGGGCGCCAACATCGCCGGCTTCATGCGCGTTGCCAAGGCCATGCTCGCTCAAGGAATCATCTAATTCCAGAGTTCAAAAGGTTTTTGCGAGGCGGTCAGGTTTTGGCCGCCTTGCTTTTTTTATGTTTGGAATGGAGTGGGGCAAATGTGCAAATGTTGTGCAAAAATCAAAGCCGTAACCTGATTTTCAGCAAGTTACGGCTTTATTTCGTAGCCCATAGCGGAATCGAACCGCTGTTTTAAGTGTGAGAAACTTACGACCTAACCGCTAGTCGAATGGGCCTTTCGGTTCTCGGTGAACCTTGGTGAACCAGGAGGGACTCGAACCCCCAACCGTCTGATCCGTAGTCAGAAGCTCTATCCAATTAAGCTACTGGTCCAGTCGTTTTGACGCTGCAAAAGTACAACTTTTTTTTTTATCAAAAACAAAAAAAATCACTTTTTTTTTATTTTTCGTCCAATAGGCTGAATGATAGCGCGATAAAACAAGTAGAGGCGGTGCCTTGACCGCCTCTGCTTGTCATTAGTTCTTCCCGACTTTCACGGTTTTTCCGCCCGAATTTCCGTTGTTTCCGGTAGTCGATCCTGTCGAAGATTTCGGTGCGACGGTCTTCGTGGGTGAGGCCGTTCCCGTTGAGGTCTTGGTGCCTCCCGAGGTGCTTTTTCCGCTCATCTTGTAGCCAGCGGCCTCGGCCATTTCCTTGATGCGTGCGGCGCGTTTTTGCGTGTCGGGGTGGGTGGCGAAGAGTTCGGCCACTCTGCTTTGTGTGGCACTGTTGCCGTTCAGCGCAATCAGCGTGTTCAAGGCGTGATACATGGCGAAGGGATCCACACCGTTAGTGACGCAAAACTGGAAGGCCTTTTCGTCGGCCTCGTACTCTTGCTTGCGTGAGTAGGCGTTGGAGGCCAATTCTTGACCGAGGTCGCCGAGGAAACCAGTTGAGATGGCTCCGGCGGTGGTGTTCACGGCGGCAAGGCCATAGCGGGCGGCCACCACAAGATAGGCGGTGCGGTAGGCGTCGCGCACGTCCTTATTAATAAGGTGTCCCAACTCGTGGCCGATGACGGCAAACACCTCGTCGTCGCTCATCACGTCCATCAGTCCGGAGTAAATGCGCACACTGCCATCGCCGCTGGCAAAGGCGTTCACCGTGTTCGACTGATAGACCTTGTAGTTGAGGTTCAAGTCGCTGATGTTGTGGAATCTGGACATGATGCGGTCTAGGCGCTGGGTGTAGTCGTTGCCCGCTGGCAAAACAGTGTTCTGGCCGTCGGTTTCGGTCATGTACTGGGCGCACAGTTGCGAAATCTGCGCATCGCTGATGGTCAATGCCTGCAATGCCGCTGCTCCCGCATTGGCGGCAGCGTTTTGGTTCACTACTTTCATGGAAGTGCAGCTCGCCATCGAAAGCACCACTGCACAAATCAATGCTAATTTCTTCATTTTTAACAAGTTTAACGTTTGACTTTCGTTTAACCCTGCAAAAATAGTGCATAAATGCGATTTTTTTGAAAAAAAAACTGCATTTTTTTCTTGCATGTTCCAAAATTAATGTACTTTTGCAGCATCAAAATAATATCAAAATAATATCATTATGGAAACGAAAGAATTTGAATTCAAAGGTTTTGCGATGAACGGTTTCGTCGCATTGTTTGTTGAAATCGCCCTCGTCGCTTTGAGCACTTGGGGCATGGTTGCATTTGGTAACGGGCAAATCGGCACACCGATACCATCGGTTTTGGGCCTGCTTTTGGCCTGCATTCTGCCTATCGGCTTCCGCAAGTTGGAGCCGAACGAGGCCCTCGTGATGCTGTTTTTCGGCAAATACAAGGGCACTTTCACCAAGACGGGCTTCCACTGGGTGAACTTCCTGATGACCTCCAAGAAGGTTTCGCTGCGCGCCCGCAACCTCAACCCTGACAATATCAAGGTGAACGACAAGACGGGCAACCCGATCATGATTGGGCAAATCCTCGTCTGGAAACTGAAGGACACCTACAAGGCCATGTTCGAGATTGACTCGCAAACGATGGCCGGCGGCGGTTCGGGCACGGCTCCCGTGACAGTCAGCAACCGCATGAAGGCTTTCGAGAGCTTTATCAAGGTGCAGAGCGACGCCGCCTTACGCGAGGTGGCAGGCATGTACGCCTACGACGAAAATGAGGCCGAAGCCGACGAGCTGACCCTCCGCGCCGGTGGCAAGGAAATCAACGATGTGCTGCTTAGCAAGCTGAACGAGCGCTTGGCCATGTCGGGACTCGAAGTGCTTGAGGCGAGAATCAACTACTTGGCCTATTCGCCTGAAATTGCAGCGGTGATGCTGCGCCGTCAGCAGGCTGCCGCTATCATCTCGGCTCGGGAAAAGATTGTGGAAGGCGCCGTTTCGATGGTCAGGATGGCCTTGGACAAACTGAAGGCCGAAGGCGTCGTCGAACTCGACGAGGAACGCAAGGCCGCCATGGTGAGCAACCTCATGGTGGTGCTCTGCGCCGACGAGTCGGCACAGCCGGTGGTCAATACGGGATCGCTATATTAATATAAATAGGTAGTAGAGGCGCAATCATTGCGTCTCTACTATCATAAATTATCTTCTATGGCTGCTTTGATTGTGTATACTATCTTTGGCTTGTTCCCCATTTATAAAGCCTTTCAAGTCAGGCGGGATCCGATGAAGAGTCGGAATTTGCGGAAAATGAAGGCTTTGCAACCTGATGCCGAATTGACCCCAGGAATACAAGAGTTTTATTTCGTCAACTATTTGATTACTGGAATCTTGTGGATGCTGACGGGCGTGATTGGCTGGCTTTTGGAGATGGAACTCACATACGTAATGCTTGCTTTGGCCATTATTGCAGGTTTTGCTCTCTTTATAGCAAAGTGGCGGATCATGGGCATAGCCTCGAAATGGCATTTGGTTGTGCTGGCCTTGGCGGTCGTGTTGTTTGTTTCGTATAGCCTTTGGATGTTCAGAGATGGCAAAGTGGAAGTGCTTCCCGAAACCATCTGCGTCGAGGGCGACTACGGCACGGAAATTCATTACCAAGCCATTGATTCAGTGTTGGTTGTCAATGCTTTGCCTGACATCAGGTATTGCAAGGAAGGTCATGGCTTCGTGGGTGGCAGAAAAGGTGAGTTTCGCCTGAAAGACGGCTCCGATGCCAAGTTTTACCTGTTGGGCAAAAAGGCACCCTATCTGAAGATGTACACGAATTTCGGCCTTATACTCGTCAATCGGAAAACGCCGGAGGAGACCGGGCAACTGATAGAAGAATTGAAAGAAAAAATCGGAAATAAAATGGTCAATTTGTAGAGACGCAATGCTTTGCGTCTCCGCGTTAAATCAAAAAAAATGAGTGGTCTAATTAGCATAGTAATAGGTGTTTTTGCGATACTCTATGCGTTCAGCATTAGGTATTTTCCCGAAAAGACACGCATTAGGAAGCCTTTCCGGATTGTTTCGCTTTGGAGGCGGGAACCGTTTTCCACGAAAAGATGGAAGTCCAAATATTATGATGATTTGGTCGAAAACCCTGAATTGCAGTGGCTTTATTTCATCAACTATCTCGTGACGGGAATCCTGTTCATCATTTCAGGTGTGTTGGCCTATTTTCTTGGCCTCGATGCCACCATTTTCATGCTGGTTGCAGGTGCCGTTTCAGTAGTCTTGTTTATGATTGGCCGACAAAGGATTACGGGCGAAGTCGAGGTTTGGAAGTGGGTGCTTTTTGCTGTGGTTGTGATAGGGCTTCTTTTGCTTTATTTTTTGGATAAATAAAAAGGTGATTACTATGGAACTTATTGATTATATGAACCTTGGAATGGGAGTGCTCTTGATTGTGGTTGGTAGGCTCTGCTACCGTTTCCCGAACATGATCGATCCTTACGGCGATATGCCGCCCGAAAGGAAGGCTTTGGTCGATATTGACGGGCTGAAGAAATCGGTGGCCATCACCATGGCTGTCACTGGTATATTGCTCATTGTCACAGCGTTGCTTTCCATCTGCAATGTCATCAGTGAGATTGTAAGCGTCAATGTTGTGATGGTGTTGGTATTTGCCATGCTTGTTCCTCTGTTCATCGCCATGAAGAAATACAACGGCTTCGGTCGCGACGAGAACGGTGAGGGCTATTACAGCCTTTACATGAACAAGGCGGCGAAGATTACCGTCGTCATCGTTACGGTGATGGTGGCTGCTGTTGTGGTATTTTTAGCAATTGTATTGTAATGAGTAAAAAGTAAAACTATGTTTTGGACTGATTTAATAATGGGTGTAATCTTGATGCTTTCGGGCTTGGCGCTCTATCGTTTCCCGATGCTGATTTCGGGCGTGAACACCATGTCGAAGAAGCGTTTGGCCAAAGTCGATTTGGACGGCTTGAAGCGCGCTTTTCGCAATGTGTTCCTCATCTGCGGCGCGGCGATGCTGCTGCTTGGCGGCTTGTCCACCATGGTGCATGTCCCGATGGGCGTTCATCTTATTGTGCTTGTCGTAGTGATGATGGCCCTTGTTGTGGCTTGCATGTTGTTGAGCAAAAGATACGACATGGGCCTGCAAGGGGAGGAAGGCAAGAAGGAAAGGCGGAAAAACTGGATAGGAGTCATCATTTCCATTGTGGCTTTTGCCGTAATACTGTTTTTCTTCTTCAAAGGCAACAAGCCCGCAACAGTTGAAGTGTCAGGGGATTACATCACGGCCAAAGGAAGCGGATATAGTGCCTCGATTCCCCTGAACGATATTACCGAGGCCAACGTATTGACCGACTGGCCAAGTTTCCCCATCCGCACCAATGGCATAGCCACTGATGATGTTGCCATCGGGCATTTCCGCAAAAAAGGGGGCGAAAGTTGCATGTTGTTCGTCTGCGACGATGGCGGTCCCTTGCTCGAAGTGCGCACCGTGGATGGCAAGTTGTATTACCTCAATTGTGCCACCGAGGAGGAAACGATGGAGATGATTGCTAAAGTGAAAGGGAGGTAAAACATGGCGAAAGAAAAGGAAAATACGAACAAAACCTTCCTGCTCCGCGTGGATGCCGAGACGATGGAAGCCGTGGAAAAGTGGGCTGCCGACGAGTTCCGCTCGGTCAATGGGCAGCTGCAGTGGATTATCGCCGAGGCACTGAAAAAGAGTGGAAGGAAAAAGAAGTAACCAACAAAAGCATACTATTATGGACAAAGAAACATGGATTATCATTCTGGTTGTATTCCTCTATGTTCTACAGGCCGTTATAGGAAGCTTGATAGCACGCAGACGTGGCAAGTCGTTTTGGTTCTGGTTTGCCGTGTGTTTTCTCCTCGTACCACCTTTCGGATGGATTCGGATGTTTATGGGCACTCGGGATGACTTGATGCCGTAAAACTATTATGTTGGATGAACAAAATTGGTTTACCTAATCCACACGTTGAGATTCCCCTGTGGGGAAAGGAGTTCGTTTGTTATCCTACATGCGGCGGCTCGTGGGCTTACGGACTGTCAACTTGTTCATGCCGCCGCCTAATAAACCATGACTTAACTCCATTCCCGGAAGGGAATCTCAAAATATGCGTTTAATCTTAAATAATCACTATATGAAAACAAAAACCAACCTATTAATCGTGTTGCTGTTCTTTGCGGCACAAACCGCTTTTGCCCAAATCGAGGGCTATTGGAGCGGGAGATTGAATCTGGGACTCACTGAATTGGAGATGGGTTTCAACATCAAGGCTGTGGAAAATGGTTATTCCGCCACTTTGGATGTTCCCGCACAAGGCGCAAACGACATGCCTGTTGACGAAACCACATTCCGCGACAACCGCCTGCAAATGACAATGTCAGCAATGGGTGCCAGTTATTCGGGCGAGTTGAAAGGCAACATCATCGAAGGCGAGTTTTCGCAACGAGGCATGACTTTCCCCTTGAACCTTGAAAAAAGCGAGAAAGAAACCCTACAAGCCCGCCCGCAAGACCCTAAGCCACCTTTCAACTATCGCATTGAAGAGGTGACGTTCCGCAACGAAAAGGAAGGCTTCGAACTGACAGGAACACTGACCATTCCCGAAGGCGACGGTCCGTTTCCAGCTATGGTGCTCGTTTCGGGCAGCGGACAGCAGAACCGCGACGAGGAGTTGATGAACCACCGTCCGTTTTGGGTCATTGCGGATTATTGTGCCCGACATGGCATCGCCGTGTTGCGTTACGACGACCGTGGCATGGGTGGCTCGACAGGTGAGGTGGAGAATGCTACCTCTTTGGATTTCTCCTACGATGCCGAAGCTGCCTTTGACTTTTTGCGGAAACAAAAGCATATCGACGCTTCGCGTGTGGGTATCTTGGGCCACAGCGAAGGCGGCGTCATCAATTTCATGGTGGCGGCACGTCGGCCCGAGGTGGCGTTTCTGGTCTCTTTGGCGGGGCCTGCCGTGAGCGGAATAGAGGTGCTCAAAGAACAGCAGAAAGCCATATTGAGGGCTTCGGGCATGACGGAGGAGGCTGTCCAATTCAGCAGTAACGCCAATGCCCAGCTGTTTGATGTCGTTGAAAGATCGAGCAGTAGGGAAGAAGCCGACAGCCTTATGCGCCAATTGGTGAAAGGTTGGGGCTACAATGAAGAGCTGACCGAGCAGACCGTAGGCCAGATGGTTTCGCCGTGGATGTACTATTTCCTGAAATACGACCCCACCGAGGCCATCGTCAAGACCCATTGTCCCGCTTTGTTACTCAACGGATCCAAGGACTTGCAGGTGTTGGCTTCGCAAAACCTTCCCGCATACGAGAAAATCATCGCCGACTACGGCAAAACCAACCTCACCTTGCGCGAGATGCCCGACTTGAACCATCTTTTCCAACATTGCGAGACGGGTTCGCCCAACGAATATTTTACTATCGATGAGACCATTTCGCCCGAGGTTTTGGAGATGATTGTGGGGTTTGTGAAGAATCTTGGGAACTAATCCTCTTTTTGGCTTTTTTTATTTCTAAAACACGCTGTAATTCAAATATTTTTCATACATTTGCAGCCCAATTCAATCCGCAGTCCAGATTGGTTGTAACACCAGCGGCTATGAGTTGATAATCAAAAGTTTAACCTCCTTGCAGGTAGGATTCTGGAATGCTTGCGAGTACAATTTTTTCGTTACCGTAATGGAAGAAAAAGAAATCATCACCAACGAGGCTCCTGCCATGGAAACGCCCGTTGAAACCACAACCGCTCCTGTAGAGGAAAAGCCGGTTGAGAAGAAACCCAAAGCCCCCAAGCAAAAACCCGTCCCCGCCGAAGACTTCGACTGGAGTTCGTCGCACAAGAAGTTCGACAGCTACTCCTCCGACGAGCGCATGAAACTCGAAGAGAAGTATGCCGGCACGATGAACCAAATCGCCGACCATGAGGTGATAGAAGGCACAGTGGTGTCGATCACCGACCGCGAGGTGGTGGTGAACATCGGCTTCAAGTCGGACGGCGTGATTGCCGCCACCGAGTTCCGCACCAACCCCAACCTGAAGGTGGGCGACAAGGTGGAAGTTTATGTCGAGAACCAAGAAGGCCCCAACGGGCAACTGGTGCTTTCGCACAAGAAGGCCCTGCTGCTCAAGTCGTGGGACCGCGTGAATGCAGCCCACGAGAGCGGCGAGATCATCAACGGCTACATCAAGAGCCGCACCAAGGGCGGCTTGATTGTCGACGTGTTTGGCCTCGAAGCCTTCCTGCCCGGCTCGCAAATCGATGTGAAGCCCATTCGCGACTACGATGTGTTCGTCAATAGCGTGATGGAATTCAAGGTAGTGAAGATCAACCAAGAGTTCAAGAACGTCGTGGTGTCGCACAAGGCCCTTATCGAAGACGAGCTTGAAGCCCAGAAGGCTGAAATCATCAGCAAGCTCGAGAAAGGCCAAGTGCTTGAAGGCGTGGTCAAGAACATCACCAGCTATGGCGTGTTCATCGACCTCGGCGGCGTTGACGGCCTCATCCACATCACCGACCTCAGCTGGGGCCGCATCAGCCACCCCGAAGAAGTGGTCAAACTGGATGAGAAGATCAAGGTCGTTATCCTCGACTTCGACGACAACAAGAAGCGCATCGCATTGGGCCTCAAGCAATTGTCGCCCCATCCGTGGGATGCCCTCGATGCCGACCTTAAGGTGGGCGACACCGTCAAGGGTAAGGTGGTCGTCATTGCCGACTACGGCGCATTCGTTGAGATTGCTCCCGGCGTTGAAGGCCTCATCCATGTCAGCGAAATGTCGTGGTCGCAGCACCTGCGCACCGCCCAAGACTTCCTGAAGGTGGGCGACGAGGTGGAAGCCAAGGTTTTGACCCTCGACCGCGAAGAGCGCAAGATGAGCCTCGGCATCCGCCAGCTCATGCCCGACCCGTGGGCCAACATCACCGACCGCTATCCCGTCGGCTCGAAGCACACCGCCACCGTGCGCAACTTCACCAACTTCGGCATCTTCGTCGAGCTTGAAGAAGGTGTCGATGGCCTCATCCACATCAGCGACCTGAGCTGGTCGAAGAAGATCAAGCACCCAGCCGAGTTCACAAAGGTGGGCGAAACCATCGAAGTTGTCGTCCTCGATGTCGATCAAGAGAACCGCCGCCTCAGCCTCGGCCACAAGCAGCTCGAGGAGAATCCGTGGGATGTGTTTGAGACTGTGTTCACAGTCGGCTCCATGCACCAAGGTACCGTCATCAGCGCCAACGACAAGGGCGCGGTTGTCAGCCTGCCTTACGGCGTGGAAGGCTTCTGCCCCAGCCGCTACATGAAGAAGGAAGACGGCTCCAACCTCAAGGTTGACGACTGCCTCGACTTCAAGGTGATTGAGTTCAACAAAGAAAGCAAGAAAATCATCCTCTCGCTGCCCAAGGCGGTGGAAGAGAAGGAAGTCAAGAATGCCGAAGACAAGGCCGCTGAAAAGGCCGCCAAGCAAACCAAGCGTGCCGTGAAGCAAATCAATGACAACATTGAGCGCAGCACCCTCGGCGACCTCGAAGTGCTTGCCGGACTGAAAGAGAACCTGAAGAAGCAGGAGAAAGCCCAAGCCAAGGAAGAAGCCATGGCAGAGGAAGCTCCCGCTGCTGAAGAAGCTCCCAAGGCAGAGGAAGAGCCTAAGGCTGAATAATCTTGTCTTGCCACAACGCGAAAGCCGCTCCAAAAAGAGCGGCTTTTTTTTGTGGCGCGTCGGGAAAAATGCGTACTTTCGCGGCAACAAAACACAACGACTATGGCACAGAAACTGAATCAAATCCGCTTCACCCTCCGCGAAGGCGAAGATTTTATCCCTTTAATCTCCTTGCTCAAAGCCTGTGATGTGGTGTATTCTGGCAGCGAGGCGCAAGAAGTTGTCACGGCGGGTATGGTGCTCCGCAACGGCGAAGTGGAAACCCGCAAGCGGGCGAAGATTACTGCTGGCGAAGTGATTGTCTTTGAGAATTTTGAGATACTCGTTGAAGGGTGGGATTGATGAACTTTTGAGAATTTTGTAACAGAGATTTGAGAATTTTGTAATGGACTTTTGAGAATTTTGTAACGAAGATTTGAGAATTTTGTAATGGGCTTTTGAGAATTTTGTAACGAAGATTTGAGAATTTTGTAACGCACTTTTGAGAATTTTGTATATCTTTGCAGCCAAATTATCAAAGGATTATGTTCAAAAGACCTCAATTTTCAGTACTACAATCGCGCATCGAAGAGCCTCGCCGCTTTATCCAGGTGCTGGCGGGACCACGACAGGTGGGCAAGTCCACCGTGGTCAAACAAGTGTTGCAGAATAGTTCCATACCATATTTGTTTTTCACCGCAGACAATGTACCGCCTGAAAACACTGCTTGGATTAGCGAGTCATGGGCAGCCGCTCGTGCCCGTATGGAAATGCTGCAAGTTTCGGAATTCCTGTTGGTCATCGACGAAGTGCACAAGATTGACCAATGGAGCGAAGCCGTCAAAAAAGAATGGGATGCGGATACGTTTAACGATGTTCCGTTGAAAGTGGTGCTGCTTGGTTCTTCGCGACTGTTGCTGAAAGACGGACTGACAGAAACCCTTGCAGGACGCTTCGAGCTGATACGCATGGCGCATTGGAGCTTTGCCGAGATGCGCGATGCCTTTGGCTTTGATCTCAACCAGTATATTTACTATGGTGGTTATCCCGGCGGAGCGGCTTTGATTAAAGACCATCGGAGATGGAGACACTACATCTTGGACAGCATCGTCGCGCCAGCCATTGAGCGGGATGTGCTTTCGACCAAGACGGTATATAAGCCCGTGCTGATGCGGCAACTGTTCGACCTTGGATGTGCCTATTCGGGCAAGGAACTTTCACTCAACAAAATGTTGGGACAATTGCAGGATGCGGGCAATGTGACCACGCTCGCCAATTATCTGAACACTTTGGATGAGGCCATGCTGCTGTGTGGGATGCAAAAGTTTGCCATAGATACGGCAAGGAAGTATAACTCCGTTCCTAAATTGATGGTTTACAACACTGCGCTGCTCTCGGTGCAATCGGGAATGAAGTACGAGGCGGCTTTCACGAATCCAAAGGAGTGGGGGCGTTGGGTGGAATCAGCCATCGGAATGTTCCTCCTCAACCAAGCGGACGAGTTGGGGTTCAAGATGTATTATTGGCGTGAGCGTGACGACGAAGTGGATTTCATCTTGGAATACAATCGGAAGTGCTTGGCCATCGAAGTCAAGAGCGGACACAGAACGAGCAACAAAGGCCTGTCATTGTTCAAAGAGAAGTTCCAGCCTAAGCTGTCGTTTGTCGTAGGTAGCGGCGGTATTCCCGTTGAGGATTTTTTGACAGGGAATTTGGAGCGGTTGCTGGAATCGATGTAGGTTTATTCGTTTCGATTCGTGAAGTTTGGCGGGAGTTGGCGGCGGTGTAAAACAGAAAAATCGCAACTAAAATTCTGTTGGTTTGTGGAGTATGGGAAACAAATTTTATAAAAAACAGCATTTTGTTTCTTTTACTCCACAAATTTTTCTAATTTTGCATTCTCAAATCAATAGAATCAAGCATGGAAATCATTAATCGTCCGGACTATACCGAGAAGGTGATGCGGCTTTTTGGCAAGGGTCTAATCATTGCGCTTACCGGACAGCGTAGGGTAGGGAAGAGTTTCATTATGAAGCAAATCATCAATCAATTAGCTGAAAATGAATCCGATAACATTATTTATGTGGATAAGGATGATGAACAATTTGGCTTCATTCATTCCCATTTGGAATTGACGGATTATGTGGAATCTCGTCTCATTTCTGGCAGAAGAAACTATTTGTTTGTCGATGAAGTGCAGAACATTAGCGAGTTTGAGTTGACATTGCGTAGTCTTCACACTCGCGAGGCTTGTGAAATTGTCATTACGGGAAGCAATGCCAAGATGCTTTCTTCTGAATTGAGCACTTATCTATCGGGGCGTTGTGTCGAATACCACATTCAAAGTCTCGATTATGCCGAATTTCTTGTTTTCCACCAGTTGCCCGACGATAACCGCTCGCTTGTCACCTATCTGAACAATGGGGGTATGCCGCAGTTGAGCCGTATTGGCCTTGAGGAGAAAGACCTTGTAAGTGATTATCTGCAAAGCGTTTACAACACAATTATCTTGAAAGATGTAGTTGAGCGTGAAGACATACGCAACGTTTCCTTGCTGAAAAACTTGGTGCGGTTTGTCAGCGACAATATTGGCAAGCCGTTTTCCGCCACCAGCATTGTGAAATACCTGAAAAGCCAACAAGTGGATTCTTCCACAAAGGTGATACTCAACTATTTGGATTATTTGTGTAATGCGTTCATCATCCATCGCGTAAATCGATACGACATTCATGGGAAACGCTTGTTTGAGATGAACGACAAGTTTTATTTCGAGGACATTGGCATCCGAAACTCGTTGGTTCAAGGCGGTTTGGCGCGAAGCATAGAAAAGATAATTGAAAACGCTGTTTATCTGCATCTTGTGCGTCTCGGTTTTGAGGTGACTGTAGGTTATCTGCAAAAGGCCGAGATTGATTTTGTGGCAAGAAAGAATGAGAGGACCGTTTATATTCAGGTCGCTTATTTGTTGCCATCGGAGGAAACCGTCTCACGCGAGTTCGGCAATTTGATGCTGATAAAGGACAACTATCCGAAGTATGTCGTTTCCATGGATGAATTGTATGAGAACAAGGATTATCAGGGAATCCAACATTTGCATTTGCGACAATTCTTGTTGTCAAAAGAATTGTGATTTTGATATTGACAAGAAAAACCAGCAAAGCCCGAATGGACATGATTTTCGATACGATTCATGAAGTTGGGCGGGAGTTGGTGGCAAAGATATAAAACTTTGGGTTGCGGTAAAGAAAATATATTTACCTTTGCAGCAGAAAAAGATAAAATCATGCCTGATATTTATACCTATTTCGGATTCATTTTCTCGTTCTATTCTCAAGAACACGAGCCTATTCATGTTCATGTTGAGCATCAAGACCGAATGACCATCTTCGATTTGATTATTGTGGATGGCGATTTGGTTGAAATCAAGAAACGACATAAAGGAAAACCCTTGACAGGAAAAGATGAGAAAACTGCCATTGAGTTCATTGAGAAGTATTGGAAAGAAATTGTGGACAAATGGGTTTCTTTCTTCGTTTATAAAAAACGTGTTAGATGCACTGATATTAAAACCAAGTTGAAATGAGACAGATTAGTATTGATAATGTAGAGTATGTGGACGGTTTGATGTTATCGTTATTGTTTAGTCATGGCAGCACCCAAACCATCGATTTTAGCGATTTTTTTGAAAAACATCCTCATCCTCAATACAATAAGTACAAGAAAAAGACAGAGTTCAAAAAATTCTGGCTGCGCAATGGCAATCTTATTTGGGGCAAACATGCTGACTTGAGTTTTCCATTGAATGCCTTGTATTTCGGAAATCTGGAATTGTGTTGTGATGATGAATGGCCTGAAGCCAATTAAGAAGAAAAAAAACGCGACCAATCGGTCGCGTTTTTCATTCTACGTATTCTGCGCATTCTGCGTGAACCAAATCATTCCGCGCTGAACTTGCAAACCAGATTCCTATCACCATAAGCATCATCAATGCGGGTGACATGCGGGAAGTACTTGTCCTGAACATCGCTCTTCATCGGGAAGCCGGCCTCTTCGCGAGTGAACGGGAAGTTCCACTCGTTGGCCATCAGCATCTCGGCGGTGTAAGGCGCGTGGCTGATGATATTGTTGCCCTTCTCGGCCTTGCCGTCTTCGATGTCCTTGATTTCCTTGCGGATTTGGATCATGGCTTCGACGAAGCGGTCGAGCTCGGCGATAGGCTCACTCTCTGTGGGTTCCACCATCAAGGTCTCGTGTACGGGGAAGGCCACGGTAGGAGCGTGGAAGCCGAAGTCCATCAGACGCTTGGCGATGTCGATGGCGGCCACGCCCGTTGCCTTGTTGATGCCGTTGATGTCGAGGATCATCTCGTGGGCCACGTGACCGTGATTGCCAGTATAGAGAATCGGGAAGTAGTCTTGCAGACGTTCCTTCAGGTAGTTGGCATTCATGATGGCACCCAAAGTGGCTTTCTTCCTGCCCTTCGGTGCTTCCGCCGACGCACATACTTCACTCAGGCAGCTTTATCGGGATGTCTATAAGCCAGGAAGATACAAGAACCTGTGGTTTATGTGGAAGGGAAAGCCCTGCATC
>ONVP01000186.1 GCA_900321315.1 uncultured Bacteroidales bacterium
TAAATCACCAACAACGACCTTACCGAACTGGCACTCTCTCCGATAGATAGTTTTGTCGTTTTCGACATATTGGGATAATAATAAAGTCCTTCCTTAGAAGCCTTATATGTTCCTCCTGCAATTTTTTGAAATTCTTCGATAATTTCCGGGTGTTTTTTGTACAGGTCACCATCTTCTTTTGAGATGGAATCAAGATTTCGGATAAAATCAATGCTTCTTCTTACGGGAAGCGCGTAAGAAGTATTATAAATCTTGTTTACAATATCCTCTATGTCAATTTCTTCTGAATGAGCAACCTCTCTAAGAAGTGTATTCTTTTGAACATTTAATTCATCCTTGAAAATAACAGCTCCCGTTCTTTCTGCACTTGCAATAAAGCAATCTTTAAAGACTTTCGAAAAAAGTATCTCTTTCAAGGCATCTCCAATGATTCTTGAAACAGTCGATTTGAAAGAAGCATTGTCCAAATACTCCTCATCATTGATTAACAAACTAACCAACAACTCATTTTTATCACTGGATTTTACGATTTGAAGAAAATCTTTTTTGTCGGATCGATAACTATGTTCGAATTTTGTTGGAATCTCAATCTCATTCATATCAAGTTTGACTTGAATACGAGTGTCTTTAAAGTATTTGTCCTGTGCAGCAAATATCCTAGGCAAATATTTAAGGTATCTTTTGCACGCTTCTTGTAAATACTTGTCCAAATCTTTCTGTGTGAAATCAAGACTAATACTTAATGTACCATCATTCAATAGTTTCTGAACTTGTTCTTGCGGGAAAACAACATTATAGCCACGAATAAAGTAATCAAGAAAGCCGTACAGGCAATAAGTGGCATACGTCTTTCCAGTGTTGTTTTTACCGCAAATAATGGTCAAATCCGCCATTTCATACTCTGCGTATTTGAACACCCCAATGTTTTCAATGATGATTTTCATTTTACTTTTCTTTTATTCTAATTTTTTGCAAAGATAACAATTTTATTCCTCATACAGTTCATCCCCCATCCGAAACTTGATGTCATAATTGATGATGAAATCCAATTCCTCTTCCGTGAAACCATAATGCTTTGCCAACACCTTGTCTATCTCATCGATAATGGGCTTGGATCTAAATATTTTATACTCATAAATATCACCACCTGCCCGTTTGTCAAATCGAATAATCCTATTATCCTTCATCGAATTAGCAAGTTTTGTAGATATTGGAACTTGAACATCCTCAATACTGATGGGAAACTCTGAAAGATGCCAAGTACCCAAGTGCCAACAATCAGAAATTGCAGTATGAAAAATGTAGAATGTTGATGAGTTAAGCACTGAAAATATCTCATCTATCACATTTATATCAAAAGACAACGTCTTATATGATTTTACTGGTGTTAAGCAAGGATCAAAATTGAAAGGGAAAACCCAATATGTCTCTCCATAATCTTTGAAATATAAACGCTCAGAAGAACTAGCTTTGCAATGCATCATAATATCCTTTTTCTTGGAATGTATTTTTGAAAATATCGATGAAAAAACAGAATCTCCTATTTTTGGGATAATGTCACCTCTAGTATTATCAAAAACAGCCTTTTGATATTTCAAAGTCTTAAACAAATTTGGTTGATGTTTAGTTCGAAGATAGTTTGTCGTATATAAAACTGTATCAGTAGATGCATTATTCATTATAATAATAGACACCCTTTGAGAAACCCCTGTAAACAATGATTGCGGCCTTATGGAATGGTTTGTGAAATATAAGCGATGATGTTCATTTATCAGACAATGACGGATATTTGAATATTCTCGAATGGAAGTAACACTCATTGGGACGATTATTCCACAAAACGATTGTTCATTCTCAAATTGAGAACATCTTTCTAAACAATATGCGTACAAATTAGAGTATGATGATTCTGTAAAACTAATTGTGTAATCAATATTATTACACTCCACATACGGTGGATTCCCAATAATCACGTCAAACCCACCATTGCCATTGATAATCTCGTAAAATTCAGCAAGCCAATGGAACGGTTGGTGCGAGCCAAGCCATGCTTCGTAATCAGCATTCTCGCCCACTGTGGCTACAAACAGACGACGGTTGAGCAAGTCGTTTAAGATTTTCAAGCGGGTTTTCAGTTTGCTTTTGGCACTCTTGAAAGCCGCCATATCATCGTCTTGGGTAAGTTGGATGTGCTTGAACATTTCATAGGTGTGCGCCACTATATCCATCTCATTCTCCAACTTTTGCTTTAATTCCTGATTGGCCAACTCTTCCAAAATGTCTCGAGCAAAGCTCAAGTCGCGTTCCAGTTCCGCTTTGGTAGCATAACCCACAAGGGTATTGCCACAACGAATATTGAAATCGATGTCGGGCAAGGGGTCAAGTCCCAAATTGGGTTGGCGCTTGTCAACCTCCACCACGGCCACCATTTTCAGGAACAGCCGCAACTTGGCAATCTCGGTAGCCTCCACCATAATATCCACGCCATACAGATTGCGTAGGATAATGCTCTTGTAGATGAAGTATTGGATATTGCTACGATATTTGTGCTCAATCTCTTGCAACTCATCCTTAAACAGATTGGGGTTCTGCTCGTGGAACTCCTGCATACGACCGATACAGACCTCATACAAAGGCTCCAAGATGTTGAGCGCAGCAAAGAGGAATGCACCTGAACCACAAGTGGGGTCGAGAATGGTCACCTTCTGCAACTCGGCGTAGAAATGCTTGATGAACAGATGGTCTTTGGTGGTGTTTAGGAAATCAGCCACAAATTGGCGGATGTCGAGATTGTAGGTGATGAAATCGTTGATTTCAACGACCTGCCCGTTTTCGATTTTTGTCCTAATATCGTTGTAGCGATTGAGGCGTTCGATGGTCTCGCGCCAAATCTCGGTGGGCAAGGCAAACGCTTCTGGTGTGCGGTCGTTCCAATGGGAGCGACGTTCAAGCAGGTTGGGCTTTGTGGTATCAATACCAACGGCAATCTCTTCGGGAATCGCCAAACCAGCACCTTTCTTTACAGCATCGAAGATGTAGCGGTCGCTGCTCTCTTTGAGGTATTGCCACACTGCGCCATTGGGTTTGAAAGGCTTTTCATCATGCTTGCGTGTGGCCTCCATCAGGTAAGGCACAATGGTATTGCGGCCGATGTATTCGGTAATGTCCTCCTTGGTGTAGTAGGCTCCCATCTGGGCGCGGTCGTTGATGTATTGCTCGAAGATGTATCCCAGAACATCGGGGTTGATATCTTTGCCTGTCGCTGTCAGGCGGTCGTCGAGATGCCAATGCCATTTGTCGAAGAAGTTGAACAGGCTGATGAAGGCATCATCGGCAATGTCGAGACCGGCATAGTCTTGTTCCAACTGATGCACATCGAACATGCCGCCATTGAGGTAGGGAATACGGCCATAGACATCCTCAAAGCTGCGGTCGTGCTTGGGCGCGTTCAAGCCGCCATGAAACAGGGTTGTCAGAAAGCCTTTGTAGAAACTGCTGAAAAAGCGGTTCTCGCCCCGCTCTTGTTGCGTCCATTCCAGTTTGTGTCGCAGATAGTCCACATCACCATCCAAGAAGCCTTTCTTCTGTATGAAATAGCAGAACATCAAACGATTGAGCATCACCGAAGTGTACCATTGCTTGTTGCGGTTATCCTTATCGGCAATCTGGTCATCAATACATGAAATGAACTTGGCAAAATTGGTATGCTCTTTCTTGAATCCGGCATAGAAATCCTTGGTGATCTTTTCCGAATTGACGACAAAAGCGGCCTGCACCCGTTCCACGACATCCATGATGGTGGTGCGCTCGTCCAAATCGAACGACAAGCCTTCCATTTTCTCAAACAGGAAATCGGCGGCTTGTGCGCTGGCATATTCCACAATCACAATGTCGCGCTTCTCCACTTTCTTTACTGGCACTGCCCACAGATGATGGCATGTGCCTTTTTGCATAAAGATGCAGATATAATCGTTGGCGGAGCGGCGCAAACGTGTGTCGAGCTTCTTGCAAAACGAGGAAGTGGGAACCGCATCCACGAGACAAGTGAGCACTTGAAAGCCACTGCGTTCGGCAATCAAATGAAACTCGAATGAGGTTTCATCCACGGTGATGTCGAAGAGCGTTTGCCCTTGTGGGTTGTTCCAGCCCATTTCCGTAATGAACAGCTCGTGGAAATTGCCGTCCGAAAGGTATTCGTTGAATGTTCTTCTGTTCATGCTTCAAACATTAACTATTTTCTTCGTCAATTATTGATTCGGTTTGTTCTGGCAGCAAATAGTCACTGGCCTTTGCGGGCGATATAACGCAGTGTCCCAGTTGTCTTTCCAGTTGGTTGCGGGCGGCTTTGGCTACACTGCCGCCATCTTTGGCTATTTGTTTTTGTTGTCGGAAACCTTTAGGGTCTCGCTGTTTTGATAGTTCCGTGGCCGAGGCTTCCGCGAGAATGTTGAAGGCAATTTCAAGATTGGTCATGTTGTCTCGCAGGTTCTCTTTTTTCAAACCTTTGAATTGCTTATACTCCTTCGTTGTGAAACCGCTCCATTCACGTGTGATGATGTCGGTGAGCGAGGCATATTCCAATCCTTCTTTTACTCCTGTACGTTTCCATTCGTCGGTAAGTTCCTTGCGAACCTCTATTGACTTGATGCGCTGATTGATCCAAGCATCGCTGTAGCCCAATCGTTTGTAGTCAATAATGGCCTGGTCGATACTCTTTTCAGGGTCTTGCATCTGGTCGATGCGATTGCTCGCCACCTGAGCCA
>ONVP01000294.1 GCA_900321315.1 uncultured Bacteroidales bacterium
CTGCAAGGCTTCAATCTGGCTGTTAAGGTCGGCGATGTCGTTTCTCAGCTTATTGACTTCCTTTTCCTTTTCGGAAAGTTGGTTGCGTAAACGTTGTTCTTCGCCTGAGTTGCCGGCATTGCTGTTCACTTGTTTCTGCAAATCCTTGACCTGCTTTTCAGCTGTTTCCAACTTTGTTTGCAATGTTTTGGTCTTTCCTTGCAGCTCCTTCACGCTGGCCTGCAACTCATCGACGAGTTGGTATTTCACCGATTGGATGACATCTTCGACGGTGCCTTGGTAATACTCCACTTTGATGGTCTTGCCGTCCTTGGTTTTTCCTCTGACTGTTGAGATTTGCGATTGTGCCCAAGCGGTTGCGACCGAGGTTGACATAACGAGAATAAGCAATAACTTTTTCATATCATTCTGGTTTTGTGTTATTTGTCCTTTTCGATATAAGTGAATTTGGTATTGCCGATGGTGAAGTGGCTTTCCTTGAGGACACGCTGCTCGTCGCCGTAGGTCGTGCCTTCAGTAAACGCTCGGCAATAGGGATGTTCATTGTCGATATACAGTTCGACCTGCTTTTCACGGATTTGGTCGCTGTCGTCCCAGTTCATCTCGATAACGCAGTTGGGCGAGCTGCCGATGGTTACACGGTTGGAGCCACCTGCCACGTTCATCCACTTGTAGATGGCGATGTCGCGCTCCTTGGTGGGGCCTTCGATGTGGAGGTAATAGTTCTCCGACGTGTGGTGCACCACGGCGATGGAAGCGCCCAAGCCGGCAGCATAGATCATGAAGGCCAGCACGCCCACGGCAGGCACCGACGAGCCAAGGGCATAGATGACCACGAAACTGAGCACTACCGAAATCAGTCCGCCGAGGATGGCTTCCTTGAACTCGATGTCGGACTTGAACGAGAGCAGCCAAGTGACGCTACAGCCAAAGAAAAGCCACGGAACCCAATCGATCCACCAGCAGTTGCTGTACTTGCCCAAGGCGATGATCACCACGGCGCCAAGCAGGAACGCCAGGCAACCGATGATGGCGTTGCCCACCGACCTTGCGGCGATGAGCAGCATGATCTTCCAAGTCTTCTTGCGGAACTCTATCAGATAGCTGAAAAGGAAGGTGATGACGAAGCCCATGATGAGGCCGCACAGCAGCAGAGGTTGAAACTTCTGGAGGTATTCGTTGGCGTGGGTGCTGTCGGGACCCTCAAACAGGCCTATGATCCAGCGGAGCACGCCACCCAAGAAGCCGTTGCTGGGGATAAGCTTGAAGAGCAGCCATGAAATGAGGCCTCCTGCCAAGCCGTAGAGCAGCCAAGAGGTGAAATAGGGCGAGTTGCGCTCGTCGGTGAGCTGCTTGCGGTTGTAGAAGTAGATGCCTTCCTTGCAACTGTTGAGTCCGTATTCAGGGCAGCGGTCACGGTTCTCCTCCCAGCACTCCCAGTGCACGGTATGCTTGCATTTGGTGACGATGGTGTCGCCTTCCATGAAGTTGTCCTTGCAATAATAGCATTGTTGCAAGACCACATCCTTTCCGTCTTCCTGCACCTCTGCGGGGTTGAACTTCTTCACGTATTTCTTCAGGAAGAGCTTGTATTGCAGCCACGGCACGAGGAATTGCATGATGAGATAGGCCAATACGATCAGCCCGATGCCGAGCAGCAGGCCGAACAAAAGTCCTGTCCAGCTGCTCTTGGCCACCGAGGAGTCCTCGGTAGGGACAAAGGTGACAGGATTCAGGGCCGAGCCGAATGAATACTGCTTCATGCCTTTGGCATGGGTCTTGTCGATGCTGACATGGAGCGAGAGGGGCTGGCCGTTGTAGGTCATCTTCTCCCCCACCGAATAGTACATCCGATAGTCCATGGCGATGGAATCGATGGCACCCAGCAACACATACTTCAGCGAGTCGATGAAGTAGTTGGGATAGAAGCGGCCTTCGGGGGTGCGATGGCACATGAATTTGAACTCGTTCTCCATCTCTTCGTCAAGTTCGTTGCCGAAATAGACGCAATAGATGGCCTTCAGCTTGTCGGGAATTGTCAGGTAATCGGGATTGTTGAAGAGCAACTTGTCGCGGAAGAAAGTCTCGTCCTCGTCTTGTTCCACCTTACCCGACAGCACGAAGAGCATCTTGTCGGAAACCGTGTCGGACCCGAGTTCCACGTTGTGGCGCACATCGGGATAGAAGCAGTCGTCCTCGTCGAGGTTGCCGATTTCTTGGATTTTGGAGATGATGGAGGCGTAGATGGACTTCTCGCTGTCGGATTTTTCCACCATGTTGTCGCGACGCACATAGGAGCGGATGCTCTCGCCTGGGTATACGCGTTCTGTTTCCGTGACATCGGTACCCATCATGGCGATGTACACCTTCACGTAGGGCGGGAGCGCGTCAACGAAGGAAACAATGGCCTCCTTCAACTTAAGGTAGTCGCTTTCGGTGAGCGACATGCCTTGGTCGGCAAGGATGACGATGCTCAGGTTGTGCGACACCTGCCTGTCGCTGCTGATGTCCACAAGACTGTCGATGCGAATCTCAACAGTGTCGCCATTGACGAGTTCGTAACACTTGCAGTCGTCCCCTATCAGTCCGAAATAAGGAACTTTGTTGCCGTCGCGCATCATCTTGAAATCGACGAAGCGGTTGGTTTTTGTTGCCTCTACTGTTCCGAACTCCATCTCGACTTGAGCAAAAGCCGACCAGCAGAACAACAACAGACTTGAAAATACGAATGATATGCGTTTCATAATGCTAACTTTTATACTCTTTTTCTTCTAATCCATTCTTTCATTTGAGCCAATGTGGTTTCGCCGGCATGGGCATAACCGCCTTGCTCGTTCCTCGTCCAAACGGCCAACTTGTCGTCGGAAGAGCTGTTGATGAAAAACCGGCACCCCTCGATGTCTTTGGCGTAGTTGGCTAATTGCGATTCGGTGAGGCCGTCGTGGAAAACGAGGCAACCGAGTTTCTCCTCGTTCTCGTAGGGCAGGCAGCAGCCCACTTGCAGGTAATGGTTTCCCGCCTCGCCGTAGAAGTAGCCTACAACGCCCTTCACGCCTGAATACAACGCATGGTCGATTTGGTTGATGGCACGGGGCGCAAAGCCGACATGGCCAATCGCATTGTCGTTCAGGGCGATGTTGAAGCAGTCGTGACGGGTATCGGGGGTGTCTTCCTTCTGGGTTTGTGCCGGTTGGTTGCGGCTCATCTCGCGGCTTTGGCGGTAGATCTCCTCGAACGAGAACCACCGTTTCACCTCTTCCTTGTTGTTCATCTTGCCGTCGGCTTTCGAGGTGAAGAAGCCCACCTTGAAGTCGGGGGTGTTGGTGTCTATGACGATGGCAATCAATCGGTTGCGATGGTCGGAATAGGTCAGCTGCTGCTGTACGATGAGGTCTTGGTTGGAGAGGAACAGACCTAAGCCCGGATGAGAGTGCATCCAGCAGGTCAGCACATAGTCGCGCTTGGTCTTCTGGGCGAGGTTGTCGATGACCGATGCCATGTTGA
>ONVP01000024.1 GCA_900321315.1 uncultured Bacteroidales bacterium
TCCGCAACTGCGCCAAGGCCGTACACGCACTGCATTACTCCAACTACGATCCCGCCAACGGCAAGACGACTTTCTACAACAGCCGCTTCCGCAACTGCACCTTCACCATCGGCGAGGGCTACCTCGGCACCGTGACCTTCCACAAGCACATCGACCTGGCCGACGTGAACGGCATCAACTTCACCGGCTGCGACTTCCGCGCCGACCGCTCCGTTTCGGGTGTCTCGCCCCACTGCGCCGGCATCGCCGCCTACTCTGCCGGCTTCTCCGCCACGGCCTACTGCGACCAAGGCAACGGCAACACCGCCATGAATCCCTGCCCCGACGAGAACCTGAAAGGCTGCTCCTTCACCGGCTTCTACCGTGGCATCCACGCCTCCAATGACGGGTCCAATGCGTACTCCTTCACCGTCCGCAACGCCTCGTTCCGCGACAACACCTGCGGCATATACGCCCTCAACACCGGCTTCGCCACCGTCCTTGAATGCAACTTCGCCATCGGCTGCGGAGACCCCTGCGCCTACGGCATCCTCGCCGACCACGTCACGGGATTCTGCATCGAGGAGAACACTTTCCGCACGGCGCAGCCCAACGCGGGCCAAACCCACGGCATCGCCATACGCGACTCGCACGGCGCAAACGACATCTACCGCAACACCTTCGACGGCCTGACCTGCGGCAACCTCGCCTCGGAAACCAACAACACGGCAGCCTCCAACCATCTGGCAAGCAGACGCGGCTCGGGGCTCACCTACACCTGCAACACCAACGCGAACAACCAAATCGACTTCTGCGTCCTCGACGAGGGCAGCGGCCCGACAGGCATACAGCAGCAGCAAGGCTCGGCAACCCTGCCCGCCGGCAACACCTTCAGCGGCAGCCTGTGGCACTTCCACAATCCACAACGGCGGCGACCAGACGCTTGACTACCACCACTATGCCAACGGCAACGGCCAAACGCCCGACGAGGGCCTGCTCCACCGCGTGACGCCCCATCCCACCGGCAACGCCAACCCCTGCCACCCGCACTACGGCGGCCAAGGCCCGCTCAGGTCAGCCAGCCAGAAGGCCGAAATCGAGGAAGGCTTCCTCGCCGCGCAGGCGGCCTGCGACGGCCTCGGCAGAATCCTCGACAGCCGCATCGACGGAGGAAGCACCGCCGCCGAGACCGCCGACATCAACACGGCCGCGCCCTCCGACCTGTGGAGGCTCCGCTCCAAGCTGCTCGGACACTCTCCGTACCTCTCCCAAGAAGCACTCACCGCCGCCGCCGACCGACACGACCTGTTCCCCGAGTCCGTCCTCTTCGAAATCCTCGCCGCCAACCCCGACGAGCTCAAGAAGGACACCCTCATCCGCTACATGGAGAACAAGGCCAACCCCTTGCCGCAATACATGACAGACCTGCTCCGCCAGATGGCCTCCGGCACCACCGCCCGCACCGCGCTCCTCGCACAAATGGGACGCTACGCCCACGAGCGCGACCTCGCCGCCGGCGACATCGTCCGCAGCAACCTCAACGACACCCTCGCCGACCATGCCGAACTCCGCGCCTGGCTCGGCAACATGGAGAGCCTCGCCGCCGACCGCCTGGCCGTGGCCTCCTTCGTGCAGCAGGGCAACTTCGGCAGCGCATTGGCCCTTGCAGAATCGCTCCCGGAACTCTACGGGCTTCAAGGCGGCGAACTTAACGACCACAACGACTACATGAGCCTGTTGTCGCTGTACCAGACGCTCTACGGCGAGGGGCGCAACACGCTCCTGCTGACAGAGGCCGAGGCCGCGATGGTGGAAGGCATCGCCAACAACGGGCAAGGCGCTTCAAGGGCGATGGCCGAGGCTTTGCTCCAAAGCCTGTCGGACAGCCGCGTCCCCGCATGGTCGTGCCCGACAATGCCCGAGGCAAACGGCGGACGCGGCAGCGCCGCAACCCCCGACCCCTCGCTGCTCAACAAGGCTTTGGGATTCAGCGCAAGCCTCAGCCCCAACCCCGCCAACAATTGGGCTGCCATCGATTACACACTGCCCGTAGGCGCAACCAAGGCGACATTTACCCTCACCAACGCCCTCGGTGTGGCCGTGATGACTGCCGAACTAAACGGCAACCAAGGGCAAAAGGTACTTGACCTGCGCCCGTTGGCCGCTGGCGTTTATGGCTATGCCGTCAGATGCGGGGAGCATGTGCAGAGCGGGAAAATAGTGATAACGAAATAAACAACAAACTTCAAAAACAAAGTTATATGTCAAACATCAAATCAAGTGAAATATCGAGCATCCTGCAAATGCAACTCCAGAACATGAGCAACAAAGTTCAGTTTGAGGAGATTGGTAAGGTGCTGCAAGTGAGTGATGGCGTGGCGCACGTCTATGGATTGGACAAAGTGCAGTCCAACGAACTCGTGGAGTTCGAGAACGGCACGATGGGCGTGGTGCTCAACCTTGAGGAAGACAACGTCGGCGTGGTGCTGCTCGGTCCCACCGAGGGCATCAAGGAAGGCGAAACCGTGAAGCGCACCCAACGCATCGCCTCCGTCATGGCGGGCGAGGGAATGTTAGGGCGCGTGGTGGACGGCCTCGGTCGCCCCATCGACGGCAAAGGCCCCATCCAAGGCCAAACCTACGAGATGCCCTTGGAGCGCAAGGCTCCGGGTGTCATCTTCCGCCAACCCGTCAACGAACCGCTGCAAACCGGCATCAAGGCCATCGATGCCATGATTCCCATTGGGCGCGGACAGCGTGAGCTAATCATCGGCGACCGCCAGACGGGCAAGACCGCCATCGCCATCGACACCATCATCAACCAAAAAGAGAACTTCAAAAACGGCGACCCGATTTACTGCATCTATGTTGCTGTAGGACAGAAAGGTAGCACCGTTCGCAACCTCGTGAACACCTTGGAACGAAACGGTGCTTTGGACTACACCATCGTGGTCAGTGCCACTGCCTCCGACCCTGCCGCCATGCAGTTCTACGCACCCTATGCGGGCGTGGCCATCGCCGAGTACTTCCGCGACACGGGCCGCCATGCCTTGGTCATCTACGACGACCTCTCGAAGCAAGCCGTGGCCTATCGCGAAGTTTCCCTGATTTTGCGCCGTCCTCCGGGGCGCGAGGCTTATCCGGGCGACATCTTCTACCTCCACAGCCGCTTGCTCGAACGCGCCGCCAAAATCATCAAGAACGACAACGTGGCGCGCCAGATGAACGACCTTCCCGAGAGTCTCAAGGACATCGTGAAAGGCGGCGGCTCCATTACTGCCCTGCCCATCATCGAGACGCAGGCCGGCGACGTTTCGGCTTACATCCCGACCAATGTGATTTCCATCACCGACGGACAGATCTTCTTGGAAACCAGCCTGTTCAACGCGGGTATCCGTCCTGCCATCAACGTGGGTATCTCGGTGTCGCGTGTCGGCGGAAATGCCCAAATCAAGTCCATGAAGAAAGTGGCCGGCACCCTGAAACTCGACCAAGCCCAATTCCGCGAGATGGAGGCTTTCTCGAAGTTCGGTGCCGAACTCGATGCCGCAACCTTGGCCATCCTCGACAAAGGTCGCAAGAACGTGGAACTGCTGAAACAACCGCAATACACGCCCATGCCCGTCGAAAAGCAAGTGGCCATCATTTTCTGCGGCACCAGCGGACTGTTGAGCAAAGTGCCTGAAAACAAGGTGCTTGAGTTTGAAAAACAGTTCCTCGACCTGATGGAGGTGAAGCACAAGGACGTGATGGCCCAACTGAAGGCCGGCAAGATTGACGACGACATCAAGGCCGTGCTGAAGGAAGAGGCTTTGAATTTGAGTGAACACTTTAATGGATAATTGACAATTGAGAATTGGGAATTGACAATTGTGCAATGGCTGGACATCGTTTGATTGTCAATTCTCAATCCATAATTCTCAATTCATAATTTTCAATTCTCAATTAAAAAATGGCATCACTAAAAGAAATACGGGCCAGAATCACCTCCGTCGCCTCGACGCAGAAAATCACGAGCGCGATGAAGATGGTGTCTGCGGCTAAACTAAAGAAGGCGGAATCCGCCACCCTGAATTTCGTCCCCTACAAGAACAAGCTCAGCGAGGCGTTGTCGAACTATCTCAGCTCTTTGGAAGGCCAAGTCAACATCCCTTTGGCGGAGAACCGGGAAACAAAAAAAGTGGCGCTTATCGCCTTCTCGTCGAGCAGCGGCTTGTGCGGCGTTTACAATTCAAGCGTCTGCAAGCTTCTCAAACAAACCTACGACGAGCACACCGAAAGCCTTGGTAAAGAGAATGTTGCCGTCTACCTATCGGGCAAGAAAATCAAGGACTATGCCAAGCGCTGGCAGATTCCTGTGGTGCAATACTACGAACCGGCAGCCGACAAGCCATCATTCGACTTTGCCATGGAACTCAGCGACTTGATGGTCAATTTGTTCCTTGAGCGCAAGGTGGATCGCGTGGAAATCATCTACAACCACTTTAAGAACGCGGGAGTGCAAACGCCACAGCACGAGGTGGTCTTGCCCCTCAAAACCGACACTTTGCCCAAGGCCAAAAGTCTCGACTATTTGGTGGAGCCTGACAAGGAAACCTTTGTCAACCAATTGGTTCCCAAGGTGGTACGCACAGTGTTTTATTCCATCATGCTTGACGCGCACACCGCCGAGCATGGTGCGCGCATGACCGCCATGCACATCGCCAGCGACAACGCGGAACAACTTTCGCAAGAGCTGAAAATCCAATACAACAAGGCACGCCAAAATGTCATCACCAGCGAACTGATTGACATTGTGGGCGGCGCAGAAGCACTGAATGGATGATTACACTCCTAAAAACAGCCATTGATGAACGCAAAAACAACACTTAAACTGCTGATTTCCTTTATTTTGGCATTAAGTTCCGCTATAGGCATGGCACAACCTCCCGGCGGCAGGCCTCCCGGTGGCCGACCGCCAGGAGGCCGTCCCCCATTCGGCGGCGACCGCCAATGGGGACAAAACGGAGGCGAAATGCCCAATGTGAAACCCAAGAAAAAAGTGCGCGAGGGCGACACGTTCACGGTGGCAGGCGTGTTGCGCGACGCCAAGACGAATGAGTATATGCCGTTTGTCAACCTTGCCGTGCTCGATTCCATCGACAACGAATTTGTCAAAGGCGGCATCAGCAACATGGACGGCGTTTTTGAAATCGACGACGTTCCGCAAGGCAGTTTCGTGTTGCGCGTTTCGGCCATCGGGTATGAGAACTACCTGCATCCGTTCACGGTGACCAACAACACCAATTTGGGCACGTTGCGCATCAATCCCGGCGTAACCTCCTTGGGCGAAGTCACAGTGGCCGCCGAAAGGCCCTTGTATGCCATGGAAGGCGAAAAACTGATTTACAACGTCAGCGAAGACCCGTCCATCCAAACGGGAACGACTGAGGATGCCTTGCAGAACGCGCCCGGAGTGGAAGTCGACGTGGAAGGCAACATCACCTTGCGCGGCGTGTCGAGCGTGGAGATTTGGGTGAACGACAAGCCCTCCAAACTCACCGAAGAGAACCTCAAGACCTACCTCCAAACCTTGCCCGCCAACGCCATCGCACGCATCGAAACCATCACCAACCCATCGGCCAAGTATGCCACTGACGCTGAAGCCGTTATCAACATTGTCACCTCAGCACACATCAAGAGCAACCAGTTCGTCAGCTTTGGCGTGAACGGCTCCAACCAGCCTTTTGTCTCGCCGTGGATCAGCTACATGTGGAAGAAGGAAAAACTGAGCGTCAACCTCTTCGCCTCGGGACGCTACAGCAACAGAATCAACACCACCGACAGCTGGGAACTGAAGCGCGAAGATGCCGCTATTGAAGGATTATACGACTCTGTTTGGTACAAGACCGCGTCGCAAAACGAAGACAGCCGCAGCATCAGCGGCAACCTTTTCATGAACATCGACTATGAGATTGACTCCACGAGCGACATCTCCTTCGATGCCGGTGGCTTCTACAACAACAACAGAAGCCTTGGCAGCCGCCGCGAGGTGCAGACCTTCTTTTTGCAGCCCATCGACAGCCTTTTGGCCTACAGCATGGGCGACACCACCATTTCAAAATTCGGCTTCGGACATTTTGGTGCCGACTATACCAAAAAATTTGACGAAAAGGGACACAATCTCCGCATCGGACTGAACACCCGATTCAACAAGAACGCTTCCAACTACTACAACAACCGCCTGTATGATGTTTACACCGACTTTGATGAAAACCGCTACCTGTTGAGCGACCAAACCGATTTTGGCTTCAATCTCGACGCACGCTACAACCGCCCCTACAGCGACGACGGCGAACTCTGCTACGGCTTGCGTGCCGACCATCAGATGAGCAACAGCGACTATAAGCGCTTCTATTCCAACGACGGTGGCCTCAATTATGACAGCATCGACCTGCTTCGCACCTACCACTTCAATGGCTCCGAAACAGGCATCAGCGGCGATGTCAATTGGACCCATCGTTGGGGAGGCTTCACTTTGAGCACAGGACTGGGTTTAGGCTCCGACCGCATTGACTACGCTTATTTCAGCGAGATGCCCTTTGCCGACGACAGCACACTGTATTTCCTCAATGTGCGCCCGTCGGTTCACCTGACCTACCGCACCGAATCCATGCACAATTGGAAAATCAACTATTCGATGCGAATGTCGCACCCGAGAGAAGACCAAACCAGCACCTTCCGCAGGTATGGTGACGACAGCTATTCGACGGGCAATCCCTTGGGGCTTAAGAATGGCTACACCCACAACGTGGAAGCCGGCTGGCAGAAGTTTTTCGAACGTTTCGGCAACATCGGCATTGAAACCTACGGCCGCTGGAGCACCAACGAAGTCAGTTCGCTCACCGATGCCGAATACGACGACTATCTTGACCGAATCGTCAGCTATTCCATGCCATACAACATGGGCACTTCGTGGCGCTATGGCACCTCGCTCAACATGACTTACCGTCCGACGGGATTCTTCAACGTGCGCCTCTTTGCCAATGTTTACGACTACGGCTACCGCATGGAATACGACCGCAACGGCGTTCACCAAATCGACCAGCGCGACAAGTGGTCGTGGAGCGTGCGCCTCAACACTTGGGCAAAACTCTTCGACCAACTGCAAGTTACGGCTTCAGCCAACTACAACTCGCCCACCATCGGCCTGATGAGCGAGCGCAAGGCACGCTATTTCCTCAACATGGGCTTGCGCAGCGATTTCTTCAAGCGCCGACTGTCGGTGTTCGTCAATGTTCAAGACATTTTCAATTGGGGTGCCACGATTGGCTCAGGCTCCACCAACACCAACCCGTACTTCCTGAGCGACAACACGCGCAAGATGCTCAACAGCCGCTACATCTCGGCGGGTTTCACCCTGCGCTTCGGCAAACTCGAACTTGAGCGGCAAGCCAAGGAAGGCAGCAGCGAAACCGGCGACAGCCTGGAATGAACCTGTGCCCTTGGGGCAACACGGTGCCTGTCACTTTTTTCAACCACCGTCCTCATGCATCGTGGGAGCGGCTTGCGCCTTTCCGATGGCTTCAAACAGCTTCGGAAGCCTTTTGGAGATGGCTATGGGGCGACCGTTTTCGACGAAACAATGAGTGCTTTGGCCCATGCAAACGGTTTTGCCGCCCGACTGCATCAGGTAGTTGAACTCAAACCGCATTTCGGATAACAGACTGATACTCACTTCAATGTCAATAATATCCTTGAAGGTGGTGGGGCTTTTGTAATTGCATTGGATGGAAACCACGGGCGAGAAAACGCCCTCGGCCTCAATCTTGTCGAAACCGTAGCCCAACTGGTCGAGGTAATCGACGCGAGCCTCCTCCATGAAACGGACATAGTTGGAATGGTGGGTGATACCCATGCGATCGCATTCGTAATATTTCACTTCGTGACGGTAGGTGTGCATGTCGAAAGCTCTTGGTTTTCAATTCGATTTTGACCGCAGCGAAACCGCAAAGCCGCCGCAAGGTGCCATCCGTAGCTTCAAAGTCGATTTGTTCGTCACCGTCTTTTTCGTGATGGTGTAGGCTTGTGGATTGTAACCTTCGCCTGGCAATCCGCTGGCGTTGTCTGCATCGGCATAAATGGTAGCTTCATATTTCACTCCGGGCTTGAGGAAGTCGAGCTTCACCGTCACCTCGCGGGCATTCTCGTCGGTGATGCCGCCCACATACCACACGTCGTGCGGCTGTGAGTGCCAAAGGTCTTCAATCGAAGCGTCGTCGGGCAAGGCATAGACGAATTTCGTGGTGTTTGAAACCACGCCTTTTTTTCCGTCTTTCAAGGTGCCGACACCCTCGGCGGCCTTGTTCAAGGTGGCGATTTTCGGGTGACGCGCCGTCACGATATAGGCTCCCGGATCAGCTTGAAGATACAGGCTCTTGTCCCAATCGACGGCCACATCCTTGATGAACTGGAAGGCATCCATGAACGGCTCGTAGTGTTCGGGGAAGTCGGCGGCCATTTGCAGCGGCGAGTAGAAAGTCACATACAGGCCGAGTTGGTTGCAGATGGTGTGGCGCATCAGGTCGCCCTTGTTCCAATGGGCGTTTTTCTCCATGTCGGTCTCGAAGATGCCGGGCGTGTAGTCCATCGGGCCGCCCTGCAAGCGCGTGAAGGGCAAAATCGTGGCGTGTCCGGGCTTGATGCGGCCACGGAACTCCGTGCCCATCGCGCTCTCGTTGCCAATCATGTTGGGCCATGTGCGGCAGAGTCCCGTCGGGCGCACCGCCTCGTGGGCGTTCACCATGATGTGGTGCTTGGCCGCCTCGGTGATGCAATAATGGTAGTGGTTGATGATGGGCTGGCTGTAGTGACCCTCGCCGTGAGGCAGAATCTTGCCCACATAGCCGCTCTTCACGGCGTTGTAGCCGTATTGGTTCATCAGGTTGTAGGCCTTTTCCATCCAATGCTCGTAATTAATTGTGGATGAAGAAGTTTCATGGTGCATAATCAGGCGGATGCCTTTTTGGTGGGCGTAATTGTTGAGTGCGGGCAAGTCGAAGTCGGGATAGGGCGTGAGGAAGTCGAAGACGAAGTCTTTTTCCTTGCCGTACCAATCCTCCCATCCGATGTTCCACCCTTCGATGAGGAGCGCGTCGAAGCCATTTTCGGCGGCAAAGTCGATGTAGCGGCGCACGTTGGCGTTGTTGGCCGCGTGCCTGCCATGCGGCTTGGCTTTGGCATAGTCGGTTTGGCCCAATTTCACCGAGGGGAAGTCGTTGGTGTAGGCCCAAGTGCTCTTGTCGGAAATCATTTCCCACCAAACGCCCATGTATTTCACGGGGTGAATCCACGACACGTCCTCGATGGCACAAGGCTCGTTGAGGTTGAGAATCAGGCGCGAAGCGAGCACGTCGGTGGCCGAGGTGCAGACCATCACTGTGCGCCAAGGCGTGTGGCAAGGCGTTTGGATGCGGCCTTTGTAGCCCGTGGCATCGGGGCAGAGATGGGCGCGAAACACGAGGCTTTGGTCGTCCAAGTCGAGGTTCATGGTCGGGAAGTCCAAAACGGCGGCCTCGTGGATGTTAATATACAGACCCTCAGCGGTTTTCATCTGCAAGGCGGTTTGCACGCCCGTGGGCGAAAAGTTCTTCCACGGCCAGCCGCAGCCCCAATGGGCATCGTCGTAAAGGCCACGGATTTCCGTCAGCCGCGACTCGGTGTAGTTGTACTCCTGCGTTTCGTAGTCGCCGGGAATCCACCACGCCGTGTGGTTGCCCGCCATCGCAAACTCGGTCAGTTCCTCCTTGATCCAGAAATAGACCAAGGCGTTCTCCATCGGAAATTCGTAGCGGAAGCCGAGGCCGTCGTCGTAAAGGCGGAAACGCACCTGCATGACGGTGGGTTTCTTTTGCGTCGATTCATCCATACTTCCCACAGAACCAATGGGTTGCTCCAAAGTGACGAGCATCTCATTGTAGTGGTTTCGGATTTTGGCCTCCTCGCCCCAGACGGGTTCCCAAGTCTCGTCGAAGGTGCTGTATTGCGTGTCTTTCAGCACGAAGGCATGGGCGAGGTCGTCGCGCCATTCGAGGGTGAAGCCCATCTTGGAGGGCAGCACGACGGGTTTTCCGGCACGGTCGAGGGCATAATAAGGCACCCCGTCGCGCAGTTCAAATCTCAGTTCCAGCTGACCGTCAGGGCTTTGCAGCGTTACTGGTGCAGCAACCAAAGTTGCGCTCATTGTCAGCATCATAAGCAAAAAAAATGTCCTTTTCATATTATTTTTGTGTTGTGTTTTCATTGTGCAAGTTGCGTTCATTCTTGGAAATACACCCGCTTCACTCGTTGCGAAACGCGGGTCAAGATTTCGTAAGGAATTGTCTGACAAGCATCTGCAATGTCCTTTATATCGTGCTCGGCATCAAAAATAACGACTGTATCGCCTTCTGTGGCTTCGGCATCGGTGAGGTTGAGCATACACATGTCCATGCAAATGTCGCCCACCACGGGCACCTGATAGCCGTTCACATAGAATTTGCCGTTGCCGTTGCCCAACAATCGCGAAAGGCCGTCGGCATAGCCGATGGGCACGATGCCTATGCGAATGTCGTGTTCTGCTCGCCCATGTCGGTTGTAGCCGATGCTGTCGCCCGCCGGAATCTGCTTGATTTGGTTGATGGTGGTTTTCAGTGAAACGACAGGCTGCAAACGGCCCTTGTCGGCCTCGCATGCAGGCACGCCATACAAGCCGATGCCAAGGCGCACCATGTCGAACTGGTATTGCGGGAAACGGCTGATGCCCGCCGTGTTCAGGATGTGGCGCAACACCTTGTGCTCAAAGGCATCCACTATCATTTGGCTGCTTTCCTCGAAATTGCGGATTTGGCTCAACGTGAACTCGTCCTCGGCAGGATTGTCGGCAGTGGCCAAGTGCGAGAACACGCTCTTCA
Organism: uncultured Bacteroidales bacterium; assembly: GCA_900321315.1. Lineage (GTDB taxonomy): Bacteria > Bacteroidota > Bacteroidia > Bacteroidales > F082 > Limimorpha. Next base: position 10,911 of record ONVP01000024.1, read on the forward strand.
CATGCAGCATCGGATTGGCCTTGATGCGGCGAATCAGCTCGGGCAGCTCGTCCTTCGAGAAACCCAAACGGTGCATTCCTGTGTCGAGCTTGATGTGCACATTGATGGGATGCGCCTCGGGCAAAGCCATATTGCCCGCCGCCTTCTCAATGAACGACAGGTTGCGGAAGCTGAACACTTCAGGTTCAAGGTGATACTTGATGATATTGTCGTAGCTGTTCACTTCGGGACTCATCACCATGATAGGCAGGTTGATGCCCGCACGACGCAGCTCAACACCTTCATCAACAAATGCAACCGTCAGATAATCAACGTTATGAAATTGGAGCACATTGGAAACTTCAAGGTTGCCGCTGCCGTAGCCGAAAGCCTTCACCATGACCATCAGTTTGGTTTCAGGCTTGATTTTCGTGCGAAAGTGGTTCAAGTTGCCGACGAGATGGTTGAAGTTGATTTCCAGCACGGTTTCATGCACTTTTTCCTGCAACTCCATGCCGATTTGCTCGAACTCGAAAGCGCGTGCGCCCTTCAAAAGGATGGTTTGGTTGTTGAACCTCGAGAAAGGGAAATGCCTCATAAAATCAGCCACATTGGGGAAGAAATGGCTCTCCATCTCAAACATCTTGGCTTGTCGCGATATGGCCTCTCCGATGCCGATGAGCATCTCAACGCCCTTGTTCTTAAGCAGTTGGGCGATGTCGGCATACAAGTCGGCCTCGTTGCGCCCACTTTGGAGGATGTCGGACAAAACCACCGCATTGTGCTGGTGCTGGTGCTGGTGCCGCATCACGTCCAAGGCGATGGAAAGCGAACTGATGTCGGAATTGTAGTAATCGTTGATGATGGTGCAGTTGTTCATTCCCGCCTTGATCTCGAGGCGCATGGCAACCGATGCCAAGCCTTTGATCCGCTCAGCAATGCATTCGGGCGCAAGCCCCAACAGCAGCTCGACGGCAATGCAATGAAGCGCATTCTCGATGGATGCATCATCGGAGAATGGAATCGTAAACTCATGGATTTCAGAACCATAAACACATTCCAACCGCGCCGAATGCTCGTCTTTCGTCACAGATTTCACAAACAGATCTGCCTCTTCGAACTTGCGGCTCCAGGTGAAGCGCTTGACCTTTTGCGCGATTCCCGAATTTATTATAACTTGTTGTATTTCAGAATAATCCATACAATACACCAATTGTTCTGCCTTGGTGAAGAGGTTCAGCTTCTCACCGGCTTTCTGCTCGCGGCTGATGAAATTCTCATCGTGGGCTTGCCCTACATTGGTGAACACCCCGATTTTGGGTGCGATGATGTCGCGCAAGGCATCCATTTCGTTGGGTTCGGAGATGCCCGCCTCAAAAATGGCTAATGTGTTGTCTTTGTTCATCTGCCACACCGAGAGCGGCACGCCCACCTGCGAGTTGTAGCTCTTGGGGCTGCGCACAATGTTGAAGTCGGGGCTGAGCATCTGGAACAGCCACTCCTTGACGATGGTCTTGCCGTTGCTGCCCGTGATGCCGATAACGGGGAGGTCGAACTGCTGACGGTGGTAGGCCGCCAAGGTCTGCAAGGCTTTCAGGGTGTTCTCAACGACGACGAAAGCCGCCTCGGGACAGGGAGGGTCGGGCAATCGGCTCACCACGAAGGCACGAACACCTTTGTCATAAAGCTCCTTGATGTATTTGTGGCCGTCGTTGCGCGTGCTGACGACGGCGAAAAACAAGGCCTGCTTGGCGGCGATGAGTTGGCGGCTGTCGATGAGGAGGTCTCGTATCTGCCTTTCAGACTGATTTCCAATGATTTGACCATCAATAATTTCCGCAACTTGATGTATAGGATAAGACTGGTGCTGCATGGCTTTCTGTCCAAATTTCCCGCAAAAATACGGCTTTTCTCGCTTCCAAATGCAAAATAAGCTACCTTTGCAACGCATAAATTCCATCACCATGAACCTCAAAAGCCATATCCCCAATGCCATCACTTGCGGCAACCTCGTTTCGGGCTGCCTTTCCATCCTTTTTGTCGCCTCGGGTCGGCCCGTCATGGCGGCGCTGATGATTTTCGTGGCCGGACTGTTCGACTTTTTGGACGGTTTCGCCGCCCGGTTGCTCCATGCGCACTCGCCCATCGGCGCGGATTTGGACTCGCTTTCCGATGTGGTTTCGTTCGGTGTGGCACCCGGGTTCATCATGCACTGGCTGATGAGCCGCGCCCAGCATCCCGAAATCACCTTATTTGGCTTGGATTTGTTGCCTTGCTTGGCGTTTCTGCTGCCCGTTTTCTCGGCCATCCGCTTGGCCAAGTTCAACATCGACGACACGCAAAAGACCACGTTTCGTGGCATTCCCGCACCCGGCATGGCCATTTTCATGGCCTCGCTGTCCTTGGCCCTCGCCCAAGCCGACCATCTCACCGATGGCAGTTTAGGTTTTTGGCCTTGCGCAGGCATCGTGCTCATTTTCAGCTTTATGATGGTGAGCAACCTGCGGTTTTTCTCTTTCAAGATGAAGTCAGCAAAATGGAAAGGCAACGAAGTCAGGTGGATCTTCCTGCTCGTCGCCGTTGCCAGTTACATCATCTTCCGCTGGCTCGCCCTGCCCTTCGTGATGATGCTCTATGTTTTGCTGTCGGTTTTCTTTGGGGGAAAAATGGAATAGACTATAGTTCCTTCTTGTGCAAAATGAAGTTATGTCCCAAGTAAACCTCGCGGACATGCTCGTCTTGGGCGAGTTCTTCGGGGGTGCCTGACATGAGCACGGAGCCGTCGAAAAGCAGATAGGCGCGGTCGGTGATGCTCAATGTTTCGTGGACGTTGTGGTCGGTGATGAGCACACCGATGTTCTTGCGCTTCAGCTTGAAGATGATGCGCTGGATGTCTTCCACGGCGATGGGATCTACGCCGGCAAACGGCTCGTCCAAAAGGATGAAATTCGGATCCACGGCCAAGGCGCGGGCGATTTCGGTGCGCCGGCGCTCGCCGCCCGAGAGTTGTATGCCCATGTTTTTGCGGACGTGTTGCAGGCCGAACTCGTCCAAAAGCGACTCCAATTTGTCGCGCTGTGCCTGTTTGCTCAAGCCTTTCTTGAACTGCATCACCGAGGCGATGTTGTCCTCGACGCTCATCTGCCGGAACACCGAGGCCTCTTGTGCCAGATAGCCGATGCCTTTCTGAGAGCGCTCATACATGGGCATGTCGGAAATGTCCTGATTTTCAAGGAAAACCTTGCCCGAATTGGGTTTGATGAGTCCGACCACCATGTAGAATGTCGTCGTCTTGCCGGCACCGTTAGGGCCAAGCAAGCCCACGATTTCACCCTGATTGACCTCAACGCTCACGCCCTTCACGACCGTGCGCTGCTTGTATTTCTTGATTAAATCTTGTGTCCAAAGCTTCATTTTAGTGCGGAATTAGGAATGTGGAATTAGGAATGCGGAATTTTGAATTTTGAAATCTTGAAATATGAAATATGAAATCCTGAAATCAAAAAATCCCCTCCTTCAGTACGTCATGTAAATGTATGATCCCCAGATATTTGTCTTCGTGAACGACGGGCAGTTGGGTGATGCTGTTTTCGCGCATCTTGTGCAGGGCATCCACCACCAAAGCCTCGTCGTCGATGGTTTTCGGGTTGGAGGTCATGATTTGCGCGGCTTTCACCTTCTCAATGTCGGGGTATTTCATCAGCATTCGGCGCAGGTCGCCGTCAGTGATGATGCCCATAATCTGCTCGTTTTCAGTCACCACCGTTGCGCCCAAGCGTTTTCCTGTCATTTCGATGATGACGCGGGTGAGATTGTCGTCGGGGCCGACTTCGGGGCGCTCGTTGCGGATGTAGAGGTCTTTCACGCGCAAGTAGAGCTGCTTGCCGAGTGCGCCGCCCGGGTGGAACTTGGCGAAGTCGGCGGCGGTGAAGCCCCTACACCTCATTAATATAAGAGCCAACGCGTCGCCCATGACGAGTTGTGCGGTGGTGCTGCTCGTCGGCGCGAGGCTGCCCGGGATGGCTTCCTCGGGCACAGTCACATCGAGGACGAAATCGGCTTGTGAAGCAAGATACGAGTTGCGGTTGCCCACGATGGCCACTATCTTGTTGCCTCTCAGCTTGATGAGCGGCACGAGCATCTTGATTTCGGGTGTTTCGCCGCTTTTGGAGAGGATAATCACGATGTCGCCTTCGCGAACGATGCCCAAGTCGCCGTGTATGGCATCGGCAGCATGCATGAAAACGGATGTTGTGCCCGTCGAATTCATCGTTGCAGCCACTTTTTGGGCGATGATGGCGCTCTTTCCGATGCCCGAAAAGACCAGATTGCCCTTGCTTTCGAGGATCAAATCCACCGTTTTCTGGAAATCATCGGTCAAAAGTGCTCTCAATCCAATAATTGCATCAGCCTCATTTTCAATAATTTGCGATGCAAATTGCATTATTTCATGATTTTTTCTCATTTTTTCTAAAAAAATTCTTGCGCCGTATGGTTTAAAAGCTATAACTTTGTCTTTGCTGTTTTGGGGTCGGGAAAGCCGCCCAAAGCATAACGCACTTTTTCAAAATAGATTGCAAAGAAACACAAAAGTTTGGAATATACCAAAAGGAGGACCTAATGGCTAAGAAAGATGACCAGAAGATTCACAAGCTGATGAAGGATGTTTTCGGTTTCGACCAGTTCAAGGGGAACCAGGAAGAAATCATCAAGAGCATCCTTAGCGGCACCAACACCTTCGTATTGATGCCCACGGGAGGCGGCAAGTCGCTTTGCTACCAACTGCCCGCACTGATGTCGAAAGGCACGGCTATCGTCGTTTCGCCGCTCATCGCCCTGATGAAGAACCAAGTCGACATGATTCGCAACTTCGGCACGGAAATCGGCATTGCGCACGTGATGAACTCGTCGCTGTCGAAGGCCGAGCTGCTCGAAGTGAGGGAAGACCTGAAGAACGGCAAGACCAAGCTGCTCTATGTGGCGCCCGAGTCGCTCACCAAAGACGAGACAGTGGAATTCTTGCGCACGCTGAAGATTTCGTTCGTCGCCATCGACGAGGCGCACTGCATCTCGGAATGGGGCCACGACTTCCGCCCCGAATACCGCCGCCTGCGCCCCATCATCAACGCTATTTGCGAAGGGCTGCCCATCATCGCCCTAACCGCCACAGCCACGGTGAAGGTGCAGAACGACATCATGAAAAACCTCGAAATCATGGACGCGAGGGTGTTCAAGTCTTCCTTCGACCGCCCGAACCTCTATTACGAGGTGCGCCCCAAGACCAAGGACGTCATCAAGGACATCATCAAATACATCAAGCAGAACCCGGGCAAGTCGGGCATCGTGTATTGCCTCAGCCGCAAAAAGGTGGAGGAACTGGCCGAAACACTGGCTGTCAACAACATACGCGCTCTACCCTACCACGCCGGACTGGACAGCCAAACCCGCAAGGAGAACCAAGACAAGTTCCTGATGGAAGAG
>ONVP01000160.1 GCA_900321315.1 uncultured Bacteroidales bacterium
GACGAAATCGGTGATGTGCCTGTCGCCGATGCGATAAGGGCTGCTCAGGGAAGCCCGTTCTACGCGGGCATTGTTCTGCTTGATGGCAATCCTTATGAGTTCCTTCCAGTCGCCATCTTCTTCAGCGAAGACGGTTTGGAGGGACTTTAGGAAGATATCGGCATCAGACTTTGACAACTCTTTTGCCTTTTTGATAAGGCTGGCGACTTTGACGCAATCGCGACTTCTATCAAAAAGCGGTTCACAGGCATTGTCATCAAAGGAGACGGAGTCGGGGAACAATGGTGCCACCGAGGATGTTGTCGACATCACCAAAGTGAAGACTTCGGGCAAACGCACTTCGAGGATCTTCTTCAGGTTGGTAAGATAATGGGTGAGGTTGGGAGCCTCTTTGTGGAAGGAGAGCAAATAATAGGTGAAGCAGAGCCGAAGCAATGAGGACTGTGGCGCATTTAAGGCATAGCTGCCGAGGCTGTCGCTGAGCGAGGACTGTTGCTCAGGTTCGGCCAGCACGCCGATGCAGGTCTGATATGCCTCATTGAAGGCGGTCAGGATGGTCTCATCAGAAAGAAGGGTGTTCTTTCTGAGGCATTCATAGAGAATGCAGTTGGGGAGGTTTTCGGCCAAGAAGTCGTCGATGGATCTTCTCGAGTGAAAAAGTTTTCTTGAATAGATCATGGTGATAAATTTTTGATTTATCAGCCAAAATTAGGTGTAATCATTTTGGTCACTCCTAAGCAGGGGGTGGGTAGGAAAGCGTGTCAACGGCGTGTCAACGCAGTGAGAAAAACAGGTCTTTTGGGTACGTAATTAATAGGGTTTTGGTGAACGAGAAAAACGTATCTCAAAAATGGTTGACACGTGGTTGACACGGAAGAGGGTGGGAAGGGTATGAAAAACCCTATCTCATTGATTTCCAGAGATAGGGTTTTGATTGTTTTGTGATCCGGTTGGGATTCGAACCCAAGACCCACAGCTTAGAAGGCTGTTGCTCTATCCAGCTGAGCTACCAGACCTGATTTGCTCAACGCCTTGCGTGGGGGAGGGTGGACTCGAACCACCGAACGGATTCCCGGACAGATTTACAGTCTGTTGCAATTGCCACTATGCGACTCCCCCATGAAACAAAGAACCGTTTTGCGCTGCAAAAGTACATATTTTTTCGTTGCAACACCAAAAGTGAGTGAAATTTTTCGCAACTTTGCGCCACAAAATCACAAACGATGAAATACGATTTCGACAAAATCATCAATCGCGCTGATACTAACTGCGTTAAGTACGACTTGCGCCAACAGGTTTTCGGCAATCCCGACGTGCTGCCGATGTGGGTGGCCGACATGGACTTTGAAACGCCCGACTTCGTCCGCGAGGCCGTCATCAAGCGGGCCGAGCATCCCGTTTATGGCTACCATTTCAAGGATGAGGCTTATTTTGAGGCGATTAGGAAATGGATTCTGCGCCATCATCACTGGAATGCGCACAAAGACTGGATGTCGTTCACGCCGGGTGTGGTGTGCGGCTTCACGATGGCAGTGCTGGCTTTTACCAAGCCGGACGACGAAATCATCATTCAGCCGCCGGTGTATCCGCCTTTCCACCATGCCGTCGGCAGCCACGGACGCAAGCTGGTTTACAACACCTTAATTAATAGGGGTGACGGCTACGAGTTCAACTTCGACCAATTAGCCGAGCAAGCCAAGACCGCCAAGATGCTGATTCTCTGCAATCCGCACAATCCCGTGGGGCGTTGCTGGACGCGAAACGAATTGCTGCTCTTAGGCGAAATCTGCATGAAAAACAAGGTGTTAGTCATCTCCGACGAAATCCACTGCGACCTTGTATTGCCGGGTTTCCGCCACCATCCTTTTGCTTTGCTCGAAAATGAGTTTGCGCAAAACAGCATCACCTTCCACGCGGCTTCCAAGACCTTCAACCTCGCGGGCTTGGCCACCTCGACGGCCATCATTCCCAATGAGGAATTGCGCAAGACATACGTGAGCTTTGTGGAAGCCCTCGAAGCGCATTTGGGCAATATCTTTGGTAAAGTTTCCACCCAAGCCGCCATGACCTATGGCGACGAATGGCTATCGCAACTGCTTGACTATGTTCAAGGTAACATCGACTATGTCTCCGACTTCCTGACCGCCAACCTGCCCAAAGTGAAGTTCCACAAGCCACAAGCCACCTACATGATGTGGCTTGATTTCAACGCTTATGGTCTTTCAGAAGCAGACCTTTGGCAAAAGATGACCCAAGAGGCGCAATTAGGTTTCAATCGCGGCAAAGACTTCGGCGAGGCAGGCAGCGGCTTCTTCCGCATCAATTTGGCCTGCCCAAGAGCGACGGTGGAGGAGGCGATGGGAAGGCTGAAAATGACGTTTGGATGATTCAGCTTTTTCTTCGTTCCATCCGCTTCAGCACAAAAATGCTTACCTCATAAAGCAGATAAAGCGGAATGGTGACCAAAACCATTGTCATCAAATCGGGCGGCGTGATGATGGCGGCAACGAGCATGATGACGAGGAAGGCGTATTTGCGGTATTGCCTTAATTGTTCGGAACTTACCACTTCCAACTTACCCAAGAAAAAGGCAATGACAGGCAGTTGGAACACCAATCCCATAACCAAGGTCAAAGTGGTGAAAGTACCTATATAGGATTTCAGGGTGATGTTGCTCTCAACCATTCCCGAGACGCTGTACGTTCCCAAGAACCTGAACGAGATAGGGAACAGGATGAAATACGACATCAACATCCCGATGATGAAAAGCAGATAAACCGTGATGGCAACCTGCACAGAATACTTCTTCTCGTTTTCGTAAAGCGCGGGCGTAATGAAACGGAACAGTTCTATCAAGATGTAAGGCGAAGCGCCGAGCAAACCGAGATACAACGCCGTTGATATATGCGTCATAAACTAGCTCGACAATTCCGTGGCAATCAGGTTGATATGAAACTGGTTGAAAGTGAAATTGGAACCCAATTTGTGCAGAAGAACCTCAATATAGCGATAAGTGACGAAATCCCATTGGCTGGGCGCAAGGAGCAGTTCAAAGGTCTTGTCCTTGAAGCAAAACACGGCAATAGCCAGCACCATCACCACGGCGATGATGCGGAACAACATTCGGCGGAGCACTTCAAGGTGTCCGCCGAAGGTCAGCAAGTTCGGGTCGGAATTATTGTCCGGCTCCGTCGTTTTCTTTGAGTTCGGCTTGCGATTCATCCGTCACTTCTTCCGGCTTTTCTTCCTTCAAAGGCTCGTTCATGCCTTGCTTGAAACTCTGCACGCCTTTGCCCAAGCCTTTCATCAGTTCTGGCACTTTTTTCCCGCCGAAGATGAGCAAGGCCACGCCCGCGATGAGCAGAAGTTCTGTTGTGCCTATGAATAACAGTGTCATGCTACAAGATAGATTTCGTTGGTTTCAAAGTTGATTTCCCAGTTGCCGTTTTCTGCCGATTCCCATTGGTACTTTTGCGCCATGCGATCCCACCAGCCTTGGAACTTGGTGCCAGTCTCGCCCATGTCCTTGACGAGTTTCTCGTATAGTTCGGTGTTGTCGGAGTTGAGGATTTTGGCCAATTCGTTCAAGCCGTTTCTTCTTTCGAAGAGTTGCTGGATTTCGTTTTTCTCTTCAGGGGTTACCTGACCTACTTTCTTTTTCATTGTTGATGTATTTGTTTGGTTGATTAATCACAAAACTTTCAAAACACTCAAAACTATTTTCTACGTGAAAGTCGCCAACCGGCTCTTTCCCTGCGGCGACACGGTTGTGGAGCCGCATTTGATTTGAGTTTTGCAAGTTTTGTGGGTTTTGTGATACATGATTATCAAAACTCCTTCCTGACCTCAAACGGGTCCAAGTAGTTGATTTCCTTGATGTCGATGTTCGGCATGAACTCTCCGATTTTACGAATGTCATCCAAGAGTTCACGAGAAGCGTTGCGCTCGATATGCGCCATCACGCATTGTTGGTGCGAGGGCGTGTTGAGGTCCCAAGTCAGCTTGCGGTTGAGCCAGAGGCAACGGCGGCATTGATAGACATCGCAATTGCGGCACAGGGGCGCATGGTCGAGTTTCAGGAGTTGCGGATTGGGAATGTCCAAGCCGTTTTCCAAGTCGCCAACGGCATTGTCTGAAGTCGGTTGGTGATGGTTCAGTTGGTTGTCCACCTTTGTTTGCTCGTCGTAGTAGAAGGCAGGACAAAGATAGAACTTCCCGTTTGGCGCAAGGGTGATGTTGCTCACGCCAGCATCGCAATTATGCATTTTGTCAAGCATCATTCTGTCCGTCAAGAGGTTAAATTGCGGAGACAGGCCTTGCTTGTAGAGGTCGAGCAAAACGGTGTTCCACTCTTTCAAGACTTGCTTGTAAGCTTCAATTTGCTCGTCCGTGAATTGCTCCACGTCTGTAATGCAAAGGTTGATTCTTGCACCCAAAGCAAAAAGCTTTGCAATTTCGTCCTTTTGCTTCAGCATTTCGCTGAAAGTAAGGCGAAGCACCAAGTTCTTGGCTTCCGCTTTTACAGGGACTTCATTCGCCACTTTCACATCGGCATCGTTGCCGTCTTCAATGCCTGTAACTGGCTTGCAGCCAACAGGATAAATCTTCACATTGTCGATGCTCTCGATGACTTCAGAGTATTCTTTCGGCAGTGCATAATCGGGGAAGACATACTGAATCATCAGGTTTTGCTTCATCCCGAAAAGGATGCCTTTTTTGAGGGTTTCAATAGGCATTAAACGCCTTTTTTTCAGAGGATTGTCGGCATGGCAGTAGGCCACGCTGGTGTCGTCCAATAATATAACAAGGTATTGCAGCATGGCTTAACAGATTTTGGGTTTCACTTCGCGTTTGTTGGCTTCGTATTGTTCGCGCAGGTCCTCTAATTCGAGCTTGCGGTAGAGCTTGTTCCAGTAGTAGTTGTTGGCTCTCACTCTTGCCTTGTGCATGAGGCAGATGGCTGTGGCGCGTTCAAACACAGTGTGCGTTTGTGCCGCGTCGTAGTTCTCGCCTTGACACCATGCGCAGCCGCTGGCCACCTCACATTCGATACACTTTTGCGGACTTTGCGTTGTCCTGTCCAAAGTGAGGAAGGGGCGCAGCTTGTTCTTGTCGATGCCGTCCTTGATGTTACCAATAATCCAAGCTTCCTTGTCGCGCAGCGAGTATTGCGCAAAGCGTGTGCAAGGGTAGAGGTTGCCAGCCGCATCCACGCTGAGCATCTTGCCTGCACCGCACCAATTCTGGTTGTCGCGCTCGGGGTCCATCGGCTTGCCGATGTGCTCCGAGAAGAACGAGCAAGCATAGTCTTGATAATAGCCGCCGTCGATGATGGCATCGGCCAACTGCATCAGTTGTTCCTCAAACTTCAGGT
>ONVP01000210.1 GCA_900321315.1 uncultured Bacteroidales bacterium
GAAGAACAGGTTCATCAGGCCAGTCGCCTCGCCATTGCACAGGCTTGCCGTTGGCGGGGCGCATCCGAAACATAGGCGGTGAGACAACACGACACCCCCGAATCGCCAGGTTGGGGCGAGATGGGAAGCACACAGCCACAAACCAAATTAATTACAAACTTAAATCTTAAGAAAGATGAAACATTTGAATAAACTGCGGGTTGCCCTTTGCGCGGCAGCCGTCGTTGTTGCGACGGCGTTCTTCGCTTGTAGCAAGGAAAAAGCACAAGAAAAGCATGGGACTGATAAGGATATCATCAATAATGTCTTGTTGCCATGAAAAACAGATTTATTTTCATACTACTCATTGCCACGGTTTTTCTTTCGAGTTGCCAGTCTTTGTTTGAAACTTTCGCTGGCATCCATCAAATGGATCAATTTGATTCAGACAAATATGAAACCTTCATTGAACGCTTGCCCTATGACATCTCTTTTACGCCCATAATTGGCACGACTGAGCAAAGCCTTGAAGTTATGAAGTTTGACACTACGGAATGGTACAGGCACAAATTGTATCAGCCCATACAATTATTGTATTTCCATGGCAACGAATTGGTTTCGTACCATGTGAACTGCACCGCGCCAGCGCGTGGATTGGGTCTAAACTGGAATTATGACCATCGCTTTGAATCGTTCCCTCCAAAATCACCGTTGAATTGCGACAGCACAAGCATTACCCTCAGCCAATATATGGGTGTCTATCCCGAAATTTGCGGCAATGGCAAATATACCCTTATCATTTTTTGGTCGAATGTACTGGAAAAAGTGTCGCGTTCGGCTATAGTGACTGCATTCAAAAACCTCAAGAAATCCGGACAGGTTTCGAACTGCGATGTGTACCTTATCAACGATGACTTGTTTCTCATCGAAATGATGAAAAACGAGGGAAAGAACGAATGAATGGACAAACGCCAGCCCAACCGCTGGCGTCTTTCGTTTTCCCCCAAGGAAATTTGCTGAAAGAAAAATTCTTCTCTTTTTTCTCTTTTTTGCTTGCATAAAAGAAAATCATTACTTTTGTAAGTCGTTTTGAAAGAAAAACACTTATGAGTTACATTTCCTGGGACAAGAAGAAATTGGTCAATCTGGAGTTTGCGCTCAACCATGAAGTACTGAGAACCAATGGTTTGGGTGATTTTCTCGCCACCACCGTGATTGGCTGCAACACGCGGAAATACCATGGTTTGCTGGTTGTTCCGCAGCCGCATCTGGACAACAACAACCATGTCTTGCTGTCGAGCCTCGACGAAACCATCATCGAGAACAAGGAGGAATTCCACCTCGGCGTACACATGTATCCTGACGGTGTCTATGCCCCGCGTGGCCACAAATACCTCCGCGACTTCACCGCCGACCCGATGCCGAAGCTGACCTATCGCATTGGAAACGTGGTGCTTGACAAGGAACTGATATTCTCCGCAAGCGAGGCGCGGCTCTTTGTACGCTACACCTTGCGCGAAGCCGCAGTGCCCATCACCTTGCGCGTGGTGCCGTTTTTGGCCTTCCGCAACGTCCACATGCTGACGCACGAAAACCACGATGCGAGCCGCAAGGTCGAGTTGGTGAAAAACGGCGCCTCGTGGCAACTCTACAAGGACTATTCGCGGCTGTTCATCCAGTTCTCGAAGGCGGTGCAATACACCCATGTGCCGCATTGGTACTACAACATGTTCTACATCCGCGAACAAGAACGCGGTTTTTTCGAGATACAGATGAAGCAAGGCGACTCGGTGATTCTCTCGGCCAGTTTGGCAGAGAAGAACCCATCGGCCATCAAGCGGCAATGTGAGGCGGAGGAGAAAAAACTGCTGCCGCAAACCAGTTATGAAGAATGCCTGCTGAAGGCCGCGCAGCAGTTCGTCATCCGCGACGCGCAGGGAACGCGCCTTTGGGCAGGTTTCCCGTGGTTCGGATCGTGTAGCCGCGACATCTTCCTTTCGCTGCCCGGCATCGCTTTGGCGCAAGGCGACGAAAAGACCTTCAAGGAGGCGCTTGACTATTTGATAGACAGGATGCAAGGGCCGTTTTTCCCGCACCGCTACTACCAGAAGAGCCTGTATTTCACCGCCGTCGATTCGCCGCTGTGGTTCTTCTATGTGCTGCAACTCTACGAAAAAATGCTCGGCAAGGACAAGAAGGACATTTGGAAGAAATACAAGAAGCCGATGACGACCATTTTAGAGAGCTTCATCGCGGGCACCGATTTCAACGTGCATGTTTTGGACAACGGCTTGCTTTATGCCGGCAACCGCGACTTGGCCCTCACATGGATGAACGTCTTCGCCCAAGGCAAGCCGTGGACACCGCGCACGGGTTTGGCAATTGAGGTCAATGCGCTGTGGTACAATGCCTTGTGCTATGCTGTGGAACTTCTGAAAGTCGCCGACCCCAAGAGTGCACTCATGAAGAAATGGCAGGTCTTGGCCGACAAGGTGAAAATCGCGTTTGCTGACACCTTTATTAATAAGGAGTGCAGCGGTTTCTTCGACTTCGTGAACAGCAACGAGAGAAACACGCAGGTGCGCCCCAACATGATGATAGCCGCCGCCTTGCCTTTCACGCCCATGAGCGAAGAAATGCAGAAACGCGCTTTCGACATTGCCCATTCCGAGTTGCTGACTACGAGAGGAATACGCTCGCTTTCGCCTAACGATGAAGCCTACAAGGGCATCAGCATCGGCAACCACAGCGAGCGCGAAAGGGCTTACCACAATGGCACGGCATTTCCTTGGTTGATAGCGTTTTACGCCGATTTGTCGGTGAAACTGTTTGGAAAAACGTCGCAGCCTTATTTGGAAGACCTGTACAATGGCTTTGAGGTTGCCATCAAGGAAAATGGAATCGGTTCGGTATCAGAGATTTATGATGGAAATCCGCCTTTCGAGGCGCGTGGTTGCATCTCGCAATCGACGAGCGTGGGAGCCTTGCTTTACCTCAAGTATTTGATTGACGAACTAAACAAGAAAGGAGGCTCAAAATGAGAGTCTTGATGTTCGGGTGGGAGTTTCCGCCCCATATCACCGGCGGCCTTGGAACGGCTTGCTTCGGCATGACCAAAGGCTTGGCCAAGAACGATGTGGACGTGCTTTTCGTGGTGCCCCGTGCCTACGGCGACGAAGACGAAACCAATGTGCGCCTGCTCAACGCCAGCGACGTGACCATCGACATCGATCACGAGGAAAACCGCAGCTATTGGGAGCGTGTGCAGTATATGGAAATCGGCTCCAACATCATCCCGTATGTCGGGCCGGAGGAATACGCGCGAATAATGGAAGGACAAAGTGTGGTGGACAACTTCAACCGCACCGGCTCTGTGTTTGCGCGCAACTACCAGTTTTCGGGCAAATACGGCATGAACCTGATGGAGGAGGTGGCGCGCTACGCCCTGATTGGCTCGTCGTTGGCCACGAAATACGACTTCGACGTCATTCATGCCCACGACTGGCTGACTTATTCGGCAGGCATCGCGGCGAAAGAAACCACAGGCAAGCCGCTTGTGGTGCACATGCACGCCACCGAGTTCGACCGCTCGGGCGAGAATATCAACACGGACGTGTATGCCATCGAGCGCCGGGGCATGGAGGCCGCCGACCGCGTCATCACGGTGAGCAACCTGACGCGAAACATCGTCATCGAGAAATACGGCATCGACCCGAATAAGGTTGTGACGGTGCACAACGCCGTTGAGCCTAACGACAAGCCCAAGTCGGAATACGAGCGCAGCGGCTTGGATGCCAAGGTGGTGACTTTCCTCGGGAGAATCACTTACCAGAAAGGTCCGGAATACTTCATCGAGGCGGCCTACAAGATTCACCAAGTCGATCCGAGCATCCATTTCGTGATGGCGGGCACGGGCGACATGTTGGAAGGCATGATTCGCCGCGTGGCGCAACTTGGCATGGGCAGTCATTTCCACTTCACGGGCTTCCTGAAAGGTGAGGCTGTGGATCAAATGTTCGCCATGACAGATGTGTTTGTAATGCCTTCAATATCAGAGCCTTTTGGTATCGTTCCATTGGAGGCCATGCGCTTGAATGTGCCAGTGGTCATCAGCAAGCAATCGGGCGTTTCGGAGGTCGTGAAACACGCCTTGAAGGTCGATTTCTGGGACATCAACGGCTTGGCTGATGCGATTTATGGCCTCTGCCACTACGAAACCTTGGCCAACTGTTTCAAGGACGAGGGCAAGGACGAGGTGGACAGCCTCAAGTGGGAAGCCGCCGCGAAGAAGATAAAGATGGTTTATGAGTCGGTGGTATAGAATTAAAACTATGTCATCACAATTGTGATGACATCATGAGAATCAATGTGTAAACTAGAATGAAATGAAAGATAATTCGATTAAGCAAACTCCTGGTCTTTTCGGCCAAAAACACTCGAGTAGGGATTACACCAAGGCTGAATGTTGGGGTAAGAACCAATTCAATAGCTCGTTTCCTGCTTCGTTGGTGGCTTATATGTCAAGCAAAAACATGAAGTCGGTCTATATTTGCACGATGCCATCAAATGAAATCGTTCACAAGTACATTGACGGTAACGAACTCTTTGGCATTGACCCATTGAGCGATGATACATACTATAATTTTGAGGCTGGTTATGCACCATACGAGAAATATTATCAAGGAGAACGGGAAAAAATCGATTTGGTGATGCTAAACCAAAAGACCAATGAGTTGTTGACGGGCTTAGAAGTCAAACTAACAGCCTTGCCTGACAATACGACCAAGCATTTGCCAGAAACAGAATGGGGAACTGAAATTGTGATGCGTCCGCCAACTATCTGCTTTTTGGCATGCAGTATTTGTTCCAACTACAATACGATTGAAGAAAAGGAGCATTTGAGGTCGTTGTTGCGGAAGGTGCCGCAAATTAACCATTGGGAGGAAATAGATGAGGTTTTGTCGCATTATAATCAGATTTTGGCTTCAATCATGGCAGTTTCAACTGATATGTGTGAAAAGCAGAAGCCCCTTATTGTCCAACCGATTTGGAGAACTGAAGGGAACAAAATGCGATTGAAAGAGGACTGTCTGGATGTCTTCGTTTGGTCGAATCTTTCGATTATCCAAATGTGCTGTACCGAAGATAGTTCAAATATCTCAAAATTGAACCGTTTCCATCGAACCATTATCTGGCTTTACAAAATGCTTCTTGATTATGTAACCTACGACATGTTTGATTATAAGCGTATTATCCGTTTGCAATCCTATAATTTGGCCAACGACAAGGCATTCGCATTGCCTGGCACAAAATCCCATGCTTTCCTTAAGTGCGATGAACTTGTCAAGCCAAGAATTTCCAAGTATGAGATAAAGAACATCATTTTGGGCGGCGGTCAAGATTTGTTGAGTCCCGAAAGAAGATTTGATGCCGTATTAGTGAATAGTCCTGATATATTCGAATGAAAATGAAAGTAGTAGATTTGTTTTGTGGTTGTGGAGGTTTGAGCCTCGGTTTCAAGAAAGCTGGATACGAAATCCTTGCCGCGTTCGATAATTGGGAGGATGCGATTATTGTATATCACAACAATTTCGACCATCCTGTTATCAAGCAGGATTTGTCGGAAGTTGAGGCTGCGGTCGAGGAAATTAAGAAGTTCAATCCCGAAATGATCATCGGAGGCCCTCCGTGTCAGGATTTTTCTTCGGCGGGTAAGCGGAACGAAGACAATGGACGAGGCGATTTGACTGTCAGTTATGCCAAGATTATTGCTGCCATCAAACCTGAATGGTTTGTGATGGAGAATGTTGACCGTATTTTGAAAACAGGAAAGTTGGTTGAGGCAAGAAAGATTTTCAAGGATTGCGGTTATGGATTGACGGAAACGGTGCTTAATGCAAGTTTTTGTGGAGTTCCCCAAAGACGTAAGCGCTTTATACTGATAGGTCATCTTGAAGAGAAAGACGGTTTTATGGCTGATGTTTTGGAGAAACGACAGGCATCAAAGGAAATGACCATTGCTGATTATTTTGGGAATCAGATAGATATAAAGTATTATTACCGTCATCCTCGCAGTTATGCACGTCGTGGCATTTT
>ONVP01000028.1 GCA_900321315.1 uncultured Bacteroidales bacterium
CGAGAGGGAAATTCAGGGCAGAGAACACATGGTGGTCGTCCTCGATTTCTGGGCCTTCAACGATGGTGAAGCCGAGGTGCGCGAAAATCTCGTTGATGTCGCGGCGCACGATGGAGAGCGGATGCCTTGCGCCACGCATCTCGTTGGCAGGCATGGTCATGTCGAAGCCGGCATCGTTAGTATGTTGGCTCTCAAATCTTTGCAGTTGTTCCTCTACCTTGTCCTGCACGATGTTTTTCAGTTCGTTCAGCCTCATGCCCATTTCTTTGCGGAGTTCGGGTGCCACGGTCTTGAAGTCGGCAAATAGGGCGGGTATCACGCCTTTCTTACTCAGGTAGGTAATGCGGAAATTTTCCAAAGCCTCTTTGCTTTCGGCTTGGAAATCACGCACTTGGCTCAATATTTCTTCTACTTTCTCTTTCATTGTATTAGGCTTTTGGCCTCTGGCTTTTGGCCTCTGGCTTTTGGCTCGTTGGGAAGCCAAAAGCTGGTAGCCCTAAGCCAATAGCCTTATTTCTCAATCGTAACAGAGATAATCGTCACTGCCTCAACGGGAACGTCCATGTAGCCGGTCTTGACGGCGGCAATCTTGTCAACGATGTCGAGACCTTCGGTCACTTCGCCGAACACGGTGTAGTCGCCGTCCAAGTGGGGTGTGCCGCCCACGGTTTTGTAGGCTTGGCGTTGTGTGGCCGAGAGCACCTTGCCCGAGCGGTTCTCGAACATATCGAGCCACTTGTCGTCATACACCTTGCCTTGCACGATGTAGAACTGCGAGCCACTGCTGGCTTTCTTGGGGTTCACTTGGTCGCCTTGGCGAGCGGCGGCCAGGGCGCCTTTCTTGTGGAAGTGGTTGCTCTTGAACTCGGCGGGAATGGTGTAGCCAGGGTCTAAGCGACCGTCCTTGTTCTGTCCGCCCTGAATCATGAATTCCTTGATGACGCGGTGGAACGGCGAGCCGTTGTACCAGCCTTCGTTCACCAGCTTGATGAAGTTGTCTCGATGTTGTGGCGTGTCGTTATACAACTTGGCCTTGATAGTGCCCATGTTCGTCTTGATGACGACGACGGTTTCTTTCTCTGTTGCTTTCTGTGCCGAGCAGCTCAGCCCGACCATTACCAAAGCGGCTAAAATCATTTTTTTCATATTGTTCGAGATTTAAGATTTCAAATTTAAGATTCAAAGTTTCCTACTTCATATCTCATTCGCTGACAATGGAATAGGTGATTTCGAGGCGCAATTTTTGTCCGTTGGCGGCTTCGGGGCCGTTGATGACCCATCGGCTGGCGTTGTAGCTTCCACCGTCGATGCCGAGGCTCAAGCCGAAGTCGGGTTCCTTGCCGAGGATGACCCGTTCGATGTATTCCGAGATGCGGAAGCTCACGGTTTGTGTCTTGCTGTCGTAAGTGCCACCAAAGTAGGCGTCGCCTTCAAAATTGTCGGGTATGATGTAAGTGGAGCCGTCTTCCTTGAAGCCCGTAAGCACCAGCTTTTTCGGGGCTTTGAACAGGCTCGTGTCGATGTCGTCGGGCGATGCGGGAATGACCAGCTTGGCATCGTTGATGACAATGTGTTGCTCGTCGAACGAGGCGGCCCATTGGGCGAGGCTGGGGAAATGGATGCGCGACCTGATGCCGCCCATGGTTTGCACATAAAGCCGCGTTTGCCCTAACATTGTGTCGCCTTCCACCACCTGCCGGACGAAGCTCTCGTCGCCTTGCAAATAATCGTGCTCAAAGTGGTTGAAATAGTTCTCTACCGAGGTGATGTAATAGTCGTATCGCATGGGTTTCTCAGGAAGTGCCGCATCGTGATAGTACAGCTGGAGGCGTGTCAAGGTGTTGTTGGTGAGGTTGAGCGAACACACCGCGCCGCTCTGCGTGGCGGGTGCAGCCGTCACAAACAGCCCCTTGAAGCTCGACTTGAACAGTTCGGGCTGCGAATAGACCGACGAGTCGAGCTGCACGAGGGCTTGGCCCAACTCAACGCCAAGCGGAATCCGGATGATGGGCTGGGTGAGCGTGTCGGTGCCAATCACTTGCGTATGGTTGCTGAGGTGTGGCACAAACTGGTGGCCGTTGGCCAAATCGATGTTGCCAACGGCGATTTCGGAATGCCCTTGGTAGGATTGGGTCGACGAAAGCGTGTCGGCGAGTTCGTAAACATTGACGGTTTGCCAGCAAGTGGTGTCGCCGTAGATGCCCATGAGGCTCAGTTGGAGCACAACGGAATCGACCACGGGATTGCTGCCGAAGTTCTGTCCAGTCGATGAAAAGCGGAATTGCGTGTAGAATCCGGCGGTCGTTTGGCCAAAAACGGGGTCGTTAATGCAGCCCAACAGCCCGTATCTGACGTTCCCCGTTCCGATGGAGTCGACGATATAGGAATGGCTGTTGATGGGCAGTGTGTCGGTGTGGCCTACGCCGATGATGTTGCTTGCCCCTATCAGGTTGTTGCCGATGGCGTCTGGAGTCTTCTTGCACGAGGCAAGGCACAAGGCCAAGGCTCCCGCCACAATGGCCATGCCGATTCGGGCGGTATGAGATTGTGGTTTCATTTTGCTGTCGATTTATGGTAAGGATAACTCAAAACCGCCGTGCTTATTGTTTGCCGAGGAGGGTTTCGTAGAAGTCGTTGCAGGCCTTGGGATGTTCTTCCGTGCCTTGGAACGGCAGCACGGGCTTGCCGCAGGTCTTCAGGTATTCCTCGATTTCAGGATGGATTTTCTCGCTTCCGATGGTGATGCCGTCGGAATAGTCGATGGCGGCCTTGGTGAGGCTCACATAGTTGGCTTCCTTGAAGTACTTGAGGTCTTTGGGGTTCATGCCGGGCAGTTTCATCTTCTTGTCGAAGCCGGCTTTCATGGTCGCTTCAAAGGCATCGTCAAAGATGGAATAGACGACTTTCGACTCGTTGTACAAGGGGTTGTCCCTGACGCTCAGGGCGCGCTTGAGGTAAACGGGCATCAGGGCCGAAATCCAACCGTTGCAGTGGATGACATCGGGCGACCAGTTGAGTTTCTTCACCGTCTCTATTACACCACGGGAGAAGAAAATGCAGCGGTCGTCGTTGTCGTGGCAAAACTCGCCGTCTTCATACATCAGGCACTTCCTCCGCGAGAAGAAGTCCTCGTTGTCGATGAAATAAATCTGCATCCTTGCCTTCTGTATCGAGGCCACCTTGATGATGAGTGGATGGTCGGTGTCGTTGATGATGAGATTCATGCCCGAAAGCCTGATCACCTCATGAAGCTGATTGCGCCGCTCGTTGATGATGCCATAGCGCGGCATGAATATCCTGATTTCCTTGCCGCTTTCTTGCGTGGCCTGCGGAAGGTTGCGCCCCATCAGGCTCATAGGAGTTTCAGGAAGATATGGCTCTATCTCCTGCTGAACGAAAAGAACTCTTGTTTTGTTTGCCATTTTCTCTGCTTCTTTTGCGGTTTCAAACGAGCAAAGTTACGCTTTTTTTCTGGAATAGCGGTGAAAAATTTTTCCCACCAAAATGGGAGATTTTTTTAATCTGTTGAAAAACAATGATAAAACCGACAGCAAACGACTACATTCGACTACAAACGTTTAATCAACGGCTTGTTATTGACAAAGGTTGTTACTTTGCATCGTCAAAACCGGTGGTTGCGACACGACCAATTCAAACTAACACATTAATCATTTAAAACACACACAATCATGGGTACAATGAGAAATTCGGTCACATTGGTGGGCCGCCCGGGTGCAGAACCTGAAGTGAGAAACTTTGGCAACAACAACAAGAAGGCGCGTTTCAGCCTCGCCGTGACGGAGCGCAAGCGCAACGCCAACAACGAGTGGGTGAACGACACGCAATGGTTCCCCATCGTGGCTTGGGGCAAGACCGCCGAGCGCGTCGAGAACAATGTCAGAAAAGGGTTGCAAGTGGCCATCAACGGCACTTTGCGCAACAACGAATGGACTGACGACAAAGGCCAGCGCCATTCCATCACCGAGATTTGGGTGAACGACTTGCTGCTGATGGACAGGGCTAAAGAGCAGTAAAACTTCTGCACCATGACGATTCCGAATTATGTTGACGACACTCCGACTGAAAAACGTCGGAGTGCCGATTGTTGCAGGCTTATCGGAGCCTACTATTCAGAACTTTGGAAACAACTTCGACGAGAAGGAAAGTCAAAAGCCGCTTTCAATGAGTTTTTATTGAGGATTAAGATTGCAAAAATAGGAGTTTTTAAAATCATTCGAACAAAAAAGTAGGAAGGCAGATTGCCATTCCTGCTTTTTCGTAGAAAACATTGTAGAGGTGCAACAAATTCTGTTTTTGTGTGGAACTCATTGTTGGGTAGAAAGCATGGTGCATGAAGAACAACCGTTAGAAATGCATCGATATCCCCATCCAATCAAAATATTTATGTATTGCTTCTCTATCTTACACCCATTATTACCAGATTCGCATCGGCAAATATATGGATACTCATTTCCGGTTTCGATAGGAGCGGTCTTAGCGAAATACTCAATGCCATCATACATATAATACCCTTGCTCTTCTTCTAAATAGAAAGGAATCAGTGCCACATTCCCAAAGATGTTCATAAATGCGAGTGTATTCGGCTTAACCCCTGCTTTCTCAAACATCTTTCCCCACATTTCGAACTCGAGTCTTACTTCCTCAACATCGAACAGGGCTTCAAAAGCGTTACCGTGAATCACTTCCGTTCCCTTAATGTATGGTTTTGGAAAATCGTCATCAGGAGTTACAACATTCTTGTCGCATAAAAGAGAAATGCCTACATTCCGGTTCAGCAGACCAAGGATTTCCACCTCAAAAGATTCGCCTCTTTGGTTCTCATAGATGTTAGTCCTATTGCAACTAAAACAACTTGATTTCATTACGCAATAGAACTTTCCGTCGTTTGCCGAAGGGTCACAACCTGTTCCGTCTGTACAATTGCAATTCACCCCAATGATAGGGGTTTCGACAGGTTCATTCGGGCCTCTTTCTCCAATTGGAGCTACAAGATAATAATATCCTTCAGGAAGCGTAATGTAAAAAGTATTGTTCTTGTCTTTTTTTACTTTGCTTCCTTGGGGGAAAGGAATCCCTTCGTTTTCAGACATGGCAATGGCCTCAAGGATTTCCCAGTCAGTGTCGGGATTTAGTTCCCTGACTTCAACCTCGTCGCTTTTCTTGCAACCGACAATCATGGCAGCCACCATAGCCAAAACGAAGAGTGCTAGATATTTTTTTCTGTTCTTCATATTTATTCGTATTCGGAATTCTTGCCTACTCTCTTGTTTCAAACGGTTTTTCGGCAACCTCCGTTCCCATTTTTTAGTGCGGAAGGTGGCGAAAAAACGGGCAAGCCTTATTCCTTCCGAGGTTCTATAGGCGTTTCCGAGGCGAGGTCGGAATGGGCTTCGGCGGTTGGCAAAGAACCTTTGAGGCCGGCTGCCGAAGCCGAATTTCTGGCCATTTGGGTTTGCAGAGGTGCCACTCGTCCACACGCCATGAAAGGTTGTGCGAATGAAAAAGGTACATTCTCCTCGCAAATGAAACAAACACGAAAGTCATGCTGTTAGGCAAGAAGTTCGGTTTTGCGAGGGAAAAGCAAGCACAAACGAAAGATGCGAGGCGGCTTATCCGCCTTCTCAGCTTTGTTGCCCAATGTCCGGCTCTGTGTCGCATCATTTTAAAGTAGGTGTTCGCGCAGGGTTAAACAATCGTCTTTTGATAGAAACGGGTCAAAGCGTTCGCTTTTCCGATGGCAAAGATAAAGCAAAAAATATCATTCCGCAAATTATTTTTAAAAAATTTATCGAAAAAACGACGCAAAACACTCATTATCAGAACGGTAAAAGCTTGTCGAATTTCGATGTTAAGTTGAATATTTTTCAAAAATTATCCTGACACCATGAACACCCGTCCGTCCTTCCACTTCGAGTGACGTAGCATTTCGTTGGTGAAGTGGGTGCGGCTGCCGGCTTGGTCCAAGAGTTCCTTGGCCTTGTCGAACTGTCGCAGTTCGCGGTAAATCTCGGGCAGCTCAAGGTCGATTTGCTCCTCGGGGTGCTTTTCGAGCAAGGCGAGGAGACGTTTCAGGTTGGCGGTGAAGTCCTTGTAGTGCTTGATGAACAGCTTCTCGCCTTCGAGAATCATCTTGCGGTTGTTGTTCCACACGCCAAAGCTCATAAAGCCGTTGAGGAAATACTTCAAACGCACATGCTGGTGGTTGCGGTGCAGGTCGTTGTAGGCCCACCATAGGAAGCGCCGCAGGTAAATCTCCTTCTTCGGCTCGTAGTGGCTCTTCTTCAGGAAGGTCTTGTAGTGGTTGATGAGGGCGAGCTTGCCTTTGTTGTCGGAGTGGCGCACGCCGAAAAAACGCCATGTGTTCCACGAATACACTTCGGCGTCGGGTTTTTCGTATGTGATGAGTGGCTCCGTGGGATTCTCAATCCAAAAGGCATGGCCGCACGAGGGACACAAAAGCAGCTTCTGTCGCGTTGGGATGTAGTTGTCATTCAGCACTTTGCCATCGGAATACAAGATGGCCTCATTGACCAACTCGGTCTTCAGGTTGCGGCCTTCTAACCAAGCTTGGCAATGTGGGCATTGGAAATAATACGAGTCGTATTTCAGCATATCAAATCCTCTTGTTTGCGGCTGTAAAAGTAGTATTATTTTCCCTTTCTACCATAGTCGGCGGGAATTTCGCCCCAAATTTCTGTCTTCCACTTCAAAATCGGCACCTCTATGGCGTTCTCGGCCAGCCATTTCTCGGCGCGGGCAACGAGTTCAAAAAGGTATTCGTTCTTGGCGTTGGGTTGCAGCTTGGTCTTGCATTTCTTCTGCCTGACCCAAATCTGCGCGTTCACCGAATCGCTGTAAATCGGGTATTTCCAGTTGTTTTTCTTCTGCAAGGCGAGGGCGTGGACGAGCGCCAAAAACTCCCCGATGTTGTTGGTGGCATTGGGAAAAACCTGACTTTTGAACAGCGGATAGGAGTTGGCAGGTTTCACGCCGAAATCCACAAACACGCCTTGGTATTCCATCTTCCCTGGATTGCCCGCGCAGGCCGCGTCCACGGCGATGCACGGACTGACGGGCTGCTCCTTGGCCGCCGAGAGGTCGATGACGGGCGCAATGTCCTTGCCCCAATACGCATCGGGGCCTTCCTTGAAAGCTTTCTCGGCACTCAAGCGGTCGGGGAAGCCCTTGTATTTCGCGCCCTTGCAGCCCATGATTTCGCGCTTGCAAACCTCCCAGTCGCTGTAAATGCCCGGGTTGCGACCGCTCCAAACGACATAAAACCTGTTCTTGGCCATAAATTACAATTTTACGATTTTGTCGTTTTTCAGAATGGGCACGGTGCCGACACAATTGGTTTCCAAACAGAACTTGATGTCGTCATAAAAGCCCAACATAAACAAGCGTTTGAGATGATAACACTCTGAAAGTGCGCCGAATAGGTTGTCTTTGCTCTCGTTGTAGCAACGGTTTAGCAACAGGCCGAAATCGTCCGTTTCCACTTCTGTATTTTGTTTCAGCAGTTCAATAATCATCCCCGCGCATAGGCCGTCGTCCATGGAGAAACGTCCTTCGGTGCCGGCGCAAACGATGATTATATCGCGGCTGCCACGATGTGACAGCCCTACAAGGTGGTTTGCCATGGCTTTGGCGTTCCTGAAACACGCCAACACCACCTCGTCCGCACCTTTTATATTATTAAGGGCGTTGGTGCCGTTGGTCGTGGTCAGGATGAGGGTTTTGCCTTCAACGGTCTTTTTCTTGTACTCCAAAGGCGAGTTGCCCAAGTCGAAGCCCTCGATTTTCACGGCGTTGCGCTCGCCGCAGCGAAGGGCATTGTCGCAAGTGGCGTAAAGGCTTTGCGCCTCTTCAATGGTCTTCACCGGGATGACCTCACGCGCCCCATTGTCCAAAGCCGTTGTTATGACGCTCGTAGCCCGCAAGACATCAATCACAACGGCGGTCTTTCCGCTGAAATCGATGCCTTGGGCTTGCTGTGCGGTAGGGATAACATTTATCTTCATCTTTTCTTTTTTGGAAACAAATCTTTCATAAATCTATAATAAATCTGTTTTTCTTTCTAGGCATCGTCCTTATCGGACTCGCCTTAACCTACTCGTTGCAGCCTGAATTGCGAAGCGATTAGCGATGCAATGACATTAAGTTGTCGATAATTTGTTTTAGATTTGCGAAAGATTTGTTTCCTTATTACAAAATTACAAACATTAGATTCCCAAAGAAATGTTCAGTCCGCGTGCGGTGCGCACCAAGTCGCTGTCGAGGCTGACGAGGTTCGGCTGGGCAACGGCTTCCTTGAGCGAAACGGCCACGATGTCGGGATGGCGATAGGCCACCATTTGGCCAAACTGTCCGTTCAACACCATTTCGAAGGCCTTCACGCCAAACTCGGCCGACAAAACGCGGTCGTAGGCAATCGGTACGCCACCACGTTGCAGATGACCGAGGGTGGTCTCACGCATGTCGTGGGTGAAGCCCGCCGCCTTCATCTCTTCGATGAAACGCCGACCGATGCCGCCCAACTTCTTGTTTTCGTAGCCAACCTCCGTGCTGATTTCATACACCTGCTGACCGTCCTTTGGGCGCGCGCCTTCCGAAGCCACCACCACGGCAAAGCCACGGTCGTGGTTGAAGCGACGCTCCAAGCGTTCTTTCACGATGTTGATGTCGTAAGGGAATTCAGGCAAGAGGCACACCTCGGCCCCACCAGCGATGGCCGAATGCAAGGCAATCCAACCCGCATCGCGCCCCATGACTTCGAGGACGAAGACGCGGTTGTGGGAAGCCGCTGTGGTAACCAATTTATCAACCGCTTCGGTGGCAATCTGCACGGCGGTTTGGAAGCCGAAGGTGCATTCCGTCGAGGAGAGGTCGTTGTCGATGGTCTTGGGCACGCCGATGATATTCAGGCCCTTCTCGTAGAGTTTCTGCGAGATGCGCTGCGATCCGTCGCCGCCAATGCTGATGACCGCGTCGATGCCCATGTATTGCAGTTTGCGGAGCATTTCGTCGCTGCGGTCAACGGTGCTCCAAGTGCCGTCGGCGTTCTTCACGGGCCAGTTGAACGGGCCGCCCTTATTGGTGGTCTCGATGATGGTGCCGCCACGGAAGTGGATGCCGCGCACCGATTCTGGCGTAAGCCTGACGACCTCGGTGGGTTCCCACAGGATCCCGTTGTAGGCTTGGATGCTGCCGAGCACTTCCCAGTCTTTCTCTTGGGCGGCTCTCTTGACGATGGCGCGAATCACGGCGTTGAGGCCCGGGCAATCGCCGCCACCGGTTAGGACTAATAGTCTTTTCATATTCAATGTGTTATTTAAGATTCAAAGATTTAAGATTTGATATTTTGTTCGGCTATCCACATTTGCAGTTTTTGCTGAAGCAGTGTCTTGTCGGGCAAATATAACGCATATTGTTGGGCATAGATATTCGCGTCTTTGGGAAGTGTAAGTTCCACTAACGCCTCGTTTTTGCGCTCACAAAGAAGTATTCCTATAGTCGGCTTTTCAAATTCTTGCTTGACATAACGGTCATAATAGTTCACATACATCTGCATTTGTCCTAAATCCTGGTGCGTCAGGTCGTCCATTTTCAAATCGACCAACACATAACATTGCAACAACCTGTTATAAAGCACCAAATCAACAAAGAAATGCCGTTCTTCAAAAGTGAAACGTTTTTGTCGGGCCTCAAACAAGAAGCCTTTGCCCATTTCCATCAGGAACTGTTGCAACTTGTCGATGATGGCACTTTCAATTGCCGTTTCGGTGTAGGATGCATCGGGCTTCAACCCCATAAAATCCAAAACAAGCGGGTCCTTGATGATGTCAGACGACTTTTCTATTGTTTGACCTTCACGAGCAAGCCTCATGATTTCATCCTTGTTACGGCTCAAAGCCAAACGTTCATATAAACTGCTACCGATTTGTCGTTGCAGTTGGCGAACACTCCATTGTTGCTTTTGAGCCTCAATCTCGTAAAAACTGCGTGCTTCGGGATTGTCCACTCGCATCAGAACCAGATAATGCGACCAAGGTAGCGTGAAATTGGGTAACCAGTGGTTACCATTTTCGGTTTGAATTTCCAAAACAGTGTTTTGGATTTTTGGGTTAGTTTGAATTTCGTAATCAGTGATTACAGAATTGGTCTGAATTTCCAAAACGGTGTTTTGGATTTTTGAAGATGAGTACACCAAATAGAAATTCCGTATCAATCGTAGATGTTCTGCGCTCCAACCCTTCCCAAGTTTTTCAGTCAATCTTGCCGACAATTCCACCAGCACCTGCTTACCATACTTTGCCCTGTATTCGCCTTCTTGCTCATCTTCAATAATATAGCGACCAATCTCGTAATAGGTGTAAACCATGGCGGTATTCACGGCTGTGGCAACTTTGTTTCGTGCCTCGGCCATGAGTTTGGCGATACGGTCAGAAAGAGCATCAATTCTGTTGCCTTCCAAATGTGTTATTTCTTTGTTTTCGTCCATAGTGTTACAATAATCCAATTTGTCATTTGTAGTGAATTGTATATCTGCCGTAACGAAAAAAATTATATTTCTTGTTGTTCTAACTTTTCTTCTAGTTTCTTTTTTTCTTGACTTCTTTTAATGGAATCTTGACGGGCTTCTGCTGCTGCTTGCTTACTCTTTTCTAATAGTTCATAAACGACTTCTTTTCGTTTTTGATTATAATCTTTATAATAAATTGTAAACTTATCAAATGTAGTTGAATATCTTACTCCATACCTATTTTGTGGAGCTCGTTTAGAAGCATCTTTTACATAATTCTCTCGTCTTTCAGTAGCAAATGTTGTTATTCGAACAGATTGGTTCTTATATTTCCATTCAAAAGATTCATCATACTCTTTTTCAGCATTGTGCTCGCCCCAGGGCTCTTCATTTTTTTCTGCAATTGCATATTTTGTGTTATACTTATTCTTGTACAACCTATATAGTTTTTGATATTGGTCATAAGAAGTAGTAGAAATTTCAATACTTGTAATAGTATCTTCGAAAGAATTTACTTGAACTCTAACTTCCTCTGGTACATTACTATCATCAATATACAAATCAACAGAGCAATATGCAATTTTTAATGCTCCTTTGTTAGGAGTGATTTTTACATCGTATATCCTTTTTTCTTTTTTTGCTTTCGCAATGGTACTGCTAAAAGGGTGATTAAGTCTAATTCCATTTAATGAAAGTTCAACGGTAGAATCTGCAATGATTTCTTGCGGACTTGGTTTAGAATCAATATTTTGATTAATTTGCTGTTGAACATTTTGTTTTGGTGTTTCAGTACAACTATAAAACAACAAACAAAGTATTACAGAGTAAAGGATGTTTTTATTTATATTCATATAATTTAACTTATTTGATTAAAGTTAATATCAAAGTTATAATAGAAATAACAGAAGCAATAATGGACAAAATGAAACTCTTATCTTGAAAAAATGAAGGATTTTTCAATTTTGGATTGTCTAAAAAATAAATTTTCCCTTTATTCGTTAGACTCGGAATTAATAATTGACCATACTCCGATTCTACACATTCAACAAGTCCTTCATAAATGAGTTTTCTCATTGATAAATAATCGTCTTTTTTTACTTCGTGTGGATAGTTGGAATTCTGAATATCTATTAGAATTTGCTTCTCTGATTTATTGAGTTTTAGTCTTTCCATAGTGTATACTTTAAATTTGTAGGGCTGCCATACTATGACAGCCCTACATTTCTAATCATTTCAAATTCAAAGCAATCTGCAACTCATCCAATTGTTCCTGAGCAATCGGAGCGGGCGAGCCGCTCATCACGTCGCGGCCGGAGTTGTTCTTCGGGAAGGCGATGAAGTCGCGGATGCTCTCGGCGCCACCGAAGAGCGAGCAGAGACGGTCGAAGCCGAAGGCTAAACCAGCGTGAGGCGGTGCGCCATACTCGAAGGCTCCCATCAGGAAGCCAAACTGCTCCTGCGCGCTCTCGTCGGTGAAGCCAAGCGTGTGGAACATCTTGTTCTGCAAAATGCGGTCGTGGATACGGATGGAGCCGCCGCCGACCTCCACGCCGTTCATCACGATGTCGTAGGCGTTGGCGCGGATGTCGCCCCACTTCGTCGGGTCGTCAAGCAAAGCCTCGTCTTCGGGCTTCGGTGCGGTGAAGGGATGGTGCTTGGCATAGAAGCGTTGCGTCTCCTCGTCCCATTCCAAGAGCGGGAAGTCGATGACCCACAAAGGCGCGTATTCGTCGGGCTTGCGAAGTCCGAGTTGGTTGCCCATCTCAAGACGCAAAGCGTTGAGTTGTGTGCGGGTCTTCATGGCCTCGCCGCAAAGGATGAGCATCAGGTCGCCGGGCTTGGCACCAAACTTGTCGGCGATAACCTTCAAGTCGTCAGGCGTGTAGAACTTATCCACCGACGACTTGAACGTGCCATCCGTGTTGTACTTGACATACACCATGCCGCCAGCGCCCACTTGCGGACGTTTCACGAAATCGGTGAGCGCGTCGAGTTGCTTGCGGGTGTATTCCGAGCAGCCTTCGGCACAGATACCAACAACCAAATCGGCATTGTCGAACAGGCCAAAGCCCTTGCCTTTGGCCACGTCGTTGAGTTCCACGAACTTCATCCCAAAGCGGATGTCGGGCTTGTCGGATCCGTAGTATTTCATTGCGTCGTGCCAAGTCATGCGCGGGAATTGGTCGAATTCGATGCCTTTCATCTCCTTGAAAAGGTGCTTGGCCAAGCCTTCAAAGGTGTTCAAAACGTCCTCTTGCTCCACAAACGACATCTCGCAGTCGATTTGCGTGAACTCGGGCTGACGGTCGGCGCGAAGGTCTTCATCGCGGAAGCAGCGCACAATTTGGAAATAGCGGTCCATACCCGCCACCATCAGCAGTTGCTTGTATTGCTGCGGGCTTTGCGGCAGGGCGTAGAACTCGCCCGGATTCATTCGGCTTGGCACCACGAAATCACGGGCGCCCTCGGGCGTGCTCTTGATGAGCATCGGGGTTTCGACTTCGAGGAAGTTGAGGTTGCTCAAATAGTTGCGCACGAGAATGGCCATGCGGTGGCGCAGCTCAAGGTTTTGGCGCACGGGGTTGCGACGGATGTCCAAATAGCGGTATTTCATGCGGAGGTCGTCGCCGCCGTCGCTCACGTCCTCGATGGTGAAGGGCGGGGTCTTGCTGCCGTTGAGCTGCTTGAACTCGCTGACTTTCAGCTCGATTTCTCCCGTCGGCATATTCGGGTTTTTCGATTCGCGCTCGATGACGGTGCCTTTGGCCTGAATCACGAACTCGCGCCCGAAGGTGCGGGCTTGTTCGAGGAGTTTAGGGTCGCTGCTGCCATCCAAGAAGAGTTGGGTGATGCCGTAACGGTCGCGGAGGTCAATCCAAATGAGGGAGCCTTTGTCGCGGGTGCGCTGCACCCAGCCGGCCAATGTCACTTCCTTGCCAGCATCGGCAAGACGAAGTTCGCCACAGGTATGTGTTCTGTACATGATTGCTGATTTAAAGATTTAAAATTTCAGATTTAAGATTTCAAACTTGCAAAAATACTAAATCGTTTCGGAATGTGGCGCAGAAAAGGCAAATTTTATACTTTTGCGACATCAAATCGTCAAGTTATGAGCAAAAGCTTCACCATTGGAGGTCAGATTGTTGATCTCGTACATTCCCGCATTTTTTCAGGCGTCGTCGTCGTCGAGGACGGCAAAATCAGCAAGGTCGAGGAACAAGCCGTGGACAACACGTGCTTCATCATGCCGGGCTTTGTGGACGCTCATGTCCACATCGAAAGCTCGATGTTGGTGCCGTCGGAGTTTGCGCGGTTGGCATCGTGCCACGGCACCGTGGCTACCGTCAGCGACCCGCACGAAATCGCTAACGTGCTTGGCGCGGAGGGGATCCGATACATGATTGCCAACGGTAAGAAAGTGCCGTTCAAGTTTTTCTTTGGCGCGCCAAGTTGTGTGCCTGCCACTACCTTTGAAACCTCGGGCTGCACCCTCGATGCCCAAGCCGTGGAGCAGCTTTTGGCCTCGCCCGATATCCACTATCTCTCGGAGGTGATGAACTATCCGGGTGTCATCAACGACGACCCCGAACTGATGGCCAAAATCGCCGCCGCGAAAAAACACGGCAAGCCCATCGACGGTCATGCTCCCGCCGTGTCGGGCGAGGCTCTGCGCAAATATGTCGGCGCGGGCATCAGCACCGACCATGAGAGTTTCTGCATGGATGATGCTTTGGCGAAAATTGGCCTCGGCATGAAAATCCTCATTCGCGAAGGCAGCGCGGCACAAAACTTCAACGACCTCATCCCGCTGATGGCTTCGCACCCTGGCAACGTCATGTTTTGCTCCGACGACAAGCATCCCGACGAACTGGCAAATGGCCACATCGACCAACTCGTGCGACACGCCATGGCGAAAGGCTACGACGCGATGGACGTGTTGCGGGCCGCATCGCTCAATACGGCAAGGCACTACGGCTTGAACGTGGGAATGCTTCAAGTTGGCGACGATGCCGACTTCATCGTGGTCGATGAACTTCGCAATCCCGTGGCGCGGCAAACCTACATCAAGGGCGAGCTGGTGGCCGAAAACGGAACTCAAAGTCATTGAATGTAATGATAAGCAATTGATAACCAGAAGCATCATGGTCAATCCCAAGGTGGAGAACGGCGGCTTGGTGAGCGACATTGAACGCGACATTCTGAAAATGGTGGTCGTCAATCGTTACGAGCCAACCCGGCCTGCGGTGGCTTTCATCAAAGGCTTAGGGCTGAAGCGTGGCGCTTTGGCCTCGAGCGTGGCTCACGACAGCCACAACATCGTGGCGGTGGGCGTTACCGACGACGACATTCTCCAAGCCGTGAACCAACTCATTGAGCATGGCGGCGGCGTGACGGCTTTTTGCAGCACAGAAATGAAAACCGTTCCGTTGCCCGTGGCCGGACTGATGAGCAACAAGGACGGCTACGAGGTGGCCGCTGCCTACCAAAGCGTCGATGCGCTTGCAAAACGCTTGGGCTCAACGCTTCACGCTCCTTTTATGACCATGGCTTTCATGGCTTTGCTCGTCATTCCCGAACTGAAACTGAGCGACAAAGGGCTGTTCGACGGGAAACGGTTTGAGCTTACTTCGTTGTTTGAGGAAAACGGTATTTCGTAGGTTTTGTGACTATAATTCCCAAACTTCCTCCAAATCAATGTCCCAGCCGGCCTTGATCTCGAGCGGGTCTTTGTATTCGAGGATGGTTTCGGGCTGGATGCGACGGTGGTAGTTGCCCGTGCTCCACTTGCCGTTGCCGTCGGCATCGAGGAGGGCGCGGAGCTTGTACTTGGCAGGCACGAGGTGTTCAAACATCACCTCCTGCCGCTGCGTGATGGCCTCTTGCTTCAAAACTTTTTTTCCGCTTTCGTCGGTGAGTTGCACAACGACTTGTTTCATGCCTTCGGGCGGCACTACGGTGATGTAAATGTTGCCGTATTCATCGTCTTTAAGTACATGAAAATCAATCTTTATCGGGGCATTGGTGCGGTTGCGGATGCCGAAAAACACCGAGTCGGGGATTTCCAAATGGTAGTTGATGCCCGCCTCAATTCTGTTGAGCAGCTTGTATTTCAATCCGTGTTCGTCGGCCTTGGCGAAAGCGAGTTCGTTGTAATAAGCGATGGTGTCGCGCTTAAACACGGCCGAATCTTTCATTTCATACCGCACGACGGGTTCAGAAAAGCTGAGAATCAGGTCGTTGCCCGAAACAAGTCCGTCTTTTCCCACAAGATTGTTGCTCACTTTCAATGGTTCGGGTTTGCGGTTTTTGCGTTGTCCTGAATCCTTGAATTTCAGGCTGTAGCGCGACGAATCGTTAATCAAGGTGTCATGCTTCACCTGCACCCAGAGGCTGTCTTTCACATTGGGCGTGAAATACCACCAAACCGTATCGAAATCAGTCGATTGCATCGTTACAAGTTGGAAGGTGTCGGGCAACACTTCATGGGTCGTTATGGCTGCGTCCTTGGCCGGATGGCGAAACACAAAGCGCAGCAAACCCTCTTCAACGAGTTTTTTCTCGAGGAGCATCTGCGTGGAGTCGGTTTCGACGAACATATACAATGTGAGGCCCAAGCCATTCTGGTCGAATCTGCACGCTGAACTGTCGGCAATGACAGTTGTCGAATCAGAAGGTACCGAATCCACTGGCTGCGGCAAGAATTGCTGTTGGTATGAGGCCGCTACGAGCGTGTCCAAAAATGCTGCTTCCTCGTTGGGCAAGTCGAAATAAAGGTTGGAATTGACGTCTTTCAAGGCAAAGACTAAATACTTCTTGTCGGCAATTCCAGCCAACAGGAAACGGCCTTCCTTGTCGGTTTTGGCAATGTAGTCGGGGACGGTTGTCAGCGGCAACGAATCCAAGTTTTCGTGGTCGGAGGCATAGAGGCCCACATAGGCGTTCTCGACAGGCTGTTTTGTATCGGCGGCAAGCACCTTTCCTGCAATGCAAAGCGTGTCGATGAGGTCGCCGGTGGCGAAGGTATAGACATAGTCCTTGAAGAGGTTTCCCTCGTGCAGGTCCTTGATGGCCTCGCCGAAATGTATGGTATAGGTGGTGTTCGGCTTCAAGTCATCCTTGAATCTGACAATCAGCGTTTTGTTGTTTAGTTTGATGTCGGGTTTGGTGGCCAAAGGCGGCGAAACGAGAACGTTTTGGTTGGCGTTCTCGAGGGTGACGTATTCGTCGAAGCTGATCTCGATTTTGCGTCCGGTGAAGTTGGTGCAGCGGTTTTCTGGCG
This sequence comes from uncultured Bacteroidales bacterium, assembly GCA_900321315.1. Taxonomy (GTDB): domain Bacteria; phylum Bacteroidota; class Bacteroidia; order Bacteroidales; family F082; genus Limimorpha. Next base: position 16,824 of record ONVP01000028.1, read on the forward strand.
CGGTTTCGACGACCACTGGCGGCATGGTGTCTTTCGGGCCTCCAGTGGGCGCAACAGCGTTGGCGCAACGCTGAAAAAGCATGGTCGCAAGAATGAGCGGTATGGCGATACGCCTCAGCCTCATGGGATTACTGTTTTACGACCTTGGCCGTGAACTCATTCCTGCCGTTGCGCACAACAAGCAAATAAGTCCCGCTCGAAAGATGTTGGAACATTTCCCCGATTTCGATGCGGTGAAGTCCCGACTGGAGCCGACCGAAAGGCTTGGCACCCAGTTTCTTGCCTTCCATGGAGTAAACAGTTGCCGTCAGGTTGCCGTCTTCTTTCAACTCGATTTCAGCATGGCTTGAAGCGGTAATCGGGTTGCCGACGATGCTGATAAGATGCTCGTCTTGAATGCTTTCCTCTATTCCTGTCAAATCGACTTCGTATGCGCCGATGTCGATGATGCCGTGCTTGACACGTGGACCGCCTCCAAGGTCGAGGCCGTCGAGCACTTCGGCGGGCGTTTCGGGTGAGCCGGCGTTGAAACACGGACTGTTTTCCCAAATGCGGAAACACTCGTCGCTAAACAGCGGGTCGGCATCGAGGCAATTCTCATAAACCGTGATGACCTCCTGATTCGAGATGTTGTCCAAGCCATACTGAACCAAGCAGTTATGGAATTCAGGCGCATAGTCGTCGTAGGTCCACGCCCACAGTTGTACCGGATGTTCAAGCGGGAGTTCGTTGGTGTTGCCATAGACGAGGCAGTTGTAAACGGCGGGCGAGCTGTGCTGGTAGAAAAAGATGCCGCCGCAATTGACACCGATGGAATGGTTGTTCACGACGGTGAGGTTGCTTACGAGCGGGGAGGAGTCGCTGATGGCCAAGCCGCCTCCGAAGTGCCCGGAAGTGTTGTTGGCAAACAGGCTGTTGGTGATGCGGCAATCCCAATCGTTGCTGCGAATCAGGTAAAGCCCGGCGCCGTTGATGCCGTAATTGTGCTCAAACTTGCAGCGGTCGATGCTGACAGCGCAGCTGTCCAAGCTCAAGGCACCGCCCACGGCACTTTGGCCGATGTTGTGGCGGAAATTGGTGCCCGTGATTTCAACCGTGCAGTTGAGGAAGTGCATCCCTCCGCCATACATCCCATAAACTGTGTCTAACATCGTGTAAGTCAGGTTCTTGTAAATATCGCAGTCGCGTATGAAGACCTTGGATTTTTTGGCACTCAAGGCTCCGCCGTGTTCGCGTGAAAAGTTGCAGAACATGGTGCAGTGGGCGATGGTCACCTCACTGCTGTTGATGATGCGCAGCGCGCCGCCGTCTTGGTCGTGGTCGAGGGCTGCCTTGCCATACTGGAAACGGCAATACTCGAATCGGGAAGCCCCAGCCTTGTTGAGGCTGATGCCGTTCCAGCCGCCGTTCCCGTTGTTGAAAACGTGGAATCCCGTTGTGTCGGCCACGGTGAATACGATGGAGTCGGTTTCGGTGCCAACGGCGGTCAGGCGGGCTGCGCTTTTGGCAGTGATTTGATGGAACCCTTCAAAAAGCACGATGGTGCCTGGGGCAATGAACAGCGAATCCTGCACCGTCACATCACCGACAACCTTGACCGTGTCGGCATCCCAAATGCCTGATTGCAAACCTGATACTTCAATGTTTTGGGCTTGGGAAAGCAAAGCGGCAAACAGGAAGAAAAAGAGAAATCTTGTTTTCATGGCAGATGTTTTTTAGTTTTAAACGAGCCGCGAAAATACACTATTTTTCTGAAATGTTCCACATACCGATGAATTTATTATTTTTGCGCCTCGAAAGAAAAGCAAACAATCATGCCAATACCAGTTGTGGGCGCCCTCATTAAGGCCGCCGCTGAATTGAAAAACATACCGGTTGAAATCCGGCAGAATCACACCGACCCCATCCGCGCACAACGCCGCGAGCTGCGCAAGCTGCTCACCAAGGCGCAGTTCACCGAGTTCGGCAAGTTTTATCATTTCGATGAGATACTGCTTTCGGGCAACATCCTTGAGGAGTTCCGCAGGCGCGTTCCCGTGTTTGACTACAATAAGATGCACGACGCCTGGTGGCACCTCAACCTCGAAGGCAAGCGCAACATCGCATGGCCGGGGAGAATAAAGTATTTCGCCCTCAGCTCGGGCACTTCCGAGGCGGCGAGCAAATACATCCCCATCACCAAGGGCATCAACAACAAGATTACCCGTGCGGGCATCCGCCAACTGGTTTCGGCCACGCGCTACGACTTCCCCATCGGGTTCTACAACCGTGGTGTCCTGATGATTGGCGGCAGCACCGACCTGCAATACAACGAACAATACGACTATTATGCCGGCGACCTTTCGGGCATCTCGGCGGGCAAGATCCCGTCGTGGTTCGAGTGGTTCTACAAGCCCGGACAGAAGATTTCGAAAATCAAGGACTGGGCCGAAAAGATGGACATGATGGTGAAGGAAGCCCCCAAGTGGGACATCGGCGTCATCGTGGGCGTGCCGGCCTGGGTGCAAATCCTGCTCGAGCGCATCATCAAGGAATACCACCTCAAGACCATCCACGACCTTTGGCCGAATTTGATGGTATATGTCCATAGCGGCGTGGCCTTTGCACCTTACGAAAAGAGCTTCGAAAGGCTTTTTGGAAAAGAAGTGCTGTTCGTTGAAAGTTACTTGGCCTCAGAGGGCTACATCGCCTACCAGGTGGACTTGAAGCGGCGAGTCATGCAGCTTTTGGTCGACAACGGCATCTATTTCGAGTTCGTCCCCTTCAACGAGGAGAACTTCGACGAAGACGGCAACATCGTAGAGCATCCCAAGACCTTGCTGCTCTGCGAAGTGCAAGAAGGCGTGGATTATGCCATACTGCTTTCCACCTGCGCAGGCACATGGCGCTATCTCATCGGCGACACCAT
>ONVP01000029.1 GCA_900321315.1 uncultured Bacteroidales bacterium
TCGGGCTTCCCCGACAAGCAAAGCATGGTGGTCAATGTGGGCGACACGGTGGCCACGCCGATAGGCAGGTTGTGTGCGAAATACACCAGCACGTTCAACGAGAGCTACTTCGACCACGCCATCTATGTGAACCGCATCCCCGTTTCGTCGATGGCGGCTGGCTATACGGGTCGTGTGGCGGTTTGGAATGACGACCCGAGACGAAACACCATTTTGAGGCTCGCCCTCAACGACACCTCGCCGTTGCGCGCCGCCGACATTTTGAACACGCTCATCGACGAATACAACGAAGAATCCATCGCCGACCAAAAGCACATCCTTGAATATTCGTATGAGTTCATCAACAACCGCATCGCTTACCTCAGCGGCGACATCGATTCGCTTCAGATGGAAGTGGCCTCGCTCAAGCGCGACAACAGCATCGTCGACCTTCGCAAATATGGACAAAAGTTTGAGGTTTCAATAGACGAGGCCAACGCCACCTTGAAAGAACTCAACCGAAGGGTTAGCGCCATCAATAATTCCATCATTTTCATCGAAAACCTCGAAGAAGGGATGTTGATACCGTCTGACCTCATCGGCATCGAAGGCGAAGCTGGTGGAATGGTGAGCCAATACAACGGAAATGTGATGCAGCTGAAAAAATATGACGAATACGCACAAAACAACCCTACCGTGCTCAAGATTAAGGCACAACAGGAACTGCTGAAATCCAGCATGGTGTCGGCAATGGAAGTCAGGTTGGCCATCCTTGACGAACAGATTGAGATTGCCAAGCGCAACAGAAGCATGGCCGAAACCCAAGTGCGCTTGGTTCCTGAGAAACAGTTGGAAATCAGTACGGTGGAACAGATTCAAAGCATCAAAGAAAGGCTCTACCTGACCCTGCTCACCAAGCGTGAGGAATTGCTGCTGAACCAGCCCCAACTTGAAGCCATGGCCAAGATTGTGGACCGAGCCTATCCCAACTTCAGTCCCGTGGCGCCCAACCCGAAGAAGTCCACCCGCAAAGGCATCCTCATCGGACTGCTCATCCCCTCAGCCATCGTCGTGCTCAGCAAGCTGCTCGACTTCCGCATCCACTCGCACCGCGAAGTGGAGAGAGGCACCAAGGCTCCCTATTTGGGCGACATCCCGTTCAAGGAAGGCTTGGGCGGTAACGCCGTGGTGGTCAAGGATTTCAGGCGCGACCCCATCTCGGAAGCATTCAGGTTGGTGAGGTCGAACATGGAGTATATGAAAAAATCCGACGAAATAGGGCAAGTGGTGATGCTCTCCTCGTTCTTTGTTTCGTCAGGTAAGACTTTCGTTTCCACCAACTTGGCCTGCAGTTTCGCTTTGGGTGGAAAGAAAGTGGCTTTCGTCGATTTGGACATCCGAAAGGGAACAGCCACCAAGGTGTTTGGCGTGAAGAACAGGATGGGAGTGTCGAACTACCTCTCGGGCAAGACCGACGACCTCAACGACATCATCTGGCCCAGTGAGCATTTCCCCGGATTGGATGTCATATTCTCCGGCCCGGTGCCGCCCAACCCGGCAGAGTTGCTGATGAGCGAGCGTTTGGACCGCTTGATCGACTACCTGCGCAAGCGGTACGAATACATATTCCTCGACTGTGTGCCCTTGGGTGTCGTGGCCGATGCCGACATCGTGAAACGGTTCTCCGACTTGACGGTGTTCGTCATCCGTGCCGAGAGAACCAACAAGCAAATTCTGCCCCAGGTTGACAGAATCTACAAGGAAGGCAAGCTGCCCAACCTCGCCATAGTGCTTAATGGTGTCAAACTGAAGAAGCGTCGCAAATACGGTTATGGCGGCTACGGTTATGGCGGCTACGGTTATGGCGGCTACGGTTATGGCGGCTACGGTTATGGCGGCTACGGTTATGGCGGCTACGGCGGCTATGGTTACGGCTATGGCTATGGTTATGGTGATGAGGAAGACGAAGGCGAAGACGAGGAAGGCAAGGAAAAGAAGGCCAAGCATCTTAATATCGGAAAGAAACGCAGCCAAGACCCCAATAACATAGACGTATGATGAGCCTGTTCAGGAAACGATTGCCCCGCGATATGTTCAAAGGGGCTTGCGATGTGCACAGTCACCTGCTGCCTGGTGTCGATGACGGCTTCCAATCCTCTTCGAAGTCGATAGTGGCATTGAAGATGATGGAGCAGCAAGGCGTTTCGTTGGTGACGCTCACCCCGCATTTCATGAAGGAATACCCCAACAACCATCGCGGACACATCCAAAAGGTTTTTGAGAGTTTCAAGGCGAAGGTTGCGGAGGCAGGTGTCGGCATCGAGTTGCACCTCGCTGGCGAGTATATGCTCGACCGCTGTTTCCTCAACCATTTCAACGAAGGCTTCCTCACCATGGACAAGGCGGGCGTTCACGTGCTTTGCGAAACATCCTACATGATGTATGAACGCAACGCCTCGTCGATGCTCTACGACATCATGTGTGCTGGACTGCAACCCGTCATCGCCCATCCCGAGCGGTATGAGTATGCTTCCAACAAGGACTTTTCGCACTGGAAGGACAAGGAATACAAGTTCCAACTCAACCTGCTCTCGTTGGCAGGCACCTACGGCGAAGGCGCGGTGGTGAAGTCGCGTTACCTGTTGAAGGAAGGTCTATACGACTATGTCGGATCCGATATGCACAGCATGGAGGCTTTCCAGAAATTCATCCCTCATCTGAAGCTGAAAAAGGAAGACATTGGCCGATTAGAACAACTGATGGAAAATAACAAGAAATTAGTGCGCTGAAAAATCAGCGTGTGGTTATATAACGAAAATCGGCCCCGACGAGGAAACCTCGTCGGGGCCGATTTTCGTTTTAGCGCGTAGGGTTGCCATGCCATGGCAACTTTACAGCGTTTATTTCAGTCCGCGAGCTTTCAGATAAGGCTCGTAATCAGGGTCTTGGCCGCGGAACTTGCGGTATTGCACCATGCCTTCGTCGTTGCCGCATTCTTGCAGGCAGTTCTTGCGGAACGAGGCAGCCAACTCTTGGTTAAAGAGGTCGCCAGAAGTCTTGAAGTAGTTGAAGGCATCCTTGTCGAGCACTTCGGCCCAAGTGTAGGCATAGTAGCCTGCGCTGTAGCCGCCGCTGAAGATGTGGGCGAAGTTGGTCGGGCGGTAGCGAGGCAGGATTTCGGGCATCAGGCCGATGGCGTCCATTTGCTGCTTCTCGAAAGCTCTTACGTCAATGTCTTTTGCCTCGGTCAGCTCGTGGAACTTCATGTCGAGGATGGAGGCGGCGATGAGTTCGGTGGTCATGAAGCCTTGGTTGAACAGGGCGCTGTTCTCGATTTTCTCGATGAGGCTGTCGGGCATCACTTCGCCGGTTTGGTAGTGCTTGGCGAACATGCGGATGACTTCAGGCTCGGCCACCCAGTTCTCCATGATTTGCGAAGGCAGCTCCACATAGTCTCGGGGCACGTTGCCGCAGGTGCGGTCGTAGAGGCCGTCGCTGAAGAAGGCGTGCAGCGAGTGGCCAAACTCGTGCCACATCGTCTCGGTTTCGTCCCAAGTGAGCAGGGCAGGGGTGTTGCCCGAAGCGGGCGTGAAGTTCATCACCAAGGAAACGACGGGATAGACCTTCTTCCCATTGATGTCGTAGCCACTCTCGCGGAAGCTGGTGCACCATGCGCCGCCGCTCTTCGACTCGCGCGGATAGTAGTCGAGGTAGAGGATGCCAATGAAGTCGCCGTTGGCTTCCTTCACTTCAAAGGTTTCCACGCCGGGATAGTAGATGGGCAAGTTGGTGTTTTGTGTGAATGTGATGCCGTACAACTTGTTGGCAGCCATAAACATACCGTTTCTGACGTTATCGACGGTCAGGTAGGGCTTGATTTGGTTCTCGTCGAAGTCGTATTTGGCCTTGCGGAGTTTTTCGGCGTAATACCACCAGTCACAGCCTTGGACTTCAATGGCCTCGTTTTCTGCGTTTTCACATTCTTTGTAAGCGATTTCTTGCATCTCAGCGAGTTCCTTCTTGGCCAATTCTTGTGCAGGTTTGAAAATGTCGATGAGGAACTTGTCAACAGTCTTGGAATCTTGAGCCATGTTGACAGCCAAAACATAGTCGGCAAAGTTTTCATAGCCAAAGAGTTGTGCTTTCTTTAGCCTCAATTCCAGCATTTGCTTGATGAGGGCCTTGTTGTCGTATTCGTTGTTGTTGTCGCCACGGTTGTAATAGGCATCGTACATTTTCTTGCGCAACTTACGGTTGTCGGCAAACTGCAAGAAAGGAATCAAACTGGGCTTCGAGAGCGTAAACACCCATTTGCCTTCCATGCCATCGTTTTTGGCTTGCTCGGCTGCGGCATCGATGCTGGTTTGAGGCAGGCCAGAGAGATTTTCTTCCCTATCAATAATGAGTTTGTAGTTGGCATTCTCTTTCAAAAGGTTGTTGCCGAATTGTAGGCTCAAAGTGGAGAGTTGCTCGTTGATTTGGCTCAGCTCGGCTTGTTTGTCGGCGGGCAGGCCGGCACCGCTGCGCACGAAATCCTTGTGGTATTTCTCCACCACGCGGATTTGCTGGTCGTCGAGGCCCATTTCGTTGCGGTGCTGATACACATAGTCGATGCGCTCGAAAAGTTTCGGGTTCATCATGATGGCGTCGCCGTGCTTCGAGAGCATGGGAAGCACCTGCTCGGCGATGGCGTTCATCTCGTCGTTGGTGAGGCACTCGTTGAGGTTGAAGAACACGTTGCTTACACGGTCGAGAGTTTCACCCGACTTGTCGAAAGGCAGGATGGTGTTTTGGAAGGTTGGAGTCTCGGCGCTGTTGGCAATGTCCTCGATTTCAGCCTGTTGCTCCTTGATTCCGGCCTCGAAAGCGGGCATGTAGTGCTCGTTCTTGATTTGGTCGAATGGCGGCACTTGGAAGGGTGTCGTGTATTCGCTGAGGAAGGGATTGGGCTTTTCGGCCTCGGTTTTCTGTTCGGACTTCGAGGTGCACGAAGCCAATGTGATAACGCTTAAAGCGATCATGTTGATGAGTTTTTTTGACATATAGTTAGATTTTACGTTGCTAATGTGCCGCAAAGATATAAAACTCAGTCCAATCGCATGAAAGTTTTTTGATTTTTGAAGAAAAGTTTCCGCAATGCCAAATGGTTCTTACTCATTTTCCTTGAAGGTTTTGTGGTAGGCTTATCGTTTTCTGAAATGACCATGCCTCACTTGGTGCGGCTTCCCAAAGACGGAGCAATCACCTATGTATCATTCACAGCAGGCATCTTTGTGTTCGACAGCACCTTTAGCCTGCTTGAACGGGTCTATTACGAGCATTTCCAGTCGATTGGCGACAACGGCAACCAGCTAAACATGTATCTCTATCCTACCCAAAGCATAATGTTGCCTGCACCTTAATCGTCACAAAGACATGGACTTGAATGTGCCATGGCAAAGAAAGTTTTTGCGAGATGGCAACGCTTACGGTTCTTTCTCCACTTTCCCAACTGCTGATGGAGGATGCATTGTGGTTGGCACCGTGTATGATCTCAGCCCCGAGGACAGATTTGACGTATTCGTCTCGGCAAAATCAGGCATCATCATGTTCGGCATTTCCAAATTTTTACTATTTTTGCCGTCCGATAAATGAATCACCACCATGCGGAAAATGTACATCTTCCTGATTCTTATGGCCTTGGCCTTGCCTTCAAAGGCTGCCTATCTTCTCGTCCCGATGGACAACAGCCAAACCAACCACCTGAAGGCATATGGCGTGGCCTACTGGGTTTTGCAGCGCGAGGTGGAAATCAGCTGGCTGCTCAACTACAGGGGAGGGAGCTACCTGATTCCGTACCACGACATGTTTGAACGCGAGTGCAAGATGCGCAATGTGTCGTACAATGTCATCGCTGATGCGCAAGCCGATGCAATTTTGGCCGAAATCGCCGACCCAGGCACCAACATGGACGAAATGAAACTCCAGAAAGTGCCCCGTGTGGCGGTCTATGCGCCCAAGAACAACCTGCCTTGGGACGATGCCGTCACCTTGGTCTTGACTTACGCCGAAATCCCATACGACGTGGTGTATGACGACGAGGTGCTGCAAGGCGTGTTGCCCACCTACGACTGGCTCCACCTGCACCATGAGGACTTCACGGGTCAATACGGCAAGTTTTGGGCGCGCTACCGCAGCTACCCTTGGTATCAGGAGGACGTGCGCCAGCAAGAAGCCACGGCACAACGCTGGGGATTCACGAAAGTGTCGCAGCTGAAATTGGCTGTGGCCAAGAAAATCCGCGAGTTCGTGGCGGGCGGCGGCTACATGTTCGCCATGTGCTCGGCCCCCGACAGCTTTGACGTGGCCTTGGCCGCCGACGGCCTCGACATCTGCGACTACATGTTCGACGGCGACCCCATCCGCAGCGGCGACCCGCAACGCTTGGACTACGACAACAGTTTTGCCTTCACCGACTTCAAGCTGTCGACAAACCCGCAGGAATACGAAATCTCCAACATCGACGTGACACAAGGACGCATCCAGAAAGTGAGGGAAGACAACGATTATTTCCTGCTCTTCGATTTCTCGGCCAAGTGGGACCCCGTGCCGACCATGCTCACGCAGTGCCACGAAAGGCTGGTGAAAGGCTTCATGGGACAAACCACCGCCTTCAACAAGGCCGTGGTGAAACCCTCCGTCGTCGTGCTTGGCGATAACGGAGCACTCAACGAAGACCGATACATACACGGCAACTTCGGCAACGGATTCTGGACTTTCCTCGGCGGCCACGACCCCGAAGACTACCAGCATATCGTTGGCGACCCGCCCACCGAGCTTGACATGCACCCCAACTCTCCGGGTTACAGGCTCATCTTGAACAATATTTTGTTTCCCGCAGCGAAAAAAAAGGAACAGAAAACATAAATTTCCTATCTTTGCCCTCCGAAAATCCATTAATTCCTTAATAGCACTATGAAAAAAAGCCTTACTCTTTTGACCCTGGCCATCTTGTTTGCCAGCCAAGCCTTCTCAGCACCGGTTGACGTGAACCGCGCCAAGCAAATCGGACTGAAGTATTTGCAAAGCAACTCAACCAATGCAAGGCAAATCACAGCCTTGGACCATGTTTACACGTGGAACACCAAAGCCGGAACGCCTGCGCTCTATGTGTTCAACGCCGATGCCGCTTTCGTCATCGTTTCGGCTGACGATGCGGCCCTGCCCGTGCTCGCTTTCTCCGATGCCGAGCCTTTCGACATCAACAACATTCCCGATGGCGTGAACTTCTTCCTGAGTCACTATGCCACCCAAATCGGCTACGCTGTAGAGCATGGACTGACCGCCGATGCCGAAACCGAGGCCCAATGGAAGCACGTGCTTCGCGACGGCTTCGTGAACGACAACAGGAGCACCACCGACGTTGGGCCGCTGCTCGCCTCGGCATGGAACCAAGACTGCTACTACAACATGCTTTGCCCCACCTCGAGCAACTGGATGGCACCCTGCGGACACGTCTATGCCGGATGTGTGGCCACAGCCATGTCGATGCTGATGCACCACTGGAGCTGGCCCGACCAAGGCACAGGCTCCCACAGCTACACACCCTCGGGATATCCACTCCAATCAGCCGATTTCGGAAGCACCACCTATGACTGGAACAACATGCCGAACAGCTTGACTGCATCATCGTCCAACGTCCAGATTCAAGCCATAGCCCAACTGATGTGGCATTGCGGCGTGGCCGTTGATATGGGCTACAACTATAACGGTTCGGGTGCCTTCACTGAAGACGTCGTTCCCGCCATTAGGGACTATTTCCGCTATACCGACAAGGCCGAACTCAGACACAAGGAATCCTATACCAAGACCGAGTGGGAAGACCTGCTGATTAGCTATCTGGACGAGGGCATCCCTATGTATTATGCCGGATCCGATGGCGAGAGCGGCCATGCCTTCGCCTGCGTCGGCTACCGTTCAAGCGACCGGAAGTTCAGGTTCAACTGGGGATGGAGCGGTTCGGGCAACACGGCCTACTACGCCATCGACGCGCTGACCAACGTGTCGGGCTACAACCTCAACTCCAACCAAAGAACCATTACCGACTTCCTGCCCGACTACATCTACGACGGCCTCGTGCCCGCCACCGAATTGAACATCAGAGCAGAGAACGCCAACTCCAAGAAAGGCATCATCTCTTGGACCAACCCCACCACTTCGTTGGGTGGCCAGACTATGGAAAACATCGAGCAAGTGGTGCTGCTGCGCAACGGACAGCAGATTTTCGCCCAAAGCAACGTGACCCCTGGCGAAACCATGACCTTTGAAGACCAAGTGAGCGAATTCGACTGCTACAACTATCGCCTTTATTTTGTCACCAACGGCACGAAAGGCCGCTTCTCCGACCTGTCCTATCAATACGGCCCCACCTGCTCATGGAGGGTCATCTGCCAAACTACCAACTTCCAAGGTTGGAACAAGGGCAAGTTGCAAGTCGTGAACGCCTTCGGATCTGTTGTCGATGAAGTCACCATGACCAACGCCACACCGTTGAGCCAGAACATCACGGTGCCCGAAGGCAACGTGTCGTTCAAGTGGGTCGCCCCTGAAGCAGCAGTCAGCAGCATGACCATCATCATCAAGAACGCCGACAACGCCACGGTGTACAACTATTCGGGGTCGTCGAGCAGCCTGTCGGGTGTCGTCTTTACCGACGACAACGACTGCAATGGTTGCCTGCCGCCCACCAACCTCAACGCCGAATACCAATGGTCGGGCGACGGCTTCGGCACCATGCTCACCTGGAGCTACGATAACGACCCGCAGTCGTTCAAGGTGTATCGCAGCAACGATGGTGTCGACTATGCGGAAATTGCCACTGTTGACAAGACCATGCGCGAGTATTTTGACGAAACGGACGCAGGCACCTATTATTATAAGGTGACCGCTTTCCGCACCTATTGCGAGTCGACGCCCGCTTGGACAGACGGCGGCACCGACTTCGTCAACATCAACATCACTGCGGTTGGCGAAACGGAAGCCGACGGCAAAGTGTTTCCCAATCCCGTCAACCAATGGCTTACCGTGAAGGCCGAAGGCTTGAGCCAAGTGGAAATTTTCAGCATGACAGGCCGCATGGTCTATTCCCAAAGTTGCAACGATGACGTGTTGGTCATCAATGCGTCGGACTTCGCGCCGGGCGTTTATGCCATCAGAATCAAGGGAACGACGGTCGTCACGAGGCGTTTCGCCGTAGTGCATTGAGCCGTCTTGCCATGCAACAACAAGCGATGAAGCCTGCCCAATGGCGGGCTTCATCGCTATATGCCTTTGGCCAGTAAACGGCATGCCTTTCGCCAAAAGTTTTTTTTCGCACAAATATGAAGACCGAAAATGAAAAAATGCATATATTTGCGCCTTTAAATTAAACTGAATTATTAATACACTAAATCAAACACAAAATGAGAAAACACCTATTGAGTTTCTTGGCGCTTGCCTTGGGCATCGGGACGGCGGTGGCCGGTCCTGTCAGCCAAAGCCATGCCAAGTACATCGGACAGCAATTTGTCTGCGCCAATTTTGGCGCTGCCACGCAAAGCTCCGAACTGACCCTTGTGCAAACGGGCGTGAGTTCGGAAGGCACCGTGTGCTACTATGTTTACAATGTCGGCAACGAAGGCTTCGTCATCGTTTCGGCAGACGACAACTATCGTCCCATCATCGGCTACTCGAAGGAAGGCATTTTCGACACGAACAACATGTCGCCTGAATGTGCCTACTATTTGGGCAGCATCGCCGAGTCGAGGAACGTTATGAGAGCCACCGGCCCGGTTGAACCTACGGTTCCCACCGAATGGAAAAGCGTTGCCAACACTGGCAAGCTGATTTCGCGCAACAACGGTCGCGGTGTTGACTACCTCGTGCAGGCCAAGTGGGACCAAAACCCTGCTCCTTATAACAGCATGTGCCCTGTTGAGCCGGCTTCGTCAGACGGCCATGTGGTGACGGGGTGCGTCGCCACGGCCATGGCCCAGCTGATGAGCTATTGGAAGTATCCCGCCCAAGGCCAAGGCAGCCATTCCTACTATCATCCCGTTTACGGCACGCAATCGGTCAACTTTGCTCAAGCCACCTACAACTGGGAGCACGCCCTGAACAGCTACGGCGTAGGCTATACCACCGAGCAAGGCGAGATTGCGGCCAAGATTTCGTACCACTGCGGCGTTGCCGTCGACATGAACTACGACTGGGTCTCAAGCGACCCCAATTCTCCACACCAAGGCAGTGGTGCCCTGTCGGAAAGCGTTACCGGTGCCATCAGCAACTACTTCCGTTTCTCGACGGCAGCCTCGCTGCAATCCCGTTCGTCACACACCCTCACCGCTTGGCAAGACAAACTGAAAGAGCAGTTCGACATGGGCTGGCCGGTTTACTATGCCGGTCGTGGCGACGGTGGCCATGCTTTCATCTGCGACGGCTACGACGACGCCGACTTGTTCCACTTCAACTGGGGCTGGGGCGGATCGCAAAACGGCTACTTCGCCATCGACGCCCTCAACCCATACACCACGGTGACTTTCAACAACGACCAAAGGGCCATCATCAACTTCGTGCCGCTGGAAGTGTACAACAACACCCCGCAAGCCCCGACCAACTTCAACGTTACGCCCGCCAACAACTATGAGCTTGCCGCCACCCTGACTTGGGTCAACCCGACCAAGACGATGAACAACACCAACCTGTCGACCATCGACCAAATCATCGTGACCCGTGACGGAGAAGTCGTTTACACTGAGGATAACGTGACCCCAGGAGCCACCATGACCGTGACCGACAATACCGTGCCGCGTTTCGATGCATTCAACTACAAGGTGTATGCGGTTTACAACGGCGCCCACGGCAAGCTGGCCTATAAGAACAAGGTGACATTCGGCCCTTCGTGCGACTGGTCCATCATCATCAGCCAGGCCTCAATGAACGGTTTCCGTGGCGGACTCATCCATGTTTACAACTCGGCCGGGACTGAGATTGCCCAAGTGACCACCAACACGTCGAGCCTTCAAACCATCAACTTCGATGTGCCGCTGGGCATGGTGTCGTTCGGATGGTCAGCCCCGACCCAAGACGGCAACTTCCCCATGACCTTCATCATCAAGAACTCCGACAACCAAACAGTCTATACCTACAACGGCAACTCGGACGACATGACGGTTGGTGTGTTCTTCACGACCAACAACGGCTGCGGCAATGCGGCACCCGTCGGCGTTCCGTCCAATCTTGTTGCGGAACTTGATGCCGAGAATCCAAACAACGTCGTCGTCACCTGGAACGGTGTTCGCGAAGAAGGCTACGGCTATGTCCTTTATCGCGACGATGTGGTTTACCGCTTGATTCCCGATGCCACTTCCTTCGTTGACGAAAACGCATCGATGGGCGGACATTGCTACTATGTCAGCTTCCTCGGCTTCGGCGGCGAGAACGGCGAATACTCCAACGAGTCGTGTGTCACCATCGGCGAGTGCTACGCTCCGAGAAACCTCACCTACCAATACACTGGCTCGAACAACAAAATCAAGCTGTATTGGGAAAAGCCCGAACCTTTGACTGATCTCCTCTCTGGTTACTATCTCTACAGACGCTACGATGACGAGGATGAATATTCGTTGATCAAGATTTTCGGCGACAACACGACGAATTACACCGACAACACAGCGACGAGGGAAGGTTGGTATTTCTACAAGCTTTATGCCCTCTATGTCGATCTCGACGAATGCATGTCGGCACCTGCCAACTGGATTGAAGATGAAAACCAATTCTATCTGCACGTGTTGCGCACCTTTACCGATGTTGACGAGAACGCAGCCGACGGCATCTCGGTTTATCCCAATCCGGCCAAGGACAACCTCACCATCAAAGGCGAAGGCATGACGCACATCACGGTATTCAACACCATAGGCCAAGCCGTTTATGACACGGAATGCAGTGCTGATGCTGTCACGGTGAACCTCAACGGCATGGAGTCGGGCCTCTACACGGTTCGCATCGCCACCGAAAACGGCACGTCCACGAAACGCATCTCCATCGTCAGATAAGCGTTTTAGACTGCAAGATTCAAAAACGGTCGCCCAAGCACGGCGACCGTTTTTTTATTACCTTTGCCGCATGATACGGCACTGTTTTTATATGATTCTGCTGTGCTTGGTTAGTCTTGTGCAAGCTCGGGCGCAAACCAATGGCAAACCCGGCGACGTGGTGCCAGAGCCTTATCTCAAAGTGTTTGGCCACGAGCGTTTTTTCACCCAGTCGCCAATCACCGATCCTTTGCACGAGATGATGGAAGGAACATCATATAAGACAGGGAGGATTGTCGATTGGGAAAACCTGTGCTATATTCAAGTTCTGCACCGCGATGCCGACGGCAATGCCATTGTTGGTGAAATGGTTTGCAATATATTGATTGCCAATGATTTGATTGAAATTTTCAAGGCGTTGTTCGAGGCGGGCTATCCCATAGAAAGGATGCGCCTCATCGACCATTACGGCGGCGATGACGAGGCCTCGATGCGCGACAACAACACCTCGTGCTTCAACCAAAGACGCACTACGGCAGGAGGAATGATGTCGAAGCATAGTTTCGGTATGGCCGTTGACATTAACCCAAGATACAACCCATATTATAAGGTGAAAGCCTCTGGAAATGTGATGATTAAACCCGATGGAAGCGACGATTACCTACAGCGCGATGCCGATTTCCCATACAAAATCACAAAAGGCGACCTTTGCCATCGCCTGTT
Organism: uncultured Bacteroidales bacterium; assembly: GCA_900321315.1. Taxonomy (GTDB): domain Bacteria; phylum Bacteroidota; class Bacteroidia; order Bacteroidales; family F082; genus Limimorpha. Next base: position 12,753 of record ONVP01000029.1, read on the forward strand.
TAGACAGCATGGCTTCCGTTGGGGCGGCGACTGGGCCTTGGGGAAGGACTACCAACACTTTGAGAGATAGTTAGGAGTTTGGTGTTGGTCGTTCCCAGATTTCGAAGCGGTATTCGTAATTCACTTGCGGGTCGTCGTCAATCACTTCAAGATCAACGAGTTCCCATTCCTCGAAATTGACGAAAGGGAAGTAGGTGTCGGCCTCGAAGCTCTTCCCGATGCGGGTGAGATAGAGCCGGTCGGCGAAGGGCAAAAACTGCTCATACACCATGCCGCCGCCAATCACGAAGACTTCTTCCTCGTCCTTCACCATCTCCAAAGCCTGCTTGATGGATGCGGCCATCTCGAAACCTTCGGGAGCCTCGTCCAAGCGGGAGGAGAGGATGATGTTGCGACGGTTGGGCAAAGCCTTTTGGCCGGGCAGCGAGAGATAAGTCTTGAAGCCCATGATGACCGTGTGCCCCGAGGTGATTTTCTTGAATTGCCTCAGGTCGCGCGAGTTGTGCCAGATGAGGTCGCCGTTCCGCCCGATGGCGCGGTTTTCGGCCATTGCAACGATGATTGAAATCATTATTCTACGTTTTAAAAATAAAAACTATTGACTTTTTTCGGCAGGGGTTTCGCTTGCTTCACCGCCCGCCTAATATCCTATCAGAGGTTCACACAGCCAACCCACCTGCATCCATATAACTCCACCTCTTACTTCCTACCTCATACCTCATACTTCCTACTTCCTACCTCCAAATTAAACCGACACTTCTCCTTTAATCATCGGCCACGGATCGTAATTCTCCAAGGTGAAATCCTCAAATTTGAAGCCAAAGATGTCCTTGACCTCAGGGTTGATTCTCATCGTCGGCAACGGTCGTGGTGTGCGCGACAGTTGCGTCTTCACCTGCTCGATGAGGTTGTTGTAGATGTGCACGTCGCCGAAGGTGTGGACGAACTCGCCCGCTTCGAGGCCGCACACTTGCGCCATCATCATCGTAAGCAAGGCATACGAAGCGATGTTGAACGGTACGCCGAGAAACACGTCCGCGCTGCGCTGGTAAAGCTGGCAAGAGAGTTTTCCGTCAGCCACATAAAACTGGAAGAAGGCGTGGCAGGGTGGGAGTGCGGCCTTTCCGGCGGCCACGTTGGCGGCGAAATCCTTCTCGTGCTCGTCGGGAAGAACGCTTGGGTTCCAAGCCGTTACGATGTGCCTGCGACTGTTCGGGTTCGTCTTGATGCTCTCCACCACCTGCTTGATTTGGTCGATGCCCTCGTTGTTCCAGTTGCGCCACTGCGCACCGTAAACGGGGCCGAGGTCGCCGTTGGGGTCGGCCCATTCGTCCCAAATTGAGACTTTGTGGTCGTGCAAAAACTTGATGTTGGTGTCGCCGTTGAGCAGCCACAGCAGCTCATAGATGATGCTTTTCAGGTGCACCTTCTTCGTCGTGACCAACGGAAAGCCTTCTGCGAGGTCAAACCGCATCTGGTAGCCGAACACGCTGATGGTGCCCGTGCCTGTGCGGTCGCCTTTTTGGTGGCCTTGGTCGAGGATATGTTGTAATAGGTCGAGGTATTGTTTCATTCAGGGTGTTTTTATGCTGCAAAAATAGGGATTTTTTCGAATATTGTTCTGATTTGAAAAATATGTGCATTTGTTGTAAAGACGCATTGCAATGCGTCTTTACAGATTTAACCACAAAAAATGGTTGGTGTTGCCAATATTTTCCTATTTTTGCAAAACCAAACAACAACATTGATGGATTTCCCACAATTGGCCAATAACATCCAATTGACGCATGACTTGTTGCAAAACAATGCGATGCGGGCCATCAACCAGAACATTACAGCTCGTAACTGGTTGGTGGGCTATTGGATTG
>ONVP01000061.1 GCA_900321315.1 uncultured Bacteroidales bacterium
TAGGAAAAAAAAATGAAAAATACAAGTATTGTGTTGTGAAAAGCAAAAAAAACACTAATTTTGCCGCCTGAAAAGGGATTCTTTTCAGCCTCTTTGGAAGGGGGAAAGGGAGTTTAGCTCAGTTGGTTTAGAGCACTTGCCTTACAAGCAAGGGGTCGCTGGTTCGAATCCAGCAATTCCCACAAAAAAATGGCTGCAAACGCAGCCATTTTTTTGTGGGTTGGCAGTTAATGGTTGACCACCATCTTTTTCGTGATTGGAATGCCGTTGCCGTTCAAGCCTTGGATGATGTAAACGCCGTTGCTCAATGTTTCGGTGTCGGCATTGTGCAGCAATTGCCCGTTGAGGGTGTAAATCTTGGTGACGGTAACGATTCTCTCATCCGTGTTTTCCGGAATGCCCGTAATGTCAACTGTCACATAATTCGAGCCATCAGAGGTGAGGGCGAAGTCGGATACGCAGTATTCGTATGTGGCAGTCAGTTGGTATGTTATGGTTGCCCCGACGGTCATTTCATGGAAAAACTCGGTTTCGGTAGGATCGATCTCTGCGGTGATGATGGTTTGGTCGGGCAGTGTGATGAAGATGTTGTACCACAAGGGCTGTGTTTCGGGCGCGTCCCAAGTCAGCATGGTGCCGAAGGTGCCGGTTTCTTCGTCATAATGATAGTAGCCGTCGAAATTGGTGGGTGCGAGGCAGGGCAGTTCAGGCTCAATGTATCCCATCGATCCGTTGGTGCTGATGTTTTGCCCGACGAGGCCGCCATTGTTTGCATCCACCCATGCCACGATGTTTTGCCTGTCGTGGAATCCGGTGCTGTTGTCGCACATGGTTTTGTTATAGGCGTTGTTGCATATTGTGGTGGTCCAGAGGTGGTTGCCGTCCATGTCGAAGCCTTGGGCTTCGATGGTGGTGTTGTAGCCTGAGGCATCTGTGGCCTTGTTGTAGATTACCGAGAAGCCGCTGCCGTCCTCGAAGGCATTGATAAGGAGGTTGGAGCAGGGGATGGTGCCGTTGTCCAAAACCAGCAGCCCATCGCCCCAAAGCCTTTCGCCCGTGGTTGTGATTCGGTTCACGAACAGCTTGCATTCCGATTGAAAAACAACGTCGGTTTGCTGATAGGCGATAAGCAGGTCGTGGCTGACGGGATCGACGGTGGCGTTGGCGTCGAGGTAGTAGTTCAACGGGTCGCTGCTATGCGCCGCCACGCCATTGATGTCGCTGATGGTGGAGAGTCCGTTTTGGTCGAAGTGGAAGACGTAGGTGTTGAACACTTCGCCGATGCCGGGATGCCACAGGTAGGCGTAGCCGCCATCCGCGCCGTCGGAAACGGCACGATGGATGTAGGTGACTTGGAATACCTGCGAGGCCATCAGGCACACTGCAGAGGAGTATTGCGAACCGTCTTTCCTGAATCCTGCAACGTAGATTTCCTTTTCGGTATAGAAGCCGCTGCCGATTCTCTCGTAGGTGAGAAACACGATGCCGTCTTTGCCCAATGTCAGTTGGCCGTAGCTGATGCTGTAGCCCATGTTGTCTGAAACGGTGATGGTGGGGTTGAGGGTGCCGTCGGCTTCGACATATTGGAGGTAGAGCGAACTGTAGTCGAAGCCCAAGGCCCACACGCCGCCGTCGGTGCCTGCGGTCAGCTCGGTGCGCGAAAACCCTTGTCCGTCAAACAGGACGATGCCTTGCTCCCCCCAGGCGAAGGAGCCGTCGGCGTTGATTTTGACGGCGATGCTTACGTCGGCGTTGGTGGCAAAACAGCTCACCACGGCTTGGTCGGCAGTGGCCACCATGGCGACGCCTTCCGATGAGGAACTGAAGCTATGCCCGCTGATGTGGATGCCTTCAGGACCCCATTGGGGCGTGCCGTCGTAGCTGAGGCGTTGCAGCGAGGGCGACCAGCCGTTGGCGTGGCCTTCCATCCATTGGATGTAGGTGTCGCCCGAAACAGGGTCGGTTGCGGTGTAAATCTCGCCGGCAAACGACGAAGTGTTGGCGAGATGGTTGTTGTTTTGAGGGTCGTCAACCCATTGGGCTTGCAGCACAAATGAGGCCGCCAAAGCCGTGAAGAGTAGTAATGGTTTTTTCATAATGGTGTATATTTTAGGATGAAAGTTTCTGCAAAAATAGAAAAAAAATCGTTTCTTTGCAAAAAAAAAGTTGCTATGGACGGAAAGTTTACCATTGAGGAGAAAACGGCTGTCGCCAGTGTGCTTTACAGCCTGCTTGTTGCCGACTATCGCAGCCGCGAGGCCGAAAAGGAGTGCATAACGGCTTGTATGAAAGAATTGGAACTTGAGTCGGAAGGTTTTGTCCCCATTCCGAAGAATGAATTGCCGCGAAGGGCTTACCCGTTGCTGAAACGGATGTCGAAAGAGAAGAAACGCATTTTTTCAGGCATGATGACGCGGCTTTCGCGTTCCGACGCGCACTTCGGTGCCCGCGAACAATCTTTCGTGAAGGAGATTCTTGAATACTGCGAGGTTCCGTTTGTGCATAGGTAAAAAAAGGGAGCGACCTTTTTGGTCGCCCCCAGGTTTTTGGCAGGAAAGCATGGTGATTATTGCTCTTTGTAAACGTTTAAGATGCTTTTGATTTCGCTGCCGAAGGAGTTTTCGACCCAAACACGGCCGATTTTCTCATCGATTTTCGTGATCTTGGAGCCGCTTCTGTATTCGCCGACGAAGGTTGCACTCACCTCGTCGCCGACTTTCAAGCCTTGGTTCAACGGCAAGAGTTTGCAATCGCTCTTGTCGAAAGCCTTGATTTTGTTTGCGAAGCATAACAGCAACACCTTGTCGTTGGTGGCGCTGATGAGGATTCCTCCCTCTTTGTCGCTGCCAGCGATAACCTGAGCGCCGGGTTGCCATTCTCCTTCCTTCAAGACAACGAAGGTGTTGGGCTTGATTTGGTTTCCGGAGTGTTTGTTGGCTATGCCTGTCCCGTCGTCTTTGTAGTCGAGGTCAAGGTAGTCCACCTTGGGTGAGGTCGGGTCGGAGGCATCGGTCACAATGGCGCGTTGCATTCCGGAGCCTGATTGCCACCATGTCAGGATGATGTCGCCTTTCTTAGCGGTTTGTCCTTCAGGAATCGGGATGATGAGTGAGTTGGGCATCTCGATGTCGTCGCCAAAGCTGCTGATGCTCGATTTCGTGTCGCCTACAGTGGATATTTTTCCATTATAGAAAATCAGGGTCGCTTCAGCTGGGTCGTCTGATTCCTCGAGGGCACTAGGATAGAAAGAGTGGCATGAGAGGGCGACTATTCCTTCGGCAAGTCCTTCGTTCTTGTTGCCTTCCGGGAAATCCCACGGGAAAGCTTTCTCTTTGGTTTGCACGACTTCTTCGGTGTCGGAGCCAGTTTGCTGTGCAGGTTCGTTTTGGTTGGTCTTAGGACCGCCGCAGCTTGCCAAGGTCAAGGCCATAGGAAGCACACATGCTAAAAACAAGTTTTTTTTCATGACATAAATGTTTAAAGGATTATTGTTTATGTGTTGTTTTGTTTTCCATTTTTTTACTTGATGTTCGGTTCCTCAAGACCGAGGTGCTTCTTGGCATCCACGCGCTTCAGGATGATGCCGATGATCAAGGCGGCAACACCGAGGCAGGCGAGCATAATCAAGGGCCACTTGTAATTGAGAGCCAGCGGGTCGTCAACGCCGGGATTGGTGTTCTCAAGGACCTTACCAATCAGCAGCGGGAACAGCCACAAGCCGATGTTCTGGATCCAGAAAATCAAGGCGTAGGCCGAACCGATGATTTTTTCATCGACGAGCTTCGGCACACTCGGCCACAAAGCGGCAGGCACCAACGAGAACGAGGCACCCAACACCAAAATGGTCACATAGGCCACGATGACACCAGCCACAGCACTTCCCTTGGTCATAGGCAGGATGAAGGCGAAGGTGAGGTGGCAGATGATGAGCAGCAACGAGCCAATCATCAGCATCGAGGCGGCCTTGCCCTTGTTATCGACGTAGCTGCCGAGGATGGGCGTGATGGCCACGGCCAACAGCGGGAACACGGCGAAGATGGTTTCGGCGGTGCCACGCATGTAGCCCATGTAGCAGTAAACAATCAATGCGACCACGGCCACAGCCATCAAGCCGGTTTTCATGTTTTTCTTCTTCGAGAAGTTGCTGGAGAACGAGCACACGGCCACCACGAGCATGATGATGTATTGCACGATGGTGACGCTGTCGCCAGCCCAGAACGAACCAGCTTCGGGCGTGGTCAAGGTAAGGTTGCATTGCAGCATGTTCACGGCGTACTTTTGGAAGGGGAAGATGGCCGAATAGTAGAGCACGCAGAGCAGGGCGACGAGCCAGAAGCCCATGCTGGAGAGAATCTTGCCGATGTCGCTGATCTTGAACGGGTCGTCTTTCTCTTCGGCCTCGCCGGTTTGCGCGTCGAGTTTCTTGTCCATGAAGAAATAGACGATGAACATCATCAGGGCGATGCAGAGCAGCACCACGCCGAAGGCCACCGAGCGGCTCACGTTGATGGTGCCACCGAGGCGGGCGAAGTAGGGCGAGAAAATCATGCAGGTGGCCACACCCAAGCGGGCCAAAGCCATCTCTGAACCCATGGCCAAAGCCGTTTCGCGGCCCTTGAACCATTTCACGATACCACGGCTCACGGTGATGCCGGCCATCTCGACGCCGCAACCGAAGACCATGAAGCCGAGGGCGGCCAACTTGGCCGAGGCGGGCATACCGCGATAGAACGGCGACACGCCCAGCTCATCGAAGCCGGGGATGTAGTTGAGGTTGTTGTTGAACCAATTCTCAAGGCCGCTGCCCATGAACGACTCGCTGATGGCGTAGTACTTGATGAGGCCGCCGATGAGCATCACCGCACCCGACAGCACGGCGGTGAAGCGCACGCCCATCTTGTCGAGGATGATGCCCGCGAAGATGAGGAAGAACACGAAGACGTTGAGGAAGGTCTCAGCGCCCTGCATGGTGCCAAAGGCGAGGCTGTCCCAATGGCGTTCGGTTTGCATCAGGTCTTTGATGGGGGACAAGATGTCCATGAAAATGTAGCTGCAAAACATGGCCAAGGCCAAGAGCAGCAAGGCAATCCACCTCATGGTGGGGTTGTCTCTTAAGGTGAGTTTTTCTGTCATAGGTATTTGATTTAAAGATTTAAGATTTCAAATTTAAGATTGGGCTGTTAGCTTTTAGCTTTTAGCAGTTGGCTATTAGCTTTGTGGCTGCCAAGCTAACAGCTAATGGCTAACAGCTAACAGCCCAAAATAATCATTCAGGAATCTGCACCACTTCCTTCTTGTAGCCCTTCAGCACGGCCTTCGCCATGTTGGCCACGTCGTCGGCGGTGATGCCGTTGATGATGTCGTTGTAGTCTTTCATCGGGTTGTAGCCGTCGCGCTCTTGCGTTTGGATGCAGTTCATCCAGTAGCGGTTGCTTTCGAGGTCTTCGGCGTGTTTCTTGACGAGGAATTCCTTCACCTTCTTGAGGTCTTCGGGGCGCGGGCCGTTGTTGGCCACGTTTTGCAACTCGGCCACGGCGATGCCTATCAGTTTTTCGTACATGTCCTTGTTGGTGTTGAAGCCGACGAGGAACATGAAGCTCTCTTTCGGGCGGAGGCTCAGGTTGCCATTGACGCCCACGCCGTAGGTGCCGCCTTCGTCCTCTCGGATTTTTTCGGTATAGACGATGTCCATCACGTCGCTCAGGGCTTGCATGGTCAGTTGGTTCTTGCGGTTGTTTTCCATGTCGCCGTTATAGACGATGTAGCAGGTCACTTTTGGGTTTTCCATGGCCTTGGTGTAGTGGCTGTGCACGTCCTTGTCGGTGAAGGAGGGCACGTTGGCGGTCCAGGTTTCGTCGTTCTTCTTGGTCTTCAGGGCACCGATGTATTGCTCGATCATGGGCTCGCAGGTTTCGGGGTCGATGTTGCCCACGAAGGTGAACACGAAGTTGTTGGCGTCCTTGAAGCGGTCAGCGTAGAGTTTGAGGGCCTTGGCGTAGTCCACTTTGTCGTAGTCTTCGGCTTTCATGCGCTTGACCAACGGGTGGTTGTCGTAGAGGGCGAAGATGAGGTTGTCGCTGAAGGCCACGTCGGGGTTCGACTCGTAGTTGGCCAGCATCGACTTGGTGCGGGTGATGTACGACTGGAAGGCTTCCTCGTCGCTGCGCGGGTTGTTGAAATACAAATAGGTGAGTTGCAGCATGGTTTCCAGGTCTTTCACGGAGCAGTTGCCGCTGATGCCTTCGGTCAGGTTGCCGATGCTGGGGTTCACTCTCACGTTCTTGCCGGCCAACACTTTGGGCAGGTCGATGGCGCTGAAGTTGCCCACGCCGCCGAGCGTTGCCAGCTCGTTGATTTGCTGCAAGGTGTAGGGGTCGCTTTGGTCCATGACGGAGTAGCCGCCGAAGCTATAGGCCGACATCAAGATTTCGTCGTCCTTGTATTTGGTGGGCTTGTAGATGACTTTCACGCCGTTCTTCAGGGTGAGGACGGTGGCGTCGAAGGTGTCGTCTTGTTTCTTGCTGTCGATGGCGCCTTTCACGGGCAGGGTGGCGATGAGGGGCTCGTCGCTGACGGTTTCCACGTAAGGCTCAACCTCGATTTTGTTGGCGTTTTGGAACATGGCCAGCAGTTCGGCCTTGGTGGGCAGCGTTTCGCCTTCCTTTTCGGGGGCGGTGAGGGTGATGACGATGTTGTCTTCGCGGATGAGTTCAGGCACATAGGCGTTGATGGCTTCCACGGGCAGGGCGGGCAGGATTTGGCTGAGCAGCATATACTCGTTCTCGATGCCCATGAGCGGCTCGTTGGTGAGGAAGTGGTTGAGGATGGGGTAGAAGTAGCGTTGCGTTTCCTGCTTGTCGCGCTCTTCGTATTGGTTTTCGATTTGTTTCATCAGGTCGGCCTTGGCGCGTTCAAACTCGGATGCGGTGAAGCCGAATTGCTTCATGCGGTTGTTTTCGGCGATGATGGCGTTCATGGCTTCGTCGATGCCTTCCTTGTCCTTGGCGTAGGCAAGGCTGGTCCAGGCGTCTTTGGTGTCGCTCACGAAGAAGGTGCCGTAGTAGCCGTAGCCGAAGATGAAGGGCGGGTTGGCTTTCTGTGTGAGTTCTTCCATGCGGTTGTTGTACATGGTGGAGACGAGGTTGTCGATGTAGCTCTTCAGCCAGTATTGGATGTCGCCTTTCTCTTCGTTAGGGGTCACGTCGTGCTTGTAGTACACCGAAAGGTTGTAGTTGGTGTTTTCGCGGTCGGTGGCGATGCTGACGATGGGTTCGGCGTTGTCGGCTACCTCGAAGCGGGTGCGCTCGGCGGGATTGACGGGAGCCGGGATGTCTTCGAACATGGTCTTCAGGCGGCTCTCGATTTCGTTCACGTCGATGTCGCCGATGATGATGATGCCTTGCAGGTCGGGGCGGTACCACTTGTGGTAGTAGGCGCGCAGGGCTTCGTGGTCGAAGTTGGCAACCACTTCCTCGGTGCCGATGGGCAGGCGGTGTCCGTAGGGGCTGTTGGGATAGATTTCGGGCAGCATCTTCTGGTAGATGCGCATCTGGGCGCTTTGGCCTTGGCGCATTTCCTCAAGGATGACGCCGCGCTCCTTGTCGATTTCCTCGCCTTCGAGCGAGATGAAGCTCGACCAGTCGTGGAGCACGAGCATACACGAATCCACGAGGCCGGGGTTGGTGGTGGGCACGTTGGTGAGCATATACACGGTTTGCTCGATGCTGGTCCAGGCGTTCACGTTTTCGCCGAACTTCACGCCGTTGTGCTCCATATAATTAAGGAGTGCCTTGCCGGGATAGTTCTTCGTGCCGTTGAAGGCCATGTGCTCGAGGAAGTGGGCCAGACCCTGCTGGTCGTCTTCTTCGAGGATGGAGCCCACTTTCTGCGCGATGTAGAAGTTGGCGCGCTGGGCGGGTTTCTCGTTGTGACGGATGTAGTAGGTCAATCCGTTTTCCAGTTTGCCGCGCCTAACGTTCTGGTCGAAGGGCACGGGCATGGCTTGCTGGGCGAACATGGTCGCGCTCAAGGCAAGCGTCGCGATTAGGGTTAAGGTTAATTTTTTCATTAATTGTTTAGTTGTTAAGTTATTAAGTTGTTTAGTTTTCTGTATATTGCTGTTCGAGATTAAACTGCATAAAGGGCTTTCCTGTAGATTCCCTTTCGGGGAATGGAGTTGAGGCTTGGTCTATGGTTTCCCCAATGGGGAATGGAGTCGAGGCTTAATCTATCAAGCGGCGGCATGAACAAGCTGACGGTTCGTAGGTACCACAGGCCGCCGCATATGGAAAAACGAATGCACTCCCTTCCCTGCAAGGGAATCTCAACTTGTCTTTTATGTAAACTAAATTTGTTCATCCACTAATTTAGAATAAATGTACTACAAATTTCTCCTCAAAATAGTCCTCCTTGAACCACCGCCCGACCGGCACTTTCTTGATATGCCAGTAGCGGTTGATTTTGCTGATTTCCTCCGTTAGGTCGCCGCCTTTCAAGTACATGATGCCGCCGGCCTCTGCGTCGCCCCTGATTCTCAGCTTGTTGCCTGCAAGGTTGGCGATTTCGGGCAGGGTCATCACGGCGCGACCCGTAATCACGTCGAACTTGTCTTTCACTTCTTCGGCGCGCTTGTGCTCGGCCACCACGTTCTCCAGCCCGATGGCGTCTTTCACGGCGTTCACCACCTTGATTTTCTTGCCCGTCCCGTCGATGAGGTAGAACTCCGTCTGCGGAAACAGGATGGCTAAGGGAATGCCCGGAAAACCGCCGCCCGTGCCCAAGTCCATCACCTTCATGCCAGGCAGCAACTCGAAATATTTGGCGATGGCCAACGAGTGCAGCACATGGTGCTCGTAGAACTGCTCCATGTCCTTGCGCGAGATGACGTTGATTTTGGCGTTCCAGTCTAAGTATAAGTCTTTCAGATGGTTATATTGCTCCTTTTGCCTCTCAGTCAGCTCGGGGAAATAGTCAAATAGGCGTGTTGTGTCCATAGTATAGCTTGAAATCGGCTTCAAAAATAGTAAAAATTTCGTTGCGTTTCGGAAAAAGTAGTACTTTTACGCTTTAATTCCAATTTTTGACGAATGAAAAGATTGCTGCTGTTTTTTGCATTGATGCCGCTGGCGCTCCATGCGCAACGCATCACGCCCGAAGAATACATCCAGACTTATAAGGACATCGCCATGCGCGAGATGCGCGAACACAAGATTCCTGCCTCCATCACCTTGGCGCAAGGCATTTTGGAGTCGGGGGCGGGCAACAGCGCACTGGCACGCGAAGCCAAGAACCACTTCGGCATCAAGTGCCACAAGGGCTGGACGGGTAAGACCTACACCATGGACGACGACGAGAAGGGCGAGTGCTTCCGCAAGTACAAAAACGCTGAGGAGTCGTTCCGCGACCACTCCGAATTCCTGAAAACGCGCAGCCGATATGCGGCTTTGTTCGACCTCGAAATCACCGACTACCGAGGTTGGGCCAAAGGCCTCAAGGCGGCAGGCTATGCCACCAACCCCAAGTATGCCCAGCTACTCATCGACCGCATTGAACTCTATGATTTGACCAAATACGACAAAATCGCCCTCGGCCTGATGACCGACGACAACCAACTGCCCGACATCGCGCCGGAGGACGAACTTGTGGAATTGGCCTATTCGCCCACCAGCCGCACTGCTTTCGAGTTGGTCGATATGACCAAGGACAAACGCTTCATCTACGAGAACAACGGCGTGCGCTGCGTTTTCGCAAAGGAAGGCGAAACACCTGAGCAATTGGCCAAGGATTTCGGCGTGAAATACAAGAAATTCTGCCACTACAACCTCTTGCGCCATCCCGATGAGATGGTGTTCCACAGCGGCGATGTGGTATATCTTTCCAAGCTGAAAAACAAAAACTGGAAAGCCAGAAAACATACCGTCGAACAAGGTGAAACCGTGCGCGACATAGCATTGCGCTATGCCGTGAAACCTGGCAAGATTTTGAAAATGAACGACCTGAAGGAAGGCAGACGCATCCAAAAAGGCCAACGATTGTGGCTGAGGTGAGGGCTTGTAGGGCTGTCGTATTTTGGCAGCCGCATATCCATTGTTGCCGTCTGTGTCCCAATAGGTAGGGCCTGCCGGGGTGCTGCCGTAGGTCGCGACCTACGGTTACGGTATGATGCGCCCTTTCAGGGCGAAGCCTGCCGGGGTGCTGCCCGACGTTGCACATCGGGTTGTGATAGGTTCGCCCCTTCGGGGCTTTGTGAAGCCCTGCCCTGAAGGGGCGAATTACCCCAGCCCGACGCAACACGTCGGGAAAACCGGCGGATGCCGGAATTAATCGATGACGATTTTCTGCGTCCGAATCGTGTCGCCGCCAATCAAACGGAGGACATACACGCCAGCAGGAATTCCGTTTGTAGAGACGTTGCGCGCAACGTCTGTACTACGGATAACGCGCCCCGTCATGTCCATCACCTGTAACGTGCCTTCGCCGTTGACGATGATGTTTCCGTCGCTGATGTAGGCAAACGACGCATCAGGTTCGCCCTCGCCTGCATCGTCATTGGAAAACACCAGGCGGAAACGCGAAGCGTAATCGGTGGTTTTGGCGGTGAAGGTGTAGCAGGTCGTTGAGCCTGTCGAAACGCCGTCATACTGGGTCGGCCCTTCGACAAGCTCAGGAACCTTAGTGGCCAGCAAATCCACATCCGCACCCGTCATGTTGTCAATCAAATGCAGGTAGTCCAAATCCATGTTTTCCACGTTCACGGTCAGGGTATATGTGCCGTTTTTGGCGGCCTTGAAATTGATGGGAATCTCTGTAGAGACGCGGCGCGCCACGTCTCTACAATCGAATACGTGCGCCACGTCTCTACAATCGAATACGTGCGCCACGTCTCTATCAACAACCGCAATGGCATAATCCTTCCCGCCCTGCGGAATGTACAATTTTGCGTTGTTCTCGTTGAACACGAATTTGGGCAATTGGTCGCCAGCGTTGAAGCTGACGATGGCCTTGTCGAGGATTACTATTACGTGTCGGCCCTTCGACAGGCTCAGGGGCCTCAGGCTCAGGGGCCTGGGTTAATACGATGCTCATGCTCCCTTGGCTTGCTCCGGCCTCGGGCGCGGTGCGGCTAAAGGTGACGCTCTCGTTTGCACCCTCGGCTTTCACCATCACGCCGGTGCAGGCGGGAATGGCCGTCGCCGACGAAACCGCGTTCGGCTCGATGGCCGTGCCCTCGGCGTTCATGGTGGCCGCCACGGGGAAGGGGTTGCCCACCAAATGCCAGCCGGCGAGAGAGGCGTTGGCATCATACACTAACGGCACGTCGTGCGTGGCCTCCTCGTTGTAGGGGCCAGAAAAGAACAAGGTGATGTCGGTCTCGGAGGCATAAAGGTAGCCCCGACCGTTCTCGAGGGCGAAATGGTTGTGCTCGCCTTCTTGCTTGTAGTTCTCCCACTCTTTCTTTGCGCTTTGGTTGAAGCGGTAGAGGTCGTATTCCCATAAGAAGATGTTGCCCACGG
>ONVP01000101.1 GCA_900321315.1 uncultured Bacteroidales bacterium
TGCCGTCTCCACCAGCGCCTGTACGCTGCTTCAGCATGCTTCCGACCCGAACATCATAGTTATCATTGTTATTTCCCTGCATGGCAGCCGCTGCCTCTGCCGAGGTCATGATTGCATACTCCGTAGGAGTTATACCGCTGAGGTCGACTGCACCGCCTTTTCCTCCGTTTACAGTACCTTCATCTATATCTATACGGCTATAGGCGATCGTTGGAGCCTCGACCGTGAGCCTCTTTACATACTGACCGATTCCTGCGCCACCATCACCCGCGATAAGTGTAGGCGCATCTGCCCATCTGCCACCTGTGTATTTCTCGATATTGTACATGAGGTCGGCTCCACTAACGCTTCCGCCTTCACCGCCTGTGAGCACGGCTCCATCTATGACTTTAAGGCCATGCTCCAGCTTGTATGGAGAGCTTTCAGGGAACCAGTATGCTCCTTCCTCATATGCTGTAAAGCAGATTGCCATGCCGCCATCAGTACCGTATCTGTTCTTGTTTTCGGTCTCGTCATAACGCTCGGCCAGTTGGAAGGCCCAATGGAAAATGCGTTTTTTCGCGCCCTTGAGTTTGTCGCCCTTACGCACGATGCCGTTATACACCTTCTCGATGACACGCGGCACGGTGGTGAAATGTTCGGGCTTCACGTCGGCGATGTCGCGCATGATGGTGCCGAAGTTTTCCACATAATAGGTCGAGTTGCCGAGATAGAGGTGGATGTAGAGCACCGAACGCTCGTAGATGTGCGACAACGGCAAGAAACTCACCACTTTGTGCGAACTTGGCACGGGATAGTGCGGTCCGTAGTGGGCGATGCAACTCATCAGATTGCGGTGTGTCAGCATCACGCCTTTCGGGGTTCCGAGCGTGCCCGAGGTGTAGATGATGGTGGCCACGTCCTCTTCATCGACCTCGTCCTTGAGGGCTTGCAAGGCGGCGGTCCGTTTCTTATCGACTTTCACGGAAACCATCAGTCCGCGCAAGGTCAGCATTCCTTCCACGGGATTGAAACTGAACTCCTTGGGGCGCGATTCCATCTGCTCGATGATGCCCTTCACCTTCTTGTGGATGAGCGAGCCTTCCACGAACACCACTTTAGGTTCGGCGTGGCGCATGATGTGCTCATAGTCGCTCTGCCGCGCCGTGGGATAGATGGGCACGAGGATGGCACCGATTTGCTGCACAGCGAAATCCACCATGTTCCACTGCGGACAGTTGTTGGAAACCACGGCCACGCGGTCGCCTTTGCCCACACCCAAGCCCATCAACCCGAGGCTGATGGTGTCAGTCATTTTCACGAAATCGCGGCTTTTGAATTTTTTCCAACCGCCGTCCACCTTGCAGGCAAACATGGCCTTTTTCTTGCCGAATTTCTCGACGAAACGCGGCAGCAAATCAAACGTGCGGAGCGGAATGTCGGCGTATGGCTTAACCGTAGCGGTTGTTTTCGGTTCCTTTTTCATCTCGATTGAAAAACAGCGGCGAAGTTACAGTTTTTTTATTCAAGTTCCCGTTTTTATCCAAAGGAGAGGACATTTTGAAACCGAAAAGGGGGATTTTCTCAACGAAAATGGAACTTTGCTGGCTCAAATTCGGCGGGAAAGCGTAATTTTGCGCCCAAAATCGAACCCGATGATTGCCATTTTCGACGATATGAGCCAAGTGACCGAGGCCGAGGTGCAGCGGATGCTGCCTTTGGTGAACGCGGCGCGGCGTGAGGAGGCCTTGCGCTACAAGCACCTCTTTGGGCAATTTGCCTGCCTGAAGTCGTGGCTGATGCTCCAAGAGTTGTTGAAACCACTGGGAATCAGCAACTTGAAAATGGATAAAAACGAGCACGGGAAGCCTTTTCTGGTGCTTCATCCCGAAGTGCATTTCAACCTCAGCCACTGCAAGAACGGCATCGCCGTGGTGGTGGCCTCCTCCCCTGTCGGCATCGACATCGAGAGTTTCCATAGGGACAACGAGGCACTTGTACGCCGCACGATGAACGACGAAGAGCAGAAAACCATCCGTCAATCCGAAAACCCAGCGGAAACCTTCATCGCCTACTGGACCCAAAAAGAAGCCGTGCTGAAGCTGCGCGGCACCGGCATCGTGAACGACCTGCATAGCGTGTTGGACGGCCAAGGTTACCGCTTGGAGAGCCATATCGATAAGGAAAAGCAATACGCCTGGAGCGTTGCCTACACCAACTAAAAAAGGCGACCGTTTGGCCGCCTTTTTCATTCCAAATCTGAGGTTTACAGCAAGTGGCAAGTGACGGTCAAGCCGGCCATCACGATGCTCACCATGCTCATCAGCTTGATGAGAATGTTCAGCGAAGGACCGCTGGTGTCCTTGAACGGGTCGCCGACGGTGTCGCCAACGACGGTAGCCTTGTGGTTTTCAGAGCCTTTGCCACCGAAATTGCCTTCCTCGACATATTTCTTGGCATTGTCCCAAGCACCGCCCGAGTTGGCCATGAACACGGCCAAGACGAAGCCCGTGGCCAAGCCGCCAATCAACAGGCCGAGCACGCCGGGAACGCCCAAAATGACTCCCGTCAGAATCGGGACGAGGATAGCGAGGATGGAAGGCACCAACATTTCCTGTTGGGCACCCTTCGTGGAAATGGCCACGCAACGCTCGTAGTCGGGTTCGGCCTCACCTTGCAGGATGCCTTTGATGGTGCCAAACTGACGGCGGACTTCCTCCACCATCTTCTGGGCTGCGCGACCCACGGCGTTCATCGTCATGCCGCAGAACACGAAGGCCATCATGGCGCCGATGAAGATACCGACGAGCACGATGGGGTTCATCAGATTGACGTTGTAAACTTCCATGAAATCAACCAACGAAGCGTTGTTGATCTTATCGACTGTCCATTCAATGCCCTTGCTGATTTCCGCAGTGCCATTGGCGGCCGTCTCAGCGATGCGGTGCAAGGCAATCTTGATTTCTTCAACGTAAGAAGCCAACAGTGCAAGAGCGGTCAGAGCGGCAGAGCCGATGGCGAAGCCCTTACCCGTGGCAGCGGTGGTGTTGCCAAGCGCGTCGAGAGCGTCGGTGCGGTGACGCACTTCTGGGTCGAGGCCGCTCATTTCGGCGTTACCACCGGCGTTGTCGGCGATGGGGCCGTAAGCGTCGGTGGCCAAGGTGATGCCCAAGGTGGAGAGCATACCCACGGCAGCAATACCGATGCCATAAAGACCTCTCGAAAGGTTGGCAGCCGTAAACTCAATGTTGAATCCGTTGGCGCAGAGGTAAGCCAAAACGATGGCGAAGCCCACGGTAACGACCGGAATGGCCGTGGAGAGCATACCCAAGCCCAAACCAGAGATAATCACTGTGGCAGGGCCGGTCTTCGAGCTTTCGGCCACCTTTTGGGTGGGTTTATAACTTTGCGAAGTGTAATATTCAGTGGCTTTACCAATGATGACACCAGCCAGCAGGCCGACGACAACGGAAAGCGAGGTTTGCCACCACATGTTGGCCAATTCGCCGGTTTCCTTACCGAAGAGGAAATACATGATGCCGAAAGTGGCCACGGCGATCAGCACAGCGGCAGTGTTGGTGCCACGGCTCAGTGCGCCGAGAAGTTCCTTCATGCCAGCGCCTTCCTTGGTTTTCACCAAGTAGATGCCAATCAGCGAGAGGAGCACGCCCACGGCTGCAATCAGCATGGGAGCGAGCACCGCCTTGAACTGCAGGCCTTCGACGGCGGCAGTGGCGAATGCCGAAGCACCCAAAGCCATCGTGGCGAGGATGGAGCCAGCGTAGGATTCGTAAAGGTCGGCACCCATGCCAGCCACGTCGCCCACGTTGTCACCGACGTTGTCGGCGATGGTGGCGGGGTTGCGCGGGTCGTCCTCGGGGATGTTGTACTCGGTCTTACCGACGAGGTCGGCACCGACGTCAGCAGCCTTGGTGTAGATGCCACCACCCACACGAGCAAACAAAGCCTGCGTGGAGGCACCCATGCCGAAGGTCAGCATGGTGGTGGTAATGGTCACCAAGTCGGCCTTGGCGCCAACGGCCTCAAGGAGATTGGTGCCGTTGAGCACGAGGAACCACACGGACACGTCCAAGAGGGCGAGGCCCACCACGACGAGACCCATGACAGCACCCGAACGGAAGGCCACTTGAAGGCCGCTGTTCAGCGACTTGCGGGCGGCATTGGCCGTACGCGCCGAAGCGTAGGTGGCCGTCTTCATGCCAAAGAATCCCGCCAAGCCCGAGAAGAAACCGCCCGTCAGGAATGCGAACCAAACGATGCCGTTTTGCAGCTTGAACAGGCTCATCACGTAGAAAACGACAGCCAAAACCGCGAACACAATGATCACTACCTTGTACTGTTGCTTCAGGTAGGCCATTGCGCCCTTGCGGACGTGCTGCGCGATTTTCTTCATCAGGTCAGTGCCCTCGTCTTCTTTCATCATCTGCTTGTAGAAGATGAAAGCGAATGTCAGCGCCAAGATGGAGGCCGCCAACACGATGTAAACAATACTGTTACTCATAGGATTATAAATTAGTTAAACTTGTTTTGAGTCAAAAAACAGTAGTTTTGAGCGGACAAAAATAAGAACAATTTCAACCGATTAAGAATTTTTTTTTGCAGAAATTATCAATTGAGCAACTTTTTTTGTCGGATTCCGAAAAAGTCCCTACTTTTGACGATTGAAGGAAGAAGGCGTTGTTTCGAAATAGAGGTCTGATAATCAGTTTTTTGGCAAATTTTCGATTTTCAAGTCTTCGCAAACCGGACGAAAAATGAACAAGGTCAGAGTTGAAATCATCGGCATGACGTACAGCGAATCCTCGACGGGCGCGTATGTCTTGATATTGGGCGACAAGAACTCGCGCCGCCGCCTGCCAATCGTCATCGGAAGCAGCGAGGCGCAGGCCATCGCCATCGGCATAGAGCGGCAACCGAACAGCCGTCCCCTCACCCACGACTTGCTGCTGAAATTCGCCAAAACATTCAATGTCAGCATATTGGAAGTGGTCATCAACCGTTTCCGCGATGGCGTGTTCTATGCCATGCTGGTCTGTCAGCAAGGCAACGACATCATTACGATTGACGCACGTCCCTCCGACGCCATCGCCATCGCCGTGCGCCTCGGCTGCGAGATCTACGCCTACGAGAGCGTCATGCAAGAGGCCGGCATCATCATGGACGACATGGAAGATGAAACGCCCGAGCAGAACCATAATATTAATAAGGTGCAAGACGAACCCGACCTTGAGCTGCTCACCCTCGGCGAGTTGGAAGACCTGCTGCAAGAGGCCATCGATAATGAGGATTATCAGAAGGCGGCGGAGATTCGGGATGAAATTAAAGGTAGGAGTTAGGAGTTGGAAGTTTGAAGTTGGAAGTTTGAAGTTGGAAGTTATTAGTTAAGAATTTGAAATCTGAAATCTTTGAATATTAAATCTTTAAATCTACGAATATGAAAGCAATCAAATTCAGGCTTATCGTGATGAACTTCCTCATCTTTGCGGTGTGGGGAGCTTATCTTTGTTCGCTCGGCATCTACTTGGGCCGCATCGGCATGGGTGCCAACATCGGGAAATTCTTTGCCATACAAGGCATCGTGTCGCTGTTCATGCCTGCGCTGATGGGCATCGTCGCCGACCGCTGGATTCCGGCGCAAAAACTGTTGGGCATCTGCCATTTCTTTGCCGCCGTCTTCATGGCTTTGGCGGGCTACATGGGAATGAAATACGGCAGTGCCATCAGTTTCGGTCAGCTGTTCCCGTTCTACGCGCTCAGCGTGGCTTTCTTCATGCCGACCATCGCCTTGGGCAACTCCGTGTCTTACAACGCATTGAACCAAGCCGGCCTCGACACGGTGAAGGCCTTCCCTCCTATCCGCGTGTTCGGCACCATCGGCTTCATCGTCTCGATGTGGATTGTGAACTTCACGGGTTTCAAGGACAGCTACCAGCAACTGTTTGTGTCCGCCGCTTGGGGACTGGTTCTCGCCGTGTATGCCTTCACCCTGCCCGATTGCCCCGTGAACAAAAATGTGGAGAGCAAGTCGTTTGTTGATACTTTTGGTTTGCGCGCCTTCTCGCTCTTCAAGGACTCCAAAATGCTGGTTTTCTTCATTTTCTCGTTCCTGTTGGGCATGTGCCTGCAAGTGACCAACGGCTTCGCCACCCCCTTCCTCGACGCTTTCGGTGCCGACCCGCAATATGCCAACGCCTTCGCGGTGAAGAACAACGTGTTTTTGTCGTCCATCTCGCAGGTGTCTGAAACGCTGTGCATCCTGCTCATCCCCTTCTTCCTGAAGAAGTTCGGCATCAAGAAGGTGATGCTCATCGCCTTTGTCGCGTGGGCATTGCGTTTCTTCTTCCTCGGCGCGGGCAGCCCGACGGGCTTTGGCCTCGTGCTGCTGGTGCTCTCGATGATTGTCTATGGCGTGGCTTTTGACTTTTTCAACATCAGCGGCTCGCTTTTCGTGGACCAAAACACCGACGTCAGCATCCGCAGCAGCGCACAAGGCGTGTTCATGATGATGACCAACGGCCTTGGCGCCACCATCGGCTCGCTCTGCGCACAAGCCGTGGTGAACCACTTCGTGTTCCATCCTTCAGCCGACCCGAATTTCAACGTGATGAGCGGCTGGGCAACGGCATGGTATGTGTTTGGTGCCTTCGCCTTGGTGGTGGGCATTTTGTTTGCGGTTTTGTTTAAGTATAAGCATAATCCAGAAGCAAAGTAAGCTTTTGACTTTGAACAAGATAAAGCCGACAGTCACCCTGCCGGCTTTATTTATTTTCCGCTCTTGTGTCTGTTGCAGTCGCGGCAAAGCATCTGACAATTTGCAGCCACCGTGCGGCCACCATCGCACCAAGGCGTGATGTGGTCGGCTTCCATTTGTTCAATCTCAAAATGTTTGCCGCAAATGGCGCAAATGCCGTTTTGCCTTTCGTACACCTCGCGCTTCATATTGTTGTCGAAAGCGCGGATGTCGAGGTGGCGCTCGTCGTGGTCGAAAACGTATGTGTAGATGCCTTTTTTCCGCTGCACGTCGCTGTCGGCCATCAGGCGTTTCACCTCGGTTTCCAAAGCATTGGCATCCCAATTCTGCTCATGGTATTTGGCATACAACGTTCCCCAATCCACGCCCTTCATCTCCCTGCGGTAGAAAGGGAAAACGGCCTTCACCCAATTGATGACGCTGCTGAAATGGTTCCACAACGCCACGGCATTCGGGTCGTGCTGGTGGTTGCCCATATAGGCTTCGATGTTGTTGTTTGAAATCCAGCGGATGGCTGTTTCGAGGTAACTCTGTCGGTTCACCTCGCCCGACACATATTTGCTGCCCAAGCCGTAAGCCGCGCAGTTGTTCTTGCTGAAATAACGCTTGGCGTCGCTCACCCATGTTCCAGCATAGACGGCATTGCGCAACTCCTGTTCGGTCAGTTCCTTACCCGCGATGTTGATGGTCTTGAACCATTTCAGTTTCTCGCTGTCGGAGCCGCTGCAAATGTAAACCTGTAACTCGTAGTTGATGATTTGCTCCTGCTCGTCGGGCTGGAGGTTGTGGAAATAGCGGAACATGAAGGCGAAGTCGCCGTTGACGTATTG
>ONVP01000090.1 GCA_900321315.1 uncultured Bacteroidales bacterium
ACCGTAAGCGTTTCCTTCCCGAAAGCAAGTAAAACCGTGGAGAAGAGAGCGAAAATAGCATGGCTCTACGTCATCGCGGCACTTTTCGTGGCCGTGGGCTTGTTCTTCGTCGTCAAGAAGAACACCTATTTGTTTTTTGCCGTTCCCGTGGTGCTTGGTGTGCTGCTGCTCTATGTCTTCTCCTTGGATAAGGTGCTGCTGCTCACCTCTTTCTGCGTTCCGCTTTCAGTCAATTTGGATGCCTTGGATTCGGGCTTGGCCATCTCCTTGCCCGCCGAGCCGCTGCTGATGGGCATCCTTGTGCTTTTCCTCGCCAAGATGCTCTACGACGGCCACTACGACCGCCGCATCTCGCGCCATCCCATCGCCCTCGTCATCTATTGCATGTTCGCTTGGATGTTGGTCACAACCATCACGAGCGAAATGCCTGTGGTGTCGATAAAGTTCTTGCTGTCAAGGCTTTGGTTCGTCGTTCCGGCGTTCTTCCTTTGCGCCATTTTGTTCAAGAACCCGAAAAACATCCACCGCTTCATTTGGCTCTACATCGCCGCGCTATGCATCGTGTGCGTCTTCACCGTCGTCCACCATGCGCAATACGGCTTCGACGGCGATTCGGCCCACTGGGTGATGTCGCCTTTCTACAACGACCACACGGCCTACGGAGCGGCATTGGCCA
Organism: uncultured Bacteroidales bacterium; assembly: GCA_900321315.1. Lineage (GTDB taxonomy): Bacteria > Bacteroidota > Bacteroidia > Bacteroidales > F082 > Limimorpha. The sequence goes on from ONVP01000090.1 coordinate 677, forward strand.
TCTACCTCATCCTTGCCTTGACCTATGTCTTCCTTCCCGATGTGCGCAAACGCAACAAGCTCATAATCATCGGCGTAGTGGCCTTGTTGAGCCTTGCTTTGACGCTTTCCAATTGCCGCGCCGCATGGGTGAGCATGGTTGCAGCCTTGGGCGTTCTCGTGTGTGTGCTGCTTCGCATCAAGTTTCGCTGGGTGGCCACCATCATTGTGGTTTTGGTGGGACTGTTTTTCGCCTTCCAAAACCAAATCATCGACGCTTTGGAGAAGAACAACCAAGACGCTTCAGGCGACCTTGTAGAAAACATCCAATCCATCACCAATATCTCGACCGACGCGTCCAACCTCGAGCGCATCAACCGCTGGCAATCGGCATTCAGACTTTTCAACGAAAGACCTGTTTTCGGTTGGGGACCAGGCACTTACCAATTTGTTTACGCGCCCTTCCAGATGTCGAAAGAGAAGACCATCATCAGCACCAACGCCGGCGACGGCGGCAACGCCCACTCCGAGTATTTCGGCCCGCTGGCTGAGCAAGGGCTTGTTGGGTCGCTGCTGGTCGTGGTCTTGGTCGTCGTAACGGTGTATTGCGGCCTGACCACTTACAAACGATGCAAGAACAAGAAAGCCAAGGTATTGGTTTTGGGTGCCACTTTGGCCTTCATCAGCTATTTCGTGCACGGCTTCCTCAACAACTTTTTGGACACCGACAAACTGGCCGTCCCCGTCTGGAGCCTCGCTGCACTCATTGCTGCCATCGATGTATTCTACGCCGACAAGGAGGAGTTTGATGCCACAAGCTGCAACATGACAGGGGACAAGCGTCCATGAAAAGGCGATAAAACCTTGCAACTATGCAATAAATGGTTTATCTTTGCATCGAATTAATAACTAAAATTTAGTCTTATGAAAAAGATGATTCTAATTGTGGCCTTGCTGTGCCTCCAAGTAGCAGCCTTTGCGCAGTTTACGCCTTCGGTGTATGCGGGCGTGGGCACCGGAACCAATTTGGGTGGTGGTGTTGGAATTGGAACAGAGATGCAGTATAAGTTCGTTTCGGCCAATGCCGCCGTTGGCTGTTGGTGGAATAAGCTGCCCGAACACAAAGGGCCGCAAATCCAACCCGGATTCGATGTTGGATTGAAAGTTTATCCGCTAAAATGGTGGTTTTTAGGTGTCAACTATGGAATTATGAATGAACCGTTATACATTGACGATCCATCGGAAGGATTGCATTTGCAAAACTCTATAGGCTTCTCTTTCACAACAGGATGCCGAATACGTTTCTACAAAGGTCTCTATGGAATGGCCTATATAGGTTTTACGGATAGTAAAAAGATCAATCAACCGACAATATTGGGAAAACAAATGTCTTTGCCAAGGTTCGGCTTCATTGTCGGATGGGATTTCCTGAAAAACACACAAAAAGGCCAAACCAAGGAATGATAATGTTGCATCCAATCAGTGAAACAAAAAAAACGCCAGCCTAACCGCTGGCGTTTTTTCATTTGGTTGGTTGTCAATATCTTACTCTATTGCCACCAATTCCATCTCTATCACCAAGGGAGAATAGGAAGGCAACAGGGTTTCGTGGACGGAAAACTCGCCGAAGCCCAATTCCGAGGGCGAAACCAACAACACTCGCGCGCCCGGCGACATGGTCATCACGGCCTCCTCGATGCAAGGGAGCATCTCGCCACGCCCGATGGTAAAACGCATCGGCTCGCCAATCTCGTAACTCGATTCCACTGTTTCGCCTTTGAGGTTGCCCATGGTGTAATGTACGGCCACGGCATCGCCCCATTCGGCCTGCGAGCCTGTTCCCTCCACTTCCCTGACAATATACAACCCTGATTCTGTAGGATTTGAATCAATTCCGTTCTCTTTCAGGTAGCGTTTTATCATCTCGTCTTCCTTGGCCAAAAGTTGCAGCCTTTCGCTTTCTTTCTCGGCTTCGCGGACTTGCAGTTTCTTGTCGTAGGCCGCCTTGTCCATCACCTCGTTCATCTTCAGCTGCAACACAATCGGGTCGAAAGGCAGGAACATTCCTTGGTAGCCAACGCTGTCGAATCCCAACTCTGAAGGCACCACAAAACGCATCGTACTGCCCTGCGGCGTAAGACCTAAAGCCTCCATAAAGCCTTGGAAAACAAAGTCTTCTCCATATTGCATAAGCACGGATTCAAAATTGTGCGAACTCATCAGCGTGTCGCCTTCCTTGCTCATCATCATGAAGTCAAAGTCGACATAGTCGCCCAAACGGGCCGTTTTGCCTTTGACTGCCTTGCCCATCACGACAAGTCCCGAAGCTGTCACCTCATTGTTGGCATCGGCTTTCACGGCTTCAAGATAGTTCCTTTCCTCTGCCCGAAGGCTGTCTAACGCCCGCTGCCTTTTGGCTTCAAGCACCTCCTTTGGCTCTATCGAAAGCAACTTGAGATGATAGCGGATGGGTTGGCCGCGATATTCTTCAGGCGCATCGGGTTCGCCCAAAGTGAGGAACACCGAATCGGCGAGAATGACCACATGGGCCGAGTCGCCAACGTGCATGGCTTGCAATGCGTCCGCCACATCGCCTACAAAGGCCGCCTGTTCCAAAATGATGTCGATGGGTTCGTCGCCAGCCGTGGTAAAAAGCAGCGAGTCGTTGAAATACTGGGCCATCTCAAACGAAACTCCGTCGCCAATGCGCGGCGATTGTCCGTTGCCGCTTCGCTCGACGAATTTCATGTAGGCTCCAGTCGATGTCTTGTCATAGCCTTTGTAAACCTCCGGCGTGGAAGTGCACGACGTTGCCGCCAACATGGCAATTCCCAAGGCAAGGCCGATGAAAACTCTTTTCATCTTACTCAAAATCAACAAGTTCTACTTCAAAAATCAAGTTTGAAAACGGAGGAATCATGTTGCCAGCTCCACTATCGCCGTAAGCGAGATAATACGGGATGTAAAGCACGCCCTTCTCGCCTTTCTTCATCATGGCGATGCCTTCGTCCCAGCCAGGGATGACCTGCCCGATACCCAAGAGGAACTCGATAGGCTCTCCTCTTTCAACCGACGAATCAAACACTGTGCCGTCGAGCAGCTTGCCCGTGTAGTGTACCTTCACCTTGCGTCCCACTTCGGGTTTCTCGCCTGCGCTTTCTTCAGTCACCACATAGAACAGCCCCGATTCCGTTGGCTCGGCCACAATGCCGTTCTTTTGCATGAAGGTTTCCAGCGTCTTGGCAGCCTTGGCCGTTTCGTCGGCATGGGCAGCCTTCATGCTGGCAATGCGCTCGGCATTCTGCATCTTCATTTGACTTGCAATGCCTTGCAGATAGACAATCTCGGGATAGAAGTCGTGGAGCTTGATGTCATACCGCATCACGTCTGTCGACTTGAACTCAGACGGGAGCGAAGGTTGGCGATACATCATGATGAACGTCGAGTCTATGTTCACGATGAACGAAGCAGAATCGCCCTTGTGCAACATGGCAAGCCCCTCGGAAAGGTCGCCGCCAAACAGCGGCTCGTTCAACTTCATCATGTTTTTCGTTCTCTTGATGATGTCAATGCTGTCGTTCACCGTGCATTGAATACTGACTTCCAGCAAGTCGCCCATCTGTGGCGTCTCACCTTCGTGTTTCTCATGGAACTTGTAATACAGGCCGCTCTCGGTCTTCTCATAGCCCGAATACGGAGTTTTCTCGCTGTTGCACGAGCTGGTCGCACCAGACAACAGCATGGCGGCTGCCGCCATAGTCAAAAATGATTTTTTCATTGTAATTATTTTTAATTGATATTCAATTATTTAACTCTCTAATTTCAACAAGCTCCACATCAAAGATGAGGTTGGAGCATGGCGGTATGCCGTTGTATCCATTTTCCCCATACGCGAGTTTATAGGGAATGACAAAACGCGCCTTCTCGCCCACCTTCATCAGGCCCACGCCTTCCTCCAGCCCGAGAAGCACATTGTGCTTGCCGTAGTCGATGTCGTAATGCCCGCCCAACTGTTCGGTGTCGCCCAAAGGCGTGCCATCCATCAGATTGGCCACATACTTGATCCTTGCCACCTTGCCGCTCACTGGCGACGCGCCGTCCGTGTGGATCATCTTGGCGTAATACAGCCCAGATGCCGTGTGGTCAACGATTTGGTTGGCCTTCACAAACTCCTCGAACTCCTTTTCCTTCTCCGCCCTCAAGGTTTTCAACTTCTGCGCTGCCTGACGCGCCAGCTCTTCTTTGGTGGTGATTTTCAGCAATTTGATGTCATACACCAAATTGGAATACGAAGGAATGTTGCCCACCGAATGTTCATTGTAGGCCATCTCAAAAGGAATGATGGCCCGTACCTTGTCGCCAATGTGCATCTGCGACACCACTTCCTCCCAACCGGCAATGACAAAGCCCTCGCCCAACACAAACGAGAACGGTTCGCCGCTGTCGTAAGTCGAACCGACAAAGGTTCCGTCCAACAAACGCGCCTCAAAGTCAAGTTCCACCTTCTCGCCCGTCTTGGGGCAACGACCTTTCCCTTTTTCCAAATCAACAACATAAACACCTGATTCAGACGGTTTTACACTAATACCCTCCTTCTCTATATAGTTCGAAAGCGAAGCCTTTGCTTCGGCTTTCATCTTATCGACAACGCGCTTCAAGCCTTCCTGAAACTCCTCTGCCGACATAATCTCGAGCAACTTCATCTCATAACGGAAATAGTCGTCAGGCCCAAGCCCAACGGCCTTCGGATCTTGGTCATAATACAACAATGCAATTGAATCTGCCTTGATATAGAACGAAGCCGAGTCGCCTACATGAAGCATGGAGTAAGCCGACATCAAGTCGCCGGCAAACTTAGGCTCACTGAGCTGGGCATACATGTCGTCCGTATTTTTTTGCCAGTCATAATACAGAGAATCATTGAGATAGCAAGTCATTTCCAACTTCAAGAAATCCGTCGGCTTGGGCTTGGCGGTGTTGGGGTTTTGCCGATGAAAACGATAATGCATCCCATCCTTAGTCTTCTTGTAGCCTGGGTGCTCGTTGTTCGTGCCGCACGAAACGAAGAAAACGGTTGCCAAAATGCAACTCGTAGCAAAAAACAAATAGCTTTTTTTCATATTTTATTGATTTTCAAGTATTTTAATTACATAAACCAATGTGGCATATTCGGGAATGCTGCGGTCGTCGCCATGCAAGCCATAGCCGAGATGCGACGGGATGATAACCTTGGCAAGGTCGCCCCTATGCAAATGCCTCACCGCCTCGTCCAATCCGGCCTCCACACTGCCATCTCCTATCACAAAACTTTTAACTCCGTCATTTTCAAACGAATAAATCACATCTCCTGCAATCGACCTCAACTCAAACTCCATGCTCACCCTATCGCCATTTTCAAGCAGTTGACCACCGCCTTGCTTCAATATGGCGTAGCGCAAACCTGTCCCCGTGGCTTCCATCGCAATGCCATGACGAAGGATGTAACTCTCAATGTCTTTCTCCTCATCCTTCACAATATATCGGTTGGCCACCTCCATGCTGGCTTTCATGTCGGAGCGCGTCACGGGCTTATCGCTGCTCCGAGACATTTCCTTGCAGGCAAAAAGAGAAAGCAACAAGATGAATACCGGATATTTATAAAACAATTTCATCATAATTCATAACGCAATTCATCATATTCCAGCAACACGGATTTCAACTTCAGCACGGCTTTCTCAAGCGTGGTGTTAGTTTGGCCGCCAGCCGCATTGGTGTGGCCGCCGCCTTTGAAATGCTTGCGAGCAAATTCATGCACCGAGAAGCCGCCTTTCGAGCGGAACGACAGCCTAATATGGTCCTGTCGCTCCGTAACAAGCACCGACATCTTGATTTCCTTCACCGATAGTGGAAAATTCACTACGCCTTCCGTGTCGCCAACTTGGTAGTTAAAAGACTCCAATTCCCTCTTACTCAATGAGATAATGGCTACCGCATAGTCTCTTATGACTTCCATCTTGCCAATCGAGTAGCCCAACAAGCGCAGTCGGCTTTCTGAAAAAGTGTCATAAACCCGTTGATGGATAAGGCCATACGGAATCGACTTGCCACTCAACAGTCCGCAAAGCTCAAACGTGCGCGGATGATAGATGGAATGCGAAAACGCACCCGTGTCAGTCATGATGCCCACCAAAAGGCTTGTGGCTATGGCTTCTGTAAGGTATTCCTCGCCATAGTGAAGAATGATTTCGGTCACAATCTCCGACGCACTCGAAACAGAAGTTTCTGAATACGAGCAACAAAACTGCGACAAATCCGGATCCCGATGATGATCGACCAAAACTCGCGGACAGCGCGTCTTGCCAATCTCGTTATGCAACACTCCAGAACGTGACAACGAATTGAAATCCAATACGATAATGCAATCCGCATCTGCTATGGCAGCTTGGCATTCAATTTGATGCTTGTCAAACAGCAGAATGTCTGTTGCAGAAGGAAGCCATTGCAAAAACTCAGGAAAAGAATTCGGAGCAACCATCTTTACATCATGACCTTTCTGCTTGAGAAACAACGACATAGCTGTCATAGAACCAATGGCATCACCATCAGGATTGACATGACAAGCCAGCGTAAACTTCTTGGGCTGGGCAAGTAACTCGTCAAAACGCTCGAAAAAAGTATTCATCTGCATAACTTTTCAGAAAGTTTGCAAAGGTACAAAATTTTCAGTTCATACACCTATTAATATATTAGGAACTTTTATCGCGGCTCGAAAACCTCAAACGTATGGTCATCAAACACGAATAAAACCTGCTTCAATCTGGCACTGGACGTATTCACAGCCTCGCTTTGGGATTCCGAACCAGTTTCGGTCAGCGATGGAGTCGGGAACTCCAACAACAACGAATTATCAACATCTTTTTGATTTCCAACAGTTTGAATCCCATTTTGTGTTCTCGTTTCTTGAAAAGGTGTTGATACGGTCATCGAACCAGTGCCAAATATAATCCAATCCAAATTGTATTCAGGAAAACTCTCCTTCAGTTTCTTGACAAATTCAAGACTCGGATTGTTGCGCCCCGACAATAGATGTGAGATGTTAGACGGCTGAATGCCCAATTGCGCCGCAAATTCCGCAGCAGTCAGATTTTTTGCCCTGATGATGTGCGCAATCCGATCTTTCATTTCTCCAAATTCCATAGTTACAAGTCTTTAAAATTTTGAATTTTCACCTTCTTTCGATTCACAAAGGTAAACAAATTCCATTTACAAAACACAAAATTTTTGAGTTTATTTATGTGAATTATTCCAAGGCCATTTAATTACTTGAATTATTACTTTATTTATTACATATTATTTATTTAAATATCAAGTATTTAATCAAACAACGCAATGATAATGATTTTATCACAACAATCCACGCCTTATTTGATATTTTTGTTTTATTAAAATAATATATATATATGATATTCAATCATTTATATAGTTTGTATTAAAAATACGGCTTGGATTTACTTATTATCACTTGTTTACACTGCTAAACACCGATAATTGTGTTTTGTAAATTTGTTTATAAAATATTGTTATTCAGTTTATTATGTTTTATTTTAAATACATGTTATTATTTTTGTAAATATATGGATTACAAAACTAAATATTGCGTTTTTCGGAGGTTTCACAGAAAAACGACAACTTGTCCACCGAAAAAACAAAACCGCTCCTACCGCCTGAAACAACCCGAAAACGCAATTTAGGTTTTCCGCCTCCACTCTTCTGTTCATTGTTCCGATTTTCACAGATTCTACACCTTATTAATATATGAAACAGAATCCTACTATGAATGGGCGACAGGAATCAATCAACACAAGCCAAAACATAAAGAAATCCTCCATTTTTCTTCTACAAAACATAACAGACCAACTCTCTTACTACCGTTTTCTCATAAAACCCATCATTTTTAAAATCATAACAACAAGTATTTCAATATGATACAATGTTTATAAAAAAAATATCGTTTTTTTTTGCTCTTATTTCAAATAAAAGTTGTACCTTTGCAGCCTCAAACGACGGTACTGGAGATGTGGTTTGGAGGGGTTGGGTTCGTTGTTTGGGGGTTCATTGACAGTCTGGGGCCAGC
>ONVP01000016.1 GCA_900321315.1 uncultured Bacteroidales bacterium
TTGTATATTGATGATTACGAAATGTCAATAGACTTTTTTTCATAGTGTTTTGTTTTTAATGTTTCTAAGCGGCAAAAATAAACAAAAAAAACGGTTTTGCAATAGAAAAACCAATATATTTGCAAAAATATTGATTTCCTATGAAAAAGCGCAAAGTCCCACATACTTTTGTAATCGTTTTCGCCATCATCGTCGTTGCGGCGATGCTTACGTGGATTATCCCTCCGGGGAAATACGTCCAAGAAGTTGTGCCGAATCCCGAAACGGGTAGCATGGATACGGTGATGACGTTTCATTATGCCGACCATTTGCCGGAGTCGGTTGGCGAGTTCCATGCCGAGCCGCAGACATGGCAGGTGTTTTCGGCGTTCTACAAGGGCTTCGTCAAGCAGGGCAACATCATCGTCTTTATATTGATAATAGGTGGCGCGTTTTGGATCATGAACAAAAGCAAGGCCATCGACATGGGCATCATGTCGTTCCTGAAATTCACCAAACGCTTGGAATGCAGCCCATTAATGCGGAAAATCGGGGTCAATAATATTGTCATTGTCTTGATTATGCTGCTGTTCAGCTTGTTCGGGAGCGTGTTCGGCATGAGTGAGGAAACCATCGCTTTCACACTGATTATCATTCCTTTGTCCGTTTCGATGGGCTATGACAGCATCGTGGGCCTGTGCATGGTGTATGTGGCCGCGCACATCGGTTTTTCTGGTGCCATGCTCAACCCGTTCACCATCGGCATCGCGCAGGGCATTGCCGACATTCCTTTGTTCACGGGCATCGGTTACCGTGCCGTGTGTTGGGCTGTTTTGACCGTCGTAGGCATTGTATTCGTGCTGCTCTACGCCAAAAAGGTGAAGCGCAATCCGCAGTCGTCCATCATGTATGATGACGATGCCTATTGGCGCAAGTCAGCGGAGGTGAAAGAGGAGGAATTGGAACGATATACACCCCGAAAGGCATGGTTTGTTTTCGCTTTTCTGACGGTAGTATTAATCATATTCTCAGTGCTTTATCCGCAAACGACTTTAAAAATCGGCAACAGCGAGGCCACTTTGCCGTTGCTGCCCATCGGGACGGCGGTGTTCGCCCTGTTGGGCGTCTTAACTTTGCGGAAAACGGTCCATTATTTCGTTCTAACGCTGGTCTTCGCTACGGTCTATTTCCTCGTGGTGGGCGTGCTGGGTTTTGATTGGTACATTATGGAGATAGCTTCACTATTCTTGGTGCTGGGCATCGCCAGCGGCCTGTCCGTTGACAAAAGCGCCAGCGACATAGCCAAACTCTTCCTCGAAGGCATGGGCGACATTCTCTCGGCGGCGGTCATCGTGGGCTTGGCGGGCGGCATCGTCATCGTCCTTCAGGACGGCGGCATCATAGACACGATTCTCTATGGCCTTTCCAAGTCGATGAGCAACATGGGCAAGATTGCCTCGGCCGAAATCATGTACGGCATCCAGACCTTGATTAATATCGTCATACCAAGCGGCTCGGCCAAGGCCGCCATCACCATGCCCATCATGGCGCCTTTCAGCGACTTGATCGGCATCTCGCGCCAGTCCACGGTGGTGGCCTTCCAGTTCGGCGATGGCTTCACCAACATGATTACCCCCACCAGCGGCGTGCTGATGGCCGCCCTCGGTGTGGCCCGCATCCCGTGGGACAAATGGGTGCGCTTCATTTGGAAGTTCATCCTTGTGCTGGTCGTCATCGGGGCTTTGCTGCTGATACCTACCGTGACCATGGAGCTGGCGGGGTTCTAAAGTTTGGTTTTCACCCCGATTTGGCTCCGATCAAATGACTGCGCGAACAATTCCTTGTAATGCTCTCGCAACATCCGGTTTTCGAGCTTGATGAGATTAATAGAAATCAAAAACCTCATCATATTTGGCGGGGCGGAGCATGATAAACTCGCCGTCCTTCCAGTCGGTTTCAGCAACTATTTTTTGAATTTTTTTGGGGACATAGTCTTGGCCTGTGCCAATATGTTTATTTGAACCTGGCTCCTTATATCTCATTTTGATTTGATCCCGCACCGTCCAGAGTATGCGTATGTCATAATCTTTATAGCATTCATAAATGCCCAAAAAGTATTTGTTGTTAGGCTCAATCTCAATCGTACCAAAATATTCAGTCAACTCGGGAGACCAATTTGAAAACTCTACTACAGAATTTCCTACCTCCATCTCGGCACATAGTTTGACAACATCATACGACCCTTTGGGAAGATTGTAAATCACGGAATTGGCCTCGAGACCGATTAGTTTTTTTGTTTCATACTTTTCATGGGTTTCGCGGTTTTCTAACACGAGATCTATCGAGTGCAAACCGTAAACGCCGTTTATAACCAACAAAGATGTATTTGGTTCACGAGATTGTTTAGATAGGTTTATCGCTTGGCATGAACTAAAAACTAGCAAAAAGCCTAAAATAACAATCGTAATTGAAAATATTCTCTTCATGGTTCTATATTTTTGACGGGGCAAAGATACAATTTTTATCCTATCTGGCTCCAATCAAAAGTTTGGGCAAATAATTCCTTGTAATGCTCTCGAAGCATCCTGTTTTCGGGCTTGATGAGCTTCGGGTCGTCGGCCAAAAGCTTGATGGCAGCCTCTCGGACTTGCGGGATTAATGCGCCGTCTTTCTGCAAATCGCCAATCAGCATTTCGATTTGTCCGGATTGGCGTGTGCCACCCGTTTCGCCCGGGCCGCGCAATTCCAAATCGACCTCGGCGATTTCGAAGCCGTCGTTGGTGCTGCACATGGTTTTCATGCGCGTTTTGCCGTCGTTGGTGAGCTTGTGGTCGGTGACGAGGATGCAATAGGATTGGTCGGCACCGCGACCCACGCGACCGCGCAATTGGTGCAATTGAGACAACCCGAAACGATTGGCGTTCTCGATAATCATCACCGTGGCGTTGGGGATGTTCACACCGACTTCGATGACCGTCGTGGCCACCATGATTTGCGCATTCCTATTAATAAACCGCTGCATCTCAAAATCTTTGTCTTCGGCACTCAGCCGACCGTGGCAAACGCAAATCTTGTATTGCGGCTCGGGGAAGTCGTGCAACAAGGCCTCATAACCCTCCTGAAGCGCAATCATATCCGTGTTTTCCGACTCTTTGATGCAAGGATAAACCACATAAATCTGCCGTCCGAGCGCGATTTGCTGTTTCATGAACATCATAATGCGGTAGCGGTCGTCGCTGTAAACGTGATGCGTCTGCACGGGTTTTCGTCCGGGTGGCAACTCATCGATTTTCGACACGTCGAGGTCGCCGTATTGCGTCATGGCAAGGGTGCGCGGAATGGGCGTGGCGGTCATTACTAAAGTGTGCGGCGGAGTTTCGGTTTTCTCATAGAATTTCGACCTTTGCTCCACGCCAAAACGATGCTGCTCATCGATGATGGTCAAACCCAAGTTATTGAAAACCACCTTGCTTTCAATCAGCGCGTGGGTGCCCACCACGATTTGCATGGTGCCGTCGGCCAAGCCTTTATATATTTGGTTTCGCTCTTTTGTTTTGGTGGAACCTGTCAGCAGGGCGAAGTTGATGTCCATGTCTTTCAGTTGCTCCTGAAGTGTTGCAAAGTGCTGTGTAGCAAGGATTTCTGTTGGTGCCATCAGGCAGGCTTGGAAGCCGTTGTCCAAGGCGAGGAGCATCACCATCAGCGCGACGATGGTCTTGCCGCTGCCTACGTCGCCTTGCAGCAGGCGGTTCATCTGGTGACCCGAACCCAAATCCTTGCGGATTTCCTTGATAACCCGCTTTTGGGCGTTGGTCAGCGGGAAGGGCAGGTGATCTTTGTAGAAGCCGTTGAAATAGTCGCCTACTACACTGAAAACGTGACCTTTGACCGCTTGCTCGCGGTGCATTTTGTTGCGCAACAGTTTCAGTTGGAAGAAGAAATGCTCCTCGTATTTCAGTCGGCGCGTAGCCTGCTGGATTTCAATGTTGTTGGCCGGCAGATGTATCTGATAATAAGCGTATTTCCTCGGAATTAGTTGCTCTTGTTCGATGAGGGTTTTGGGGAGCGTTTCAGGGATGTATTCATAAACCTGCTGCAAAATCAGTTTCTGCAACTTGGCGATGGTGCGTGTGCCCAAGCCATTGTCTTTCATGCGCTCCGTGGTGTTGTAAACGCCTTGCAAGCCCTCGCCGATGAGCGGATCCTTGGGGTCGTATTCCTCGATTTCGGGATGGACAAAGTTGAAGTTGTGGTTGAACTCGGAAGCCTTGCCGAACAGCACATATTTCACGCCTGGCTTGAAACGGTTCTTGAGCCATTTCAGTCCGCGGAACCAAACCACTTCGATGCTGCCGCTGTCGTCGGTGAACACGCCCGTGGCGCGTGTGGCTCTCGGTGCGCCAATCATCTTGATGTTGGAAATCGTTCCAACCAATTGATAATAAACGCTTTCGTCGTTGATGTAGGCCACCTTTTGGATTTGGCTGCGGTCGATGTAGCGGAACGGAAACTGGTTGAGCATGTCCTGATAGGTGGCCACGTCCAATTCCTTCTGGAGGATTTCGGCTTTCTTCGGCCCAACGCCCTTCAAGTACGCGATTTTCGTTTGCAGCAGGTTCATTTCCATGCGACAAAGGTAGTGTTTTTTCGTGACAATAGGTCATGGCCTTCTTGAAGTTGACAGATTAAAAGTTGGTTAAAAGCAATAACCATGTGCAATGCGCTGACATACACGCAAATAGCGTTTATTGCACTTTTCCTTCCATCTGGCCTTTTATGCCATCTAAGAAATCAATGGTGTTTCTTCCCGCACTGTCCGGTTCAGCCACTGGCAGAAATCCTTGGTTTTCTCAAATTCTGAAAGCACCCAATCCACAAGATGCGGGTCAAGAAGGCGCTGGTCAGGGAGGTCTTGCACGAGGAGCCAGTCGCGCTGCTTGAACAGGTCGGCCTGCGGGTGATTTTTGGGATAGCCGTTGGGCACGCGCTTCATGGCACGGTCTGTGTCCAAGCCGAAAGTGTCGGCCTTGGCGATGTTTTCCACCAAAGGATCGGCGTTGAAGAGGATTTCGTCGCGGAGGGTCTTCAGCATGGCGTTGTCGGGCATGTACATCCCCGTGCAGAGCATGTTGTGGCCCAAATATTCCGACTCCTTGGCCTCCAAATGGAAATAGTATCCTGCAAGCATCGACTTCTTTCCTTCGGGGCAGACGAACACGCCGAAGTGGGTCTTGTAAAGACGCTTGTCGGGCGAGAAGCGCGTGTCGCGGTAGAAGCGGTAGGTGCAGTCCTTCAAAGTCAAGCCCTTGCAGCTGTCGTCGAACTTCTGCACGCCAGCGATGATTTGCTCGGCCAAGGCGTTGAAGTTGGCCTGTGCTTGTTGGTATTGTTTCTTGTGCTCTTGGAACCACGGACGGTTGTTGTTGTGCAGCACATCCTCCAAAAATCTGAGTATTTCTTCCATAGTAAGAGGTTTTTTCTGTTAGGTGAAAAAGATGCGTTTTCCGGGTAGGGCGTCGATGAGTTTTTGGGTGTAGGCGTTTTGCGGATGCTCGAAGAGTTGGTCAGCCTCGGCCATTTCGACGGGCTGACCGTTGAACATCACGACGACGCGGTCGCTCATGAAGCGCACCACACTGAGGTCGTGGGAGATGAAGATATAGGTGAGGTGGCGCTCGGCCTTCAGACGGTTCAGCAAATTCAAGACTTGCGCTTGTACGGAAACATCCAAAGCAGAAACGGACTCGTCGCAGATGACTAAGCGCGGGTTGACAGCCAAGGCGCGGGCGATGCAGATGCGCTGGCGTTGCCCGCCCGAGAACTCGTGCGGATATCGGTCGTAGTGCGCGGCTTGCAGCCCGACTTGCTCTAACAGGTCGCAGACCAAGGCGCGGCATTTGTCGTTGTCATTCTCGATGCCGTGCACCCGCATTGGCTCGGCGATGGCCTCGCCGATGGTGAGGCGCGGGTTGAGGGAAGAGTAGGGGTCTTGGAACACGATTTGGGCTTGTTTGCGGAAATCGCGCAAGGCCTGGCCTTTCAAGGCGGTCACCTCGATGCCGTTGAACCAGATTTTGCCTTCGGTCGGCTCGGCCAAACGCAAAATGGAACGCCCCAAAGTGGTCTTGCCGCAACCCGACTCGCCGACAAGTCCAAGGGTTTCGCCTTCAAAGACTTCAAGCGTCACGTTGTCAACGGCTTTCACATGGGCGTACACGCGGCCAAACACGCCCTTGCGCAACGGATACCAGGTCTTCAGGCCTTCCACTTTCAGCAGCGGCGTTTGGCTGTAGAGTTTTTTGTGCTGTTGTTGGCGTTCCTCGCGTGAGATTTGCAAGTCGTTCAGGATCTGTTGCTTGCCGCCTTGCCATTGCCTGTCCAGAAACTCCTTGACGATGGGAAGGCGTTTCAGCCTCACGTCCATCGGCGGACGGCAGGCCAAGAGTCCCTGGGTGTAAGGATGTTGCGGATTGCCGAGTATCTCTTTCACTGTGCCGTGTTCGAGGATTCTGCCGTTGTGCATCACGGCCACATCGTCGGCGATTTCGGCCACCACGCCGAGGTCGTGGGTGATGAAAACCATGCCCATGCCCGTTTCGGCTTGCAGTTTGCGCAGCAGCTTGAGGATTTCGAGTTGCACGGTCACGTCCAAGGCGGTTGTAGGTTCGTCGGCGATGAGCAGCTTGGGGTTGCAGGCGATGGCCATGGCAATCATCACGCGCTGTTTCTGTCCGCCCGAAAGCTCGTGCGGGTAGCTGTCGTAGATAGCCTCGGGGCGCGGCAGCATCACCTGCTTGAAGAGGCTGATGACGCGCTCCTTGGCGGCTTTCATGCTCACCTGCTCGTGTTGCAAAATCATCTCACTGACCTGAAAACCACACTTATAGACTGGATTCAGCGAAGTCATCGGCTCCTGGAAAACCATCGAAATGCTCTTGCCGCGCACTTTGGCCATCTGGTTTTCGCCGAAGTTCTTGATTTCCTCGCCTTCGATTTGTATGCTGTCGGCCTCGATGCGGCTCAGTTTCTCGTTGAGCAGGCGCATCACGGCCAAAGAACTCACCGACTTGCCCGAGCCCGACTCGCCGACCAAACCAAGTGTGCGACCCGCAAACACTTCAAAGTCGATGCCATGCACGGCTTCGCTCCATTGCCCTTCGCGGGAAAAGGAAACCTTGAGGTTGCGCACTATTAACAAAGGTGTCGGCATGGCGGGAGATTTGGCGCAAAAGTAGGGATTTTTGCCCGTATTTCCATTTTTTTGTTACTTTTGCCGAACATTAAACACTAAATGAAATGAAGAAAGTACTGTTTACTATGATGTTAGGTCTGCTTTTCATGGCGACCGCAATGACCCTTGCCTCATGCGCCAACAGCAACAATGGCGAAAACACCGGTTCAAAAGCGGAATCGGAGAATGTGGAACAAGTCCCACCCGCTTCTGACCTGACTTCGCCCGACCTGACCTACTTCGAGTTGAAAGGCCCGGTGAAAAACTGCGACGGCGTGGAGTTCGACCGCAACGGCACCATCGTTACCATAGACGGTGTCAATCCCTTCGCCTTGGAACAACCCTATCGCGACATCGACACCACGACGGGCACCTTTGTGGATCAATGTCGATGGACCCGTGACGACAAAGGCCAAATAGACTCCATCATTTGTTATGAATATGTGCAAAAAACCCGTTGGCACGAAGGGCGTGTGATTGAAATCCTGGCTGGTTTCGAAGGACAGCTGTTGTGGACCATCTATGGGTACGACGAAGCGGGACGTTTGGTGAAACTGACACAAAATGGGATTGTCGAAACCGAAGGCCCCGAGGAAATCAACCTTCTTTGCACCATGGAATATACCTGTCTCGAGTTCGACGGCTACGGCAACTGGACGCGCAGAAGGGCAAAATACATGGATGCCTCCATTGATTTCAGCGACGAAACAGAAGAAACTCGCACCATCGAATACTACGAATAATATCAGGGTTCAATGGGTGTTGTCGCCATGAAAAAATACATGCTGTTATTGTTCGCCCTTTTGCCTTGCATGGCTTGGGCGCAGTTTGACCGTTGTTTCACCGATGCCTCGCTCCGTGTGGACTATTGCCTCACGGGAAACAACAATACAACCGTTTATTCGCTCAAGGAGTTGATCCGTGAGCCGTATTGGAGCGGCTCCAAGACCAACCTTATCGACACGCTGGAGTTTGGCAACTACATCGTCAAGGTGTTTGAGGCGGGAACGGACAACTTGCTGTTTTCCAAGGGCTACCAAAACCTCTTCGGCGAGTGGCAAACCACGACCGAAGCGCAAAACCTCACCAAAAGTTTCGAGGAATCGGTCGTCGTGCCTTTCCCGAAGGTGAAAATCGACATCGCGTTTCTTTACCGCAACTGGGGCGGCGAACTGAAAGAAGGGATGCGCCTCACGGTGTCGCCCGACGACTATTTCATCCGCGACTACGACAACCTCAACCTGTCCGTCTATGAGGCATGGATTGGCAACAAGGACATTACGAAAGCCGTTGATATTGTGATACTTCCAGAAGGCTACACGCAGGCCGAGATGGGCAAGTTCGTCAAGGATTGCGACTTTTTCGTGAAGAGCCTGTTCAGCTATGCGCCCTACGACCGCTATCGCGAGAGCTTCAACATCCGCGGCGTGATGGCGCCGTCGGCCGAAAGCGGCTGCACCATGCCCGGCGACCATGTTTACAAAAACACAGCCATGCGCTTCAGCTTCTGGACCTTCGACTCGGAGCGCTACTGCATGAGCACCGACAACCGCGACATCCGCGACCTTGCCGGACAAGTGCCTTACGACCAAATTTATGTTCTCGTCAATACGGAAAAATACGGCGGCGGCGGAATTTACAACTTCTACTGCTCGAGCGCGGCCAGCAACGGTTCCTCTTCCGATGTCATCATCCACGAGTTCGGGCATGGCTTCGCGGGCCTCGCCGACGAGTATTTCTACGACAACGATGACACCTACGGCGACATGTACAACAACGACCTTGAGCCATGGGAGCCTAACCTGACCACACTCGTCGATTTCGACGTGAAATGGAAGGACATGATGGACAAGAAAACGCCCGTCCCGACGCCGCGCGAGAAAAAATACGAGAGCACCATCGGCGTATTTGAGGGCGGCGGCTACGAGTCGAAAGACATCTACAGCCCACACATGGACTGCCTGATGAAGACCTTCAAAGGCCACGAGTTCTGCCCCGTGTGCCAACGCGCCATTGAACGGATGATACTTTACTATTCCAAATAATTGTTTATAAAAAACTAAAAATGAAACACTTACATTGTCTTATCACCTTTGTACTTATGTTCTCCTTCGGCATCGCCAAGGCTGGCGAGGGCATGTGGATCCCCATGTTGCTGCAATACAACGAAAAGGAAATGCAGGAAATGGGCATGAGAATCACCGCTGAGGACATCTACAGCATCAACCGCAGCAGCTTGAAAGACGCCATCGTGCTCTTCGGAGGCGGCTGCACCGGCGAAATCGTCAGCGACTACGGCCTGTTGCTCACCAACCACCACTGTGGCTATGGCTACATCCAAAAGCACAGCTCCGTCGAGCACGACTATCTCACCAACGGCTTCTGGGCCATGAACCGTGGCGAGGAGCTGCCCTGCCCGGGCCTCAGCGTCACTTTCCTTCGCGAGATGCGTGACGTGACCGAGAAAATCCTTCACGGCACCAATGTCGATATGCCCGAAGACGAGCGCAAGGCCAAAATCGACGAGAACATAAAAAAACTCGTCGCCGACTTGGAGAAACAGACGGACTACAAGGTCAGCATCAAACCGTATTTCTTGGGCAATGAATATTATGTCTTGTTCAACGAGGTCTATACCGACGTGCGCCTCGTGGGCTGTCCGCCGAGCAATATCGGCAAGTTTGGCGGCGACACCGACAACTGGGTGTGGCCCCGCCACACGGGCGACTTCAGCGTGTTTCGCGTGTATGCCGACAAGGACGGCCGTCCTGCCGACTACAGCAAAGACAACGTGCCCTACAAGCCCGCCAAGCACTTGGAAATCTCGCTGAAAGGCGTTGAGGAAGGCGACTTCGCCTTCGTGTTCGGCTATCCTGCCCACACCAACGAATACCTGCCCGCCGTGGCCGTTGATCAGGAAGCCAACCTCATCGACCCGATTGTGGTCGATTTGCGCGGCAAGGTGTTGGACATCTACAACAAGTATCAGGAGCAAGACCCCAAGGTGCGCATCCAATATGCCGCCAAACACGCCAACATCGGCAACGGCTGGAAGAAATGGATGGGTGTCACCGAAGGCATCAACCACTTCCACGGCGTGGAGAAAAAACGCGCCTTCGAGAAAGACTTCCAAAAATGGGTGTTGGGCGCTCGCAACCGCTATATGTACCTCGACCTGCTGAAGGACTTCGAGCAAAGCTACAAGGAACTTGAGCCTTATGAGTTGGCTTACAGCTATTTGGCCGAGGCCGGACTGCGCATCGAGCTTGTCAATTTCGCGGGACGTTTCGCCCGTCTTTCTGAGGTGACCAAGGACACACCGCAAGCCGACATCGACAAGATGGTTTCTTCGCTTAAAGGCAATGCCGCCACGTTTTTCAAAGACTATTACGAACCCATCGACCGCGAAGTGGCCGCCATGTTGCTCAAGGAATACTTGAAGGAACAGCCCGCCGACTTCCGCCCCGACTTCCTCAACGGCATCAAGGACGTGGACGCCTACGTGGACCAGCTTTTCACCAAGTCGATGTTCACCGACGAAGCCAAAGTGAACGACTTTTTGGACAATTTCAAGCCCAGCAAGGCCAAGAAGTTGCAAAACGACCCCGCCATGAAGGCCTATCAAAGCCTCATCGGGTTCTACCGCAACGAGGTGAACGGAAAAATGACCGAGCTCAACGCCAACATCGACCGTATGCGCCGCCTCTACATGAAAGGCCAGATGGACATGCAGACAGACAAGCGACTCTTCCCCGATGCCAACTTCACGCTGCGCGTTACCTACGGCAAGGTGGAAGGCTTTAAGCCGCAAGACGGCAAGACTTACCGCCACTTCACCACCCTCGAAGGCATTATGCAGAAGGAAAACCCCGACATCTACGACTATGTGGTGGAGCCGCGCCTGAAGCAGCTATATAATAATAAAGACTACGGTCGCTATGCCGACAAGGACGGCACGATGCATGTGGCTTTCACGGCAAGCGTTCACACCACCGGCGGCAACTCAGGCAGCCCGATCTTGAACGCCGACGGACGGCTTCTCGGCCTCAACTTCGACCGCTGCTGGGAAGGCACCATGAGCGACCTGATATACGACCCCGACATCTGCCGCAACATCAGCGTCGATATCCGCTATGTGCTGTTCATCATCGACAAGTTCGCCGGTGCCGGTCACTTGATAGACGAAATGTCAATAGTGGAATAAAACCATGAAAGACCATGGATTTCCATTGGATAGACGGCTTCGAGATTGCCGTGGCGGTTGAAAACGACGCGGTGGTGATCTCGGCCAACAAGGAAGGCTTGCTGAGCCTCGCCAACCACATGAAAACCTTGGCCGAGCAAGACAGCGACCACTTCCATCTGGACGAGCACAACGCTTTGGAAGACGGCTCAATGGAACTGATTGTCGTAAAGCAGTAATCCCAAAACGATAGAGGGTGTGTCAAAATAAGGCACGCCCTCTATCACCTCGGAAGGCAACATCGGGTGCGCCAACAGCGGCAGCCCTACAACCGGCGGACACACGCGGTGTGTCCCTACAGTCCTCCCACAAAAATCTCTCAAAAAAACTTGCACAATTGGTTTTTTTGTCTTTTCTTTGCAACCTGAAACGAAAACGACCCATGAAACGCATAGCAGAAATACTATCCCGTTTCCTCCGAGCCGCTATCGCAAGATGGACGCTTACAGGTGTCGTATTTTCTCTGACCCCCCCAAAACCAACCGTCTAATAATCAATAACTTACAGAGATTTTACGATTATGGGGAAATTTGTGACAAGACGCATGGACGGCAATCATGGCGCCTTGCCATCGAACTCAGCCGGTTGGGCAAGAACAAGTTCATCCGACTTGCCGCCTCGCCATTGCAAGTGCTTGCCGTTGGCGGGGCGAATCCGAAACATAGGCGGTGATAATATGACACTCCCGAATTGCTTGACATAGCGAGGAGGGAAGCGCACAAAGCCACAAAACATAATTCAAATCATTAAATCTAAAGAAATATGAAACACTTGAATAAACTGCGGGTTGCCCTATGCGCGGCAGTCGTCGTTGTTATTTTCCTCGTGGGCTGTAAGAAAGGACAAGAAACTTTGAATAACGATACCCTAAATGACACACAATTCCTTTTGAGCCGTATTGAGGCTTTTCAGTTGCTACGCGATGCCGTTAATTCAGGAATTAAGACTAATGGAACCATGACAGTCGAAGAAATGCGCGAGAATCTTGACCTAGTGTCGAACTTTGAACATAGTGAACACATGTTTCATTTCGAGAACACCGTCCTAGATACTCTTTATGTATCTATGCCCGCTATCAACGCCAATGGCTTCGTCAACGAAGCGGATGTAGTGGCCACATATAATGCCTTTGAGATAGCTTTGGGCAAATGTTTGGCTAATGTTGATGACAATATGAATGTACCAAGCTATTTTAGTGTCGTAATGCCTGAATCTGGCTCAAAAGATGACAGCGAAATCAAGTTTATTTTTGACAGAGGTATTCCAACACAAGATTCACTTGTAGTATATCATGGCCCTTTTACCGAAGAAGACAATTGGATCTGGGGTGATGGCCGAGGAAAATGCAATGGTGGTTGTTTTGGTAGTGACGCAGCACAACAACTTAGCCTCAAATTTAGATTTGAAGGCACACATTCTAATCCTCGTGCCAAATACATTCTTGCCAATGTTGAACATGTAGTTGATATTTCTCATTCCAACAACTACGCAGCTGATTATTATGTTTATTTCGAAGACCCCAATCCACAGACATGTAGCAACTATTGGATTTTTGCCTATGAGGCCTATGCAGGTGACGATAGAAAACCTTGTATCGGATATGATGAAATGAATTGCTATTGGAGAAATCTTAATAGGTTGTTACGTTCATCAACGGGACCATTGCATTATTCTCCAAGACTAAATTCTCCTTATAATCAGTGCGAGCTGATAAGTAGAGATTTGTACTCCAAAACCGATCAGCCTTTTGAGTCTGTTCTCGTGCATCTTGCGAAAGTTCGCTATTGCAATGTAAATTGGTTTATACCTATTCCAGGTCATGATGAATATGATTTATGATAAAATCAAAAAAGTGCTATTGGTGTCATCTTTGTTCATCAATAGCACTTTTGCACAAAACATTAGCTGGGAATTCGTGAGATCTTTCGACAGCAACGATTCAATCATTCCGAACAAGATGCAATCGATGACAGAACTTGAATCGGGAGACATCATTGTGAATGCCTCATGGAATAACGGAAACGTCAACGGAAGCAACAGCGAGAATCCCGGTCTCATGAAGTTTTCAGCGGACGGCGTATTGCAAAAAGAGGTGTATTGGTCAAGATTCGGCTATCGTTCCGATGACCAATATATCATCGAATCCCCAGACCACAACATCATTGTGATGGGTCACTTCCTTCCTGACAGAGACCCTGAATGTGCCAATTTCCTCCTTGAAGGTTCCGACAAAGCGTATCTGTATTTCTACAAACTGGATAACGACTTCAACATGCTGGATTCCATAGAATACTTGATTCCGCTTGACACGACCAACAATGCCGCCTTCTATCAATCGACATCGTTCCATACCTTCAATATCAGCATGGCAAAAATCAAACTGACCTCAGCCTTTGTGGAAGAAGGTCATATCGTCGGTTCCTATACAAAAACGCAGACGAGATACAATAATTACGCGCTTGACTCGCTGTTTTTCTTCAAGATGGACTTTGATGGTAATATGCTTATGCAGACTGCCATTTCGCTGGGAGATAGAGGTAGCGACCCGTATGCTTTCAACGACCAGATGATTAGCAATAATATAGGGTATGTCCATTACCATATTCTTAAAAACGACGGGAAAAACGACGGAGACTATTGTATTTTGGTGGATAAAGACTTCAATTTTGTAAAAAACATGGGAATACCAGTCATGGAGTACGCAGGGCCGAGGATCATTGATTTTGAGTTGGTCAGTAAAAGCCCTTGGGGAACAACTTTCCTGTCAAGTCTTATTGATTACACTTACAATTATTCCTATCGTCCAAACCCGTTACTTATGGAAATAGATGAGAATGAGGAATACGTCCATGTAATACACCGAAAAGAAGCTGTTTCTTCTGATTATGATATGACGGCGTTGCGGTCGCCAGTATGTTTCACCCAAGATGGCATCATTTGGGCTTATACACGCGATAGAGGGTTATATCGTGATCGCGATTCATGGATAGTTATTGAAAAATTGAATCGCAACTTTGATGTTGTTCAAGAAGTGTATTATCCCTATCAAGAAAACACGAACCTTAATGCAAATTCATATATTGTCAGTCGCGACGGAGGAGTGATTCTACTATCGTATTGCCATGAGTTGGAATTCCCCAACATCAAGCATTACATTCTTACAAAATTTCCCAAAGAAGCTTTTGTGGATTTAGAAGAAATCAATTACAGTCAAAAAACACCAATAGCCTACTGGCCCAACCCCGCCAAGGACGCGCTGCACCTGCACTTCTCGTCCGACGTGCACCCCACGCAGATAGAGCTTTACGACCTGCAAGGGCGCCTCGTGCGCTCGCAGCGCAACGGCATGGAAACTTTCAACCTGCAAGGCATTGCTGCAGGCACCTACACCATGCGCGTCACGCTCGACGACGGCACAGTGTTCTCGGACAAGGTGGTGAAGGAATAAGACGGCAGCGTTGTAGGGCTGCCGCAATGCGACAGCCCTACAGCGACAAAAATCTGCCCAACCCTTGCCAACCACAGAAAAAATGACTATTTTTGTACCGAATTAATAACCAAAACCTTGACAAAGTGAATACACGAAACCAACTGAAACAAAAAGCCTTTCTGCTCCTGCTGCTGGTGGCGGCGGTGGCGAAGGCGTAGGATTACGAACCCATCCTTCAGGAAGGGAACGAATGGCACACGCTATATGTGATGGTGGTTGGTTTCCCGACACTGGAAAAACACAATACCCTATTCAATTGGGTTTCTGACGACACCCTCGTGGAAGGTGTGCGGTATTCGGTTGGAGAAACTGAAATGCAGAAGACCTGCATTTATCCCATCCAACCTCAGACGTTGTTTCCATTGAAGGTTCGGTAAAAGCCCTTGCCGTGTTCAACGCCCTTGGGCAGCGCATATACGATGGCACGACAAACACGATAGACGTGCGCGATTGGCCAGTTGGTGTGTACTTTGTCCGCGTCATGGACAAGGAGAATACGGTCAGAACCGCCAAGTTGGTGAAGTGGTGATAAATGGGCGCAGTTTGCAGGTCAGACTTGCGACTGCTCCTTCTTCCACTCCTTAAACGCCTCCTCAGTGTCAATAATCTGCTGTTTCAAGGCTTCCAAGGGCCAAGCATCGTCAACGCGGAACGTGCCGATGCGGGTGCGTCTTAAGGATTTCAGGCAGGCGCCGTTGCCCAAGGCCTTGCCGAAGTCGTGGGCGAGGCTGCGGATGTAGGTGCCTTTGCTGCAAGTCACCTCAAAGTCCAATTCGGGGGAGCGGTCAAGGCTGAGCTTGAAGTCGTCGATGCGCACATCGCGGGCTTTCAGCTCGATTTCCTCGTCGGATCGGGCATAGTCGAAGGCGCGTTTCCCCTTGATTTTGATGGCGGAATACTTGGGCGGGTATTGCTTGAGATCGCCGATGAACTGCTGCCGTGCCGTCTCGATTTGCTCCACTGTGATGCTGTCCGTTGGGAAAAAAGCGTCAGGTTCGCTTTCAAGGTCGAAAGTCGGGGTGGTTTGGCCAAGCAGAATCGTACCCGTATAGGTTTTCACCTGCGCTTGGTAGGTGTCGATTTGCTTGGTCATCTTGCCCGTGCAGAGGATAAGCAGTCCCGTGGCCAAGGGGTCTAATGTTCCCGCGTGGCCGACCTTCAGCTTGCGGATGCCATAAAAACGCTTGATGACGGCACGGATGAAATTGACCGTGTCGAACGATGTCCAATCCAAGGGCTTGTCGATGAGGATGACCTCGCCGTTTTCAAAGTCGAACGGTCTCGTGTCCTGAAGTCCCGAAGTCCCGAAGTCCATCATAACACGTAAGGCAAAACAATCGCCAGCAGGCCGACGATGGCACAATAGACGGCAAACCAAACCAGCTTGCCCTTCTTCACGATGTTGAGCATCCACTTGCAGGCGATGCAGCCAAAGACGAAGGCCGACAAAAATCCGACAATGGCCGCCACAGGCGAAATGCCGCTCATGGCTTCGCTGAACCCGACCTCGAAGATGTCCTTGACATCAAGCAAGGCCTCGCCGAGAATGGGCGGAATGACCATCAGGAAGGAGAACTGGGCCAGTTTTTCCTTCTTGTTGCCCAAGAGCAAGCCGGTGGCAATCGTCGAGCCTGAGCGCGACAATCCTGGCATGACGGCACAAGCCTGCGCAATGCCAATGATGAAAGCATGGAAGCCGCTGATGTTCTCTTTTTGGCGCGGTTTGGCGAAATACGAGAAGGTCAGCAGCGATGCCGTCACCAAGAGCATGATGCCCACGATGAGCAGCCCCGAGCCGAAAACCTCCTCCACCTTGTCCTTGAAAAACAAGCCCACAATCATCACGGGAATCATCGAGATGAGGATGTTGATGGTGTATCGGGTGCCGCCGTTCAGGTCGCGGTAGCTGCGCCACGACTGCTTGGCAAACAGGTCCTTGAAAATCCACACGATTTCCTTCCACAAGATGACCAAGGTGCTCAAGACCGTGGCCACATGGAGCAAAACGGTGAAAGTGAGGTTTGAGGCGCCGTCGTCGAGGCCGAACAAGGCTTGGCCGATGGCTAAATGCCCGCTGCTGCTGACGGGCAGGTATTCCGTCAGACCTTGGATGATTCCTAAGAGTAATGCTTGTAACCAGTTCATAATGTGTTATTTTATCACAAAACTTTCAAAACCGACGAAACTTTTTTGGGTTTGGGCGGCCTTCACAACCGTGTGGCTGCCGGAAAGCAGCCGGTTGGCGTGCTTTCCCCCGAACGTTCCCTGGGTTTTGCGAGTTTTGCAGGTTTTTGATTATTTTTTTCTCCAAAAAATAGCGACAATCTCCACGACGAATCCGGCTAGAACCAGAATCGGGGCGAGAGTCAGTCGCTGGAAATTGAACATTTTCTCGTTGAACACGTCGGGGTCGGTGGAGCCGCCTCCAATCATGAGGACGAAGCCCAAGGCGATGAGTGCGATGCCGAT
>ONVP01000352.1 GCA_900321315.1 uncultured Bacteroidales bacterium
AGGAATTGGCCAAGAACATCGCCAAGATAGACGAATCCAAAAATGTTTGACATCATGGAAGCGACACTGCATGAAATCACGACTGTCGTGAATGAGCGCATCCGTCCGAGGCTGCAAAGCCATGGCGGCGACATCTCCATCTTCGGCCTTGAAGACGGCATTCTGCGCATTGAGATGAAAGGTGCCTGCCGGAACTGCCCTTCCGCCCAGCTGACCTTGGAAGAGACCGTGAAGACGGCCTTGGACGGCCTCGTCGCTGACGTGCGTGTCGTGACCATCATCGACAAAGAGCTGTTGGACTTCGCAAAAACCATCCTAAACAAGAACAAGTCATGAATTGGAAAGAAACCTATAAAAGCCGTATCGCCAAGTCGGAGAAGGCCATCAAAGCCATCAAGGACGGCGACTATGTTGTCTTTTCGGAAACCGCTGGAGTTCCGCAACTGATTGCCAAAACGCTTGCGGAGCACAAAGACGACTACCGCGACGTCAAGATCTACCACATGCTGACCCTCGGCGACGCGCCTTACCTGAAGCCTGAGTGTTACGGCCATTTCAGGCACATCACCAATTTCGTGGGCGGCAACTCGCGCCAAGCCCTGCTCGACCAGCAGGCCGACTTCATCCCGTGCTATTTCAAGGATGTTCCCGCCATGTTGGGCGAGGCGTTTCCTGTCGATGTGGCCGTGGTGTCGGTGTCACATCCCGACATGGACGGCTTTTGCAGCTTCGGCGTGTCGTGCGACTATGCCAAAGCCGCCACGAAGAAAGCCAAGGTCGTCATCGCCGAGATGAACGAGATGACCCCATTCACTTTCGGGCCTGAGAACAAGATCCACGTCTCGGAAATCGATTACATCGTGCCTTGCGCCTACAGGTTGCCTGAGATTCCAAATCCCGTCATCGGCGAGGTGGAGAAAAGTATCGGCAAAAACTGCGCGACACTCATCAAGGACGGCGACACCTTGCAGTTGGGCATCGGAGCCATCCCGGATGCCGTGCTGCTCTCGCTCAACGACAAGAAAGACCTTGGCATCCACACAGAGATGTTTTCCGACGGCGTGGTTGATCTGGTGGAGGCTGGCGTGATCACCAACAAGAAGAAGAACCTGCACAAAGGCAAGTTCGTTTCCACCTTCATCATGGGCACGCGCAAAGTGTATGACTTCATCGACAACAACCCGTCGGTGGCGCTTTATCCCGTCGATTATGTCAATGACCCGTGGGTGATTGGGCAGAACGACAACCTCGTTTCCATCAACTCGTGCATCGAAGTCGATTTGATGGGGCAGGTGGTCTCAGAAACCCTTGGGCTGAAGCAATTCAGCGGCACGGGTGGTCAGGTCGATTTCGTGCGCGGAGCGGCCTTGTCGAAAGGTGGCATTTCCATTATGGCCATGCCCTCAACGGCAGCCAAGGGGAAGGCCTCACGCATCGTGCCTTTCCTCGCCGAAGGCGCAGCCGTCACAACTCCGCGCAACGACGTGGACTATGTGGTCACAGAGTACGGCATCGCCAAAATGAAAGGAAAGTCGCTGCGCGAAAGGGCACAAAACCTCATCAGCATCGCCCATCCCGACTTCAGGGAAGGATTAACGAAAGAATTTGAATCAAGATTTGGAACCATATAAAAACGCAAAACCATGTTTACTGTCAAGACAAACATCAATAATCTCGACACTTTTGCCGATTTCGCGAGGATCTATGCCTTGTCGGAGAACGACCTTGTTATTACGCAATCGTTTCTTTATGAGCCGTTTATGAAATCACTTAACTTGCCTTGCCATTTCATTATGCAGGAAAAATACGGCAGCGGCGAGCCTTCCGACGAGATGATGAACGCCATCTTGAAAGACGTGAAAGGCCTCAATTTCAACCGCGTCATCGGCATTGGCGGCGGCACCGTCATCGACATTTCCAAACTTTTCGTCTTGAAAGGCGTTGAAAACGTGACCGAAGCCTTTGAGCGGAAGATTCTCATCGTGAAGGAGAAGGAACTCATCATCGTGCCCACCACTTGCGGCACGGGCAGTGAGGTGACCAATCTCTCCATTGCCGAAATCAAGAGCAGGCACACCAAGATGGGCCTGGCCGACAACGCCCTCCTCGCCGACCATGCCGTCCTCATTCCTGAGTTGCTGAAAGGCCTGCCGTTCAAGTTCTACGCCTTTAGTGCCATCGACGCACTGATTCATGCGATGGAGGCGTATCTGTCGCCCAAGGCCAACGCCTACACGAAACTATTCTCCGAAAAAGCCATCGAAATGATTCTCAAGGTGTTCAAAGGCATTGCAGAGCATGGCGAAGACTACCGCT
>ONVP01000205.1 GCA_900321315.1 uncultured Bacteroidales bacterium
CTTCCTTGAAAACCCAGAGAAAGACTGGGCCTTGTTGATGGAAAAGACGGAGGAACCACCACCAGAACTGACCTTGTTTGACTAAGGGGGCTTGCTTTCTAGAAAAAAAGTCCGCATCGCCTGTTTACTGGCATTGAGGACAAGTGTTTTTATCCTTTGAAATTTTAGCGGACAGCAATAATTATCTATGTAATTATCAAGTACAGCGGAACCGATTCCTCCAAGAATTTCCCAGATTTGTGCATAACTAACAGTAGGCATTATCGAGGTAATTAACAGTATGGTCAATGCAATAATTGTACTTTTTCCAAATTTCATACATGTGCTTGCCCAGTTCTATCCCATCGGGCACATCGGTTTTTAAGGTTAAAGATTCATCGGCAAAGGTAAGGAGGATTTTTGTAACCCGTTCATTATCAGTGTAAACTATATTGAGCGATATTCTACCGATGAGTTGTCAATAGAAAGGGACCCGTTTTTTCGTTCAATTGCCGAAAAACCCCGTTTATTTTGTTTTTCATTGAAAACCAACAATCTATCCGACAACAAACGACAACAAACATTTACATTCGACTACAAACGTTTAATCAATGGGTAGGTTTTGGCGGATGGTGTTTCTTTGCGGCGTAATAACTCAAAGGTTTATTGTTATGGAAATACCGGAATATGTTTATGGCATCCCAACAAAAAAAGCCAAAAGCAAAGAACGAGTTGAACTAATTCGAGATTACTATTCAAAACTATGGAGAAAACTTCAAAAAGAAGGCAGAAGTAATTCCGTTTTCAACAGATTTCTTGGAGTGGATGTTTTCGTTGTTGAAAAAGAAAGTGACAAGAAAACAATTTATGCTGCATCGAAAAACTGGCAATCGACATGCGCGGTTAAGCATTTGGAAGAAGTCATCGCCAAAGCTACAAAGCTTGACGATGGGCCAATATATGACAAGCCCAAAGGAAACACTCAGAAAGCCAACGGTTATAAAAACATAGTGGTTTTGCATCATGAGTTTTCGAATGATTCTTTTCCGTATTTGAATTTCTTCGCCAAATTGACCATCGGAATTAAATCAGATAACAAGCATGTACAATACTGTATCAACAAAGTAGAATGTGTGCAATAAAAAAACCGCACTCTACATTACCTCATGTTTGAAGCATTTGGAATGTGTACGGTTTTCTGCCTGCAAAATTACAACAAAATCTCAAACTCCGCCAAAAAAATGAAAAATATTCCTTATTTTAGCCCAATGAACGCAATCCAAAGCATGGCGCAGCAAACCTTTGTGAACCAAAAACTTGACTTTGTCGAGGAGTTGGTGCTCTACACTGATGCGCACATTTTCCTGACGGGAAAGGCTGGCACAGGCAAGACCACCTTCCTGAAAAACCTGCCGCTGAATACCTACAAGCGCATGGTCGTGGTGGCCCCCACGGGCGTGGCTGCCATCAACGCGGGCGGCCAAACCATCCACTCGTTTTTCCAACTGCCCTTTGGGCCGCAACTGCCCGAAAACGCGACAGGCGGCAAGGCATGGGGCGGCACCAATTCCAAGTCGTTGGCGGCGCAGTTCCAGAAAATCAACAAGCGGAAACTCAACCTCATGCGCAGCCTCGACCTGCTCATCATCGACGAAATCAGTATGGTGCGCGCCGATGTGCTCGATGCCATCGATGCGGTGTTGCGCCGCGCCCGCCGCTCGCAGAAGCCCTTCGGCGGCCTCCAACTCCTGATGATTGGCGACGTGCACCAACTCGCGCCCGTGGCCAAGCCCGAGGAATGGGAAGTGTTGGCGCCGTATTATGACACCCCCTATTTCTTCGGCAGCCAAGTGCTGAAAAAAACGCCTTATGTTTGTGTGGAACTGGAGCACATCTACCGCCAGCACGACATGGATTTCATCACCTTATTAAATAAGGTGCGCCACAACGAGATGGACGCGGAGTGCGTCGCCCTGCTCAACACGCGCTTCAAGCCGGGATTCGTGCCCAAGGACGACGAAGGCTACATCACCCTGACGACCCACAACTACCAAGCCGACCAAATCAACGAGTCGAAATTGGCGGCCATCAAGGAGAAATCGGTGGTCTTCAGGGCCGAAGTGCACGGCAACTTCCCCGAAAACACCTATCCGACCAAAGAAGAGCTGGAACTGAAAGTCGGGGCTCAGGTGATGTTCGTCAAGAACGACCCGAACCCTGAAAAGGCTTTCTACAACGGCAAAATCGGGCGAATCGTCGGCTTCGACGAGAAAGAAGGCACCGTCACCGTGGAAAGCGGCGGCGAGCATCTCACCGTGCCGAAACTGAAATGGCAAAACATGGAATACACGCTCAATCCTGAGAATCAGGAAATTGAGGAGAAGGAAATCGGCAGTTTCACGCAGATTCCGTTGCGTTTGGCTTGGGCGGTCACCATCCACAAGAGCCAAGGCCTCACCTTCGACAAGGTCATCGTCGATGCGGGTCAGGCTTTTGCACATGGTCAGGTGTATGTCGCCCTCAGCCGCTGCACCTCTTTGGAAGGCCTCGTGCTGAAAACGCGCATCACCTCCAATGCCTTGGTCAATGATTTTTCGGTCAATCGTTTCGTTGAGACCCTTCCCGAAAAGGAGCCGACGCAAGAGAAAGTGGATGCCCTGCGCCACGGATACGAGCTGGAAACCATGCTCGAACTTGTTGGTTTCGAGGAAGTTTACAAGACTTTTGGCAAACTGATGAAGGTGGTTTACGACAACGACACCTTGTTTGAAGGCAAGATGATCCAAGACCTCTCGCAGCGGCGCAACCGTGTTTACGAGGAGCTTTGCAATGTGGGTGTCAGGTTTGAAAACCAAATCAGGAAACTCCATGCCGAAATGCCAACATGTGAGCAGAATCCCACTTTGCAGGAGCGATTAATAAAAGGTGTGGCCTACTTCGACGAACATCTGAAAGACATTTCCAACGGCCTGTTCGACCTGCCTTTCAAGACTGACAACAAGGCGGTGAACGACCAACTTTCCGATGTTTTGAAGCAACTTCAAGAAAGCATCTCCCTGAAAACCAGCTGTCTTGAGACCTGCAAAGGCGGTTTCAGCGTGAGAGAATACCAGAAGACCAAGTCAATCAAGGTGATAGAGGTCGAGAAGAGCGCCAAGAAAAAGATGGAAATCAAGGACGATGTGATGGATAAGAGTCCGCTGTATGCCAAATTGCGCGCTTGGCGCTCGCGCAAGGCCGAAGAACTTGAAGCCGAACTTTATACCATCATCCCCAACAAACCGTTGAAACTCATCGCGCAAGAGAAGCCCGCCACCCTTCATGCCTTGAAGGAAATCGAGGGCATGGGACCCAAGCGCGTGAAGGCTTTCGGCGCGGAAATCCTCGACATCGTTCTGCGTTTTATGGGACAAGACCCCGAAACCGTCGATTTTGGCGAAATGCCCGAAGAACCCAAGAAAAAAGCCGCGAGGCCGATAGGCGAAACTTACCGCATCACCAAGGAAATGTTCGACAGCGGAATGTCGGTCAAGGCCATCGCCAAAGAGCGCAAACTCGCCGAAAGCACGATTTACAGCCATTTGGTCCGCTTCGTGGAGCAAGGCGTTTTGGAGGCTTCGCAATTCGTTGAGAAAGAGAAATATAATGAGATTTTGGAATACTTTGAATCCACCTTTGATCCCACGTTGAGCATCGCTAAGGACGTGCTTGGCGAGGGCTATGATTATGGCGAAATCAAGGCCGTGCTCGCCGAATTGGAGCGGGAGCATTTCTTTGACAATCAATCGGTTGAAGAAAACTGAGTGGGATTCGGCGCCAGCCTTCAAGATTTCCTCTTCTCGTGCCGCCAAATCTGCCAACTGTTGAACAGATTTTGCAGGATGGCGTAAAAAGCCAACACCGTCGAGGTGAGCGGATGCAGGTAGTGGTTGGCCATCCAGATGCCCATGGCGGTGTTTTTCTGCCCGAGCAGCTGCCCACCTGCAATCACGTCGCCGTACTTGCCGCCCACCCATTTGCCAAGGGCGAACTGCACCACGCAAAACAGCAGCGAAGCCACGCCGAGCCAAGTGATGACATGCCAATGGCTCTCGCCGTGGAGAAAGATGAAATCGATGGTTTGCCCGATGGTGAACAACAGCGCGACCGACCAAAGATAGAACGACAGACCCTTGTAGCGGCTGATGGCGTAGTTCACCTTTGGAAGCCAAAGCTGCATGGCCAAGGCCACGAAAAACGGCAATCCAATGACCACCCCGACGCGCCGCAAGTATGCCTATGCTTACTTGGTGGGTATGGCATTAATAATTTATATCGCCAGCCAATTTGATGGAATAACGAATATTTGAGGGGAAAAACATATGCAACGTAAAGAATGGCAATTAAGTCCGCACGCAGAGGCCTTGTTTTTTAAATGTATCAAAATCGGCATATTTGGTTTGAGTGCTATTTTATTATTTGCTGTTATTGTCTG
>ONVP01000047.1 GCA_900321315.1 uncultured Bacteroidales bacterium
ATTCGAAAGATGCCAATTTGGTGGAGGTTTATGACGAAACGGGAAGAAAGATATTCTCCATCGATGGAAAAAGCTGTATTAATCTCGACACATCCATGTTTGATGCTGGACTTTACTTTGTCCGTGTCAAAAACAAAGAAGGGGTCTTTTATGTGAAAAAAGTAATTAAAACTAGCAACTAAATAATTAATCCATACTCGCTTTATGAAAAAAACACTTCTTTTTATTTCAGCTTTTGTATTCGGTTTGGCATTGCGGGCTCAGCATATTGACAGCCTAAGTTTTTCTATGACCCAAATAAGCCTTACGACCGAAAACGGATATACAAGAGTTTTTATGCAATCGTGTGATATTACCACAGATGTAGGATATCCCGAGTTGCCTTGTTTGGAATTAAAATACGTTCTGCCATACAATCAAGAAATATCTTCCATTACAATACTTGATAGTTCACTTCAATTAATATCAAATAATACTTTGGTTTATCCAAGGCAACCTGATTATCCAATAGATGATACGACGACTCATGCATTCATTCTGCCTGATGAGATTGTTTATAACAACAATACTCCCTATCCCTTACAAATCGTAGATGTTTCGGAACAGTATTATGAAAAGGGCTATCATTTAGCATCAATAAAGGTTTTCCCTATCCGATATACACCTTCCTTAAACCGATTGGAATTGTTCTCTCACATTCGTTTTCAATTGAACTATTCTCATATTACAGAAACTGCAATTAAACCTCAGACACAATCTCAAAGAATGAATCATATAAATGAAACGTTCATGCTTTCACAAATACGCAACAAATCAGATTTTGTTCTTAATAGCGGAAACCCTATTACTGTTTTAGATGAAGATGCTTATGCAACGCGATCTATCAGTTTGTTAGATATGGGCATTAATACAAATCCTGAATATATTATCATCACAAACAATATTGATGTAAATGGCAATTCTTTGTATGATGCATCAAGTGGAAAAAACATGGTAGATGTGTTCCAAGAACTTGCAGACTGGAAGACACAAAAGGGAATTCCAACTAAAGTCGTTACTATTGAAGATATATCTGCCAATTATACTGGCAATGATACACAAGAAAGAATTCATAATTTTCTTGCTGATGTATACGACAACTATGGAACTTTATATGTTCTATTTGGTGGAGATGTGAATGTCGTGCCAGCAAGAATGATTCCAGGAAAACACGATGGTGTGCAGTTTAACAATCATCTTTTTTATCCCGTTGACTTATATTATGTTGCCATTAATAATTCTTGGGATGCAAATAGGAATGGCATTTATGGAGAAACTGTAGATTATGCTGATAATTATCCAGATTTTTATTATGGACGTTCACCTGTTGAGACCGTAAAAGAAGCATCGACATTTGTTTTAAAATGCAAAGAATATGAGATTCTATCTGAGTTAACCCCAATAGAGCGTCAATATGTAAATAATATTGTTGGTATGTAGGCATATCTTAGCCTTCCTGGGCAACCGCATGATTTCAGAATGCAAAAAATGGAAAAGCTTTTTGATTATGTAAATAGTACTAACAATCTACATAGTGGAATTTCGCAAAATAATATTATCAAATGGAGATGTTACGATCCTTATGATTTTGTTGGGTCAGTAAACTATGAAAGCTATAATTTTAACCTATCAAAAAACAACGCACTTGATTGTTTTGGAGGTATAATGTACCCATTAATTGAGACTGCAAATATATTGAATTAATGTGAAACATCAAGCAGCTTTATGGGTACGGATTAATAATTTGTTGTTTTCGTATTTGCGCTCCGGGGTTTCGTTGTCAATGCCCTGATGGTGCCGTTCAGTGTTGTAATACTGCATGAACTTCTCAATTCCCTTCCGCAACTCAATGGCGTTATCACAAGGATTCAGGTAGATGTACTCGCGTTTGATGGTACGCCAGAAGCGCTCAATCCAGATGTTGTCCTTCGCGCGTCCGCGACCATCCATGCTGACTTCCATAGTATTCCCGCAGGCTTCGGCCCATAGCCCGCTCGTGTACTGGCTCCCCTGATCGGAGTTGATGATCTCAGGGGTTCCGAACCGCGCAATCGCCTGTTGGAGGACCTCAACAGACTCCGATGCGTCCAAGGTGTTGCCCAGCATCCACGACAGGATGCGGCGGCTGAACACGTCTATGATGGCCACCAGGTACATGTGACCATGTGCCATCGGGACATAGGTTATGTCTATCGACCAGACCTGGTTGGGGCGCGTGACCTTCAGGTTGCGCAGCAGGTACGGCTTGATGTAGGACGCCTTCCCCGCCTTGGTCAACGACCTGATCGGGTAGATGGCGTCAATGCCCATCTTCCTCATCAGCCTGCGCACCCGCTTCAGGTTGAGATGCAGGCCCTCGTCGAGAAGGTGCTGACGCATCGTCCTCGCGCCCGCCGTGGGATGTTCCATATAGAACCTGTCCATCTTCTTCATCGCTTCTTCGTTTTCTGGTCTTTCGCCCTTAGGCTTGTAGTAAATGGCGTTGATGCTGGCGCCCAACAGCTTGCATTGCTTCCGTATGCTTAGGCCTTTCCGCCCTTTTTGCACAAGCGTCCGCTTCTTCCTCATGTCAGGCCTAAACGCTTGCAGGCATCCTCGAAAAAATCCCGCTCGATGGTCAGCTCGCCGACCTTCTCCCGCAACTTCCTTATCGACTTCTCGTCCTCCTCGCTCTTCTCCTTTCCCTTCTCCTCGAAAGCTTTCTCCATGTTCCTTATCGCCTCCTGCTTCCATTGTGATATCTGGTTGGGGCTTACCTCGAACTCCTTCGAGAGCTCGGCCAATGTCTTTTGCTCCCTTATCGCTGCCAAGGCAACCATGGCCTTGAATTTGTTCGTGAATTTCCTTCGTTTTGTTGTCATTTTCCCTAAAGTTTTTATTCCCTGCAAAACTACTCATTTTTCACCTTAACTCATGCTCTCAATTCTGGGGTACATTATACCTCCTTCGCTTTGGGATGTGGCAATTATTCCATAGGGCTTAATTCTATGGCTATTGGCATGCACACAAAAAGCCAAAATGCCTATGGAATCACTATTGGAACGGGCTACACCGACACAAAACCGCTCGTCAATGCCACTTCAGGATTATGTTAGGTGCGGGGAGTAATCTTCCTACTCTTTTTATTTCATACCAAAACATTGAAAACCGCACCGGCAAGGTGGGCATAGGCAACGTGACCGCCCCGCAGGCCAAGCTCCACATCAAGGGCGATGCCATGGAGCATGCCAGCATCCTTCTGGCCTCAACTGGGACAAACAAGTCAATCATCCAGTTCCGCACCGACGACAACAACATCACGGTCGGGTCCGACAATGTGATGAAGTTCAACGCGGCCAGCATGCAACTCAACCCGAGTGGACAAGTGGTGGTGAACGGAGCCTTTAAGGCGACGGGCAACATTGTCATGAACGGCCTTGCCAGTGCCACGCCCAAGGCACTGACGGTGGGAGCCAACGGGCAAATAGCTTCTGTTGAGTTTTCTGAGTTCGGCGACCATCTCGGCAACCACAAGGCCACGCAAAACATCAACCTGAACGGCAAGAAAATTGTAGGTGGCACTTCCGCCACGGGCGGCATCTTTGTTTCGGCAGATGGCTTAGTGAGAATCGAGATGGGGAACGCAACGTCGACCAACGCCCTTGAAGTGCAGGGTACGACCGTTTCTAACAAACTGAAAATTGTCGACTTGGCAAGTACAACGCCAAAACTGCTCACCGTTGGAACTGGAGGACAAGTGTCGGCAACGGATGGCTCTACTTTCGCTGATAACATGGGTGATCATACTGCCACGCAGAATATCAATTTGAATGGGAAGAAAATCGTGAACGGCACTTCGGGCGCAGGCGGCATCTTCGTTTCGAGCAATGGCAATGTCGGCGTGAACACTGACCTGCCCAAGCAGATGCTTCATGTGGTGGACGGCAATGTGCTGATTACTAAACTTTCCACCCGTCCTCCCGGCTCTACCAACGGATCGCTCCTGTTCGGCGATGAGGCCACCACCACCCATCCCTACGGAAGATGGGGCATTGAGTACTTAGACCAAGACGGCGTTAAAGGTCTGAACTTCTGGAAGACTGCCGACAACGCTGGCGGTTCGCTGAACCATGTGCTGTTTTTGTGCAGCGAGGAAGACTGGGAATTGAAGGGCAACGTGGGCATCGGCACCGGCAAACCGAAGGAGAAACTGACAGTGAATGGTAAGGTGCTGGCCAAGGAGGTGATTGTCACAAAAGACCCCGCTTATTGGCCCGATTATGTGTTTGCGCCCGGCTACGAGATGATGAGTCTCGCCGAGCTTGAGGCCTATGTGAACGAACACCACCATCTGCCAGATGTGCCGTCGGCCAAGGAGATTGGGGAACACGGCATCAGTCTTGGCGAGATGAACGCCATCTTGCTCCAGAAGGTGGAGGAGATGACCCTTCGCATGATTGAGATGGAGAAGCGAATCCAAGAGCTGGAAGCGCAATCCGACATGAACACTCCTTAAAACCATTGCCTTATGAAAAAGATGATTCTAATTGCAGTCTTGTTGAGCCTCCAAGCAGCTGCTTTCGCGCAGTTTACGCCTTCGGTGTATGCGGGCGTGGGGACTGGCACCAATTTGGGAGGCGGCGTTGGAATTGGAACGGAGATGAAATATAAATTCGTTTCGGCCAATGCCGCCGTTGGATGCTGGTGGAATAAACTACCCGAACACAAAGGGCCGCAAATCCAACCTGGATTCGATGTTGGATTAAAAGTTTATCCGCTAAAATGGTGGTTTTTCGGTGTCAACTATGGAATTATGAATGAGCCATTATACATAGAAGATCCTTCGGAAGGATTACATTTGCAAAATGTTATTGGCTTTTCTTTCACGACGGGATGCCGAATTCGTTTCTACAAAGGTTTCTATGGAATGGCCTATTTGGGCGTTACGGATAGTAATAAGATCAATAAACCAATCATTTTGGGGAAACAAATAGCTGTACCAAGGTTCGGTTTCATTGTCGGCTGGGATTTTTTGAATAACACACAAAAAGACAAAAGTTATGAACACGCACAAACTCAATAGAATCATGCTGGCCCTTGTTTTGATGCTGATGGGCTGCTATGGTGCAAAGGCACAAACCAATCCTTCAGGATTTACGCCTTCGGTGTATGCGGGCGTGGGCACTGGCACCAATTTGGGAGGAGATATTGGTATTGGGATGGAAGTGAAGTATCAGCTCATATCAGCCAATGCTGCTATTGGCATTTGGGCGCAAAAATTCCCAGAACATACTGGAGCACAATCTCGATTAGGATATGATGTTGGAATGAAAGTTTATCCGCTAAAATGGTGGTTTTTAGGTGTTAATTATGGTGTTATGAATGAGGCATTATACACCGAGAACTCCCCAGAAGGCTGGCACTTTCAAAAGGATGAAGGCTTTTCATTCACAACGGGATTGCGATTGCGTTTCTACAAAGGACTTTATGGAATGGCCTATTTGGGCATTACAGAAAGCAAAGAGGTAAATGAGCCAAAAATAATTGGGAAACAAATGTTTTTCCCCAGGTTCGGCTTCATTGTCGGATGGGATTTTTTGAAAAACACACAAAAAGACAACAACCATGAAAGATAATAAAAACAAAACACAAACAAGACGAAATCCATTACTGTGGGTTTTTGTATTGCTTCTTTTCGCCATTCCTCTTGGCACTCTCAAGGCCCAAGACACATCAACAGACCCGAATGAGGAATTGGATACTATTATCCCATTTTCTCAAAGCATGAAAAACTATATCCTGCCGCTGGATAAGAGTTTTATCAACACGGGCTTGTTGGCCGACATGGCATTTCCTTATGTATCGTTGACTTCTTTTGATGGTCAAACAGACACCCTTGTTACATTTAGGCAGTGGAAACAGATGCACCGCCAAATGTATCTCTCGCAGGTTTCGGACACCAATGCTCTCATCGTTCCGGAAAAGCTGAAGCAGATGACCCGAGAATTCAAAAACCGAGGCATCATACCTATTGCCTTGATGAACCTAAAATACAACAGGTTCAAGCCATACGCGATAGACAGTAACCTGATAGTGTTTTCCGAAGGGAAATTCTATGATGTGCCGGGACGAACCGAATCGCCTTACTTTGAGGAAAGGCTGTTTGCCGCCACGGTGTATCAGGATAAAGTTTACAGCGGACGGGTAACTTTCAGGATTGACGACCACTTTTTCTTGTGCAACACCATGGAAAGCGTGTCGATGGTGGAAATAGACTTTGCCGACGGGCGTGGCTACCGAAGCTATTCGATGAGCAACCTGCTCAACAATGATGTAACGGTCAGCTATCGGCAAGCCGGAACAAAAGTCATCACTATCAGAATGACACTCTCCGACCAAACCGTTTTACAGACCAAGACAAGGTTTAAAAGAGGCCGAGAAAAAACTAAAGATGTTGAATTCAGCCGCAGCTCGTCAAATGCTGTTTTATCATTACGGGAATAATGCACTCAATGGAGGACATGACAGGTTACGCGACGAATTATTGCGTGACCCCTATTTCTGTTTTCCCACACGGTGCAGAAAAATAGCGGTGGCTAATGGAAGTGGTGTTGGCTGCCGCAATGCGACAGCCCTACGAACAGTGCCACACCACGGCATAATGCCTTCATTGCCGCTTCAACTGCTCCACATAGTCGTCGATGCGGTGCAGTTCCTCTGGAATGTTGATTTTCTGCGGACAATGCTCCACGCATTGGTTGCAGCCGATGCAATGGCTGGCTTGCCGCAGCGAAGGCACGTTGCGGTCGTAGCCGATGAGGAAGCGTTTCCGCGCCTCTTGGTACTCCCGCGCCTCGGTGTTGCCGGCAGGCATCTTGCCCTCGGTGATGCAGGCATTGTAGTACGAGAAGATGACGGGGATGTTGAGGCCGTAATGGCAGGGCATACAATAGTTGCAGCTCGTGCAAGGCACGGTCTTCAGTTCTACAAACTCCTCGGCCACCTTCATCAGAAATTCGTCCTCCTCTGGCGTAATGGGGCGCAAGGGCGAGTAAGTTGCCACGTTTTGCACCAAATGCTCCATGTAAGTCATGCCACTGAGCACAGTGAGAATGCCTTCTGGCGTGCCCGCATAGCGAAAAGCCCAGCGTGCCACGGGGGTTTCAGGCTCGCGCTCTTGCATCTGCTTCACGATGTAGTCGGGCAAAGAAGCCAAACGACCACCCAGCAACGGCTCCATGATGACGCCGGGAATGCCACGACGGTGCAACTCCTCATAAAGATATGAGGCATTGACATTCTCTGGCTCAATCACATGGGCGTAATTCCAATCCACGTAGTTCATCTGGATTTGCACAAAATCCCAATGGTAGCGGCCTTCGTCGTGCCATTGCAGCAGCATATCGAAGATTTTCGGGTCGCCGTGGAACGAGAAGCCGAGGTTGCGGATGCGGCCCGCCGCTTTTTGTTCCACGAGCCAGTCGAGGATGCCATTGTCCATGTAACGGGCGTTGAACATCTCCGTGCTGTTCAGCTCCTTCGACTCGCCGCCGACGCTGTGCAGCAGCAGGTAATCGATGTAGTCTGTCTGCAACTCTTTCAGCGAGTTCTCGAACATGGCCTTGGAAGCCTCTGTGCTCCAAGTCGAAGGGCTGAAGTTGGAGAGCTTGGTGGCGATGTAATACGAGTTGCGCGGATGCCGTGCCAAAGCGATGCCCGTGGCGCGCTCCGACATGCCTTTGCAATACACCGGCGAGGTGTCGAAATAGTTCATGCCATGCTCCAAGGCGTAGTCAATCTCTTGATTGACAAGCTCTTGGTCGATGGGTGAGTTGGGATGATCGCGCAGGGTGCCGCCTTCCTCAACGGGCAGGCGCATCATGCCGTAGCCCAAGATGGAAACTTTGTCGCCCGTGTTGGGGTTGGTTCGGTAAGTCATCTCGCCCTGACCGTCAAGGATGCCTTCCAAGGCTTTTGGCTTGTCATTGCTTGATTTGCAGGCGGAAAGCACCACCGAAGTGGCCACTGCCGCGCCGCCGATATGTTTTATAAAATCTCTTCTGTCCATTTTGTTTTGTTTTTGTTTGTAGGGACACATCGCACGTGTCCGCCATTGTTTTCGGACGCATTCGATGCGTCCCTACAGGATTTTATTTTATTTGATGCATTTCGTTGCCTTCCACATAAATCGCGCTGAACGGCCGTGCAGGGCAAAGATGCTCACACGCGCCGCAGCCGATGCACTTGTTCTCGTCCACGGCGGGCACTTGCACCGTGCCGTTCGGGCCGGCGTAGTCCACCATTTGGATGGCTCCCGTCGGGCAATGGCGCGCGCAGTTGCCGCACGAAACGCCGTCGGTCAAGACGACGCAGTTTTCCTTCACCCACACGGCGTGACCAGCATGGATGGCGGTCTTTTCCTCTCTCGTAATGGTCTTGATGGCACCCGTCGGACAAACCTCGCTGCAGCGTGTGCATTCGGGGCGGCAATAGCCGCGTTCAAACGACATCACAGGCTGCATGAAGTGCTGGAAATCGGTAGAAGGACGCAACACATTGTTCGGGCAACCCGAAACGCAGAGTTGGCAGGCCGTGCAATGTTTCTGGAAATGGCGCGCCGACACCGAACCCGGAGGCGTGACGGGCGTTTGCCGCTTCGGGGCTTTCTTGTCTTCGATGACTGCCAAACCGCCGTCCACTTTCATTTGGGTTTGGGCCATGGCTGCCGTAGTACCAGCCACTGCAGCACCAACAAAGAAAGCTCGGCGTTCTGTATCAACAGGTTTTGACTTGAAGGCGGACAAGTCCCTGCCGTATTTCAATGCATCGAATTTGCATTTGTCGAGGCAATCTCCGCAAACCACACAACGCGAATAGTCCACCTTACCGTTCTTGAAATCAATGGCTTGCGCCTTGCAGTTCTTTTCGCACATGCCGCAGTTCTTGCAATTGTCCTTGTCGAAACGGACGCGAAGCAAGGAAAAACGCGAGATGAAGCTGAGGAAAGTGCCCACGGGACAAATCGAGTTGCAATACACGCGACCTTTGCGCCATGCGAGGAAAGCCAATATTAATAGAGTAAGGACGGCCACCACAAAGGTCGTCACGCTTCGAGTCCAGATTTGGACTTCGGTGAAGTTGTAGCGGTCGTGGGCAGCGTCCATGCTGGCAAGCCAGTTGTTCAGCAGGTCATAAAGCGGCTTGAACAGGCTGTTCACGATGCGGC
Source organism: uncultured Bacteroidales bacterium (assembly GCA_900321315.1). GTDB lineage: Bacteria > Bacteroidota > Bacteroidia > Bacteroidales > F082 > Limimorpha. The sequence goes on from ONVP01000047.1 coordinate 9,245, forward strand.
CGTAGGCGCTGTAAGGCGCTAACAAAGTCGTCAGCGGCGCAAAGCCAAAGATCATCGCGATGACGAAAATGGCAAAAAAGCCGTAACGCAACACCCTGTTTTCCTTGGCATAGCTGAAACGGTTCTTTTTGGCCTTGCCACCGAGCCACGAGAAGAAGTCTTGCATGATGCCCAAAGGGCAAACCACGCTGCAATAGATCCTCCCGAAAAACAATGTAGCAAAGCCGATTAGGCTTACCACGACAGTGTTAAAGGCGAGGAAGGCGGGCAAAAATTGGATTTTGGCCACCCAACCCGCCCAGAGATGCACCCTGAAACCCATGCTGAGCATCAGTAGGGTCACCAAGGCCATCATGATGATTTGTAAACAGATTCTGATTTTTCTTAGCATATTAGTTTGATTTTGAGTTAGTTCTTTTGACAATAAGTATACTCGCTTCATAAAGCAGATAAATCGGCAGCGTGACCAAAGCCAAGGTCACCGCGTCGCCGGTGGGAGTGATGACAGCCGCCACAATCGCGATGCCCACGATGGCGTGGCGGCGGTATTTTTTCAGCGTTTCGGCGGTCAAGAGGCCCATCTTCGCCAAAAAATAATTGACGATGGGAATCTCGAACAGCAAGCCCATCAAAAGGCTGAGCATGACGAAGGTTGAGATGTAGGACGAGAGCGAAATCTGGTTCACTACTTCGCTGTAAACCTGATAGTTGACCAAAAATCGGAACGAGAACGGAAAAATGACGAAAAAGTTGAGCAACACGCCCGCAATGAACAGCAAAGTGCCGCCGAAGAGCAAAGGCATCGTATAGTGCCGCTCGCGTTCATATAGTGCAGGCGCGACGAAGCCGTAAAGCTGAACGAGGAGGAAGGGAAAGGTGACGACAAGTCCCGCCCATAGCGCAACCTTGATGTGTGTCATGAACTGCGCGGCCAATTCCGTGTTGATGAACCACGCCTCGAACGCACTGGGACACAACGACTCCCAACCCGTCGCCTGTGCCAAGCGGCACAAGCCACGGTAAGAGACGAAATCCGCCGAGGAAGGCGCGAAAAGTGCCTGAAACAGAAGGTTTTTGAAGCAAAACGCCAACACTGCGCCAATAAACCAAGCGATGAGGCAGCGAAACAGCACTTTCCGGAATTCCTCGAGGTGATCCCAAAACGACCTCGCATCCGTCGCACTCATTCCTTGGTTTCCTTGTCCGCTTTGATTTCAGGTTCCTCGACGCCGTTCACGCCGTCCTTGAAGCTCTTCACGCCCTTGCCCAAGCCTTTCATCAGCTCCGGGATTTTCTTGCCGCCAAACAGCAGCAACACAAGCGCGACAATGATGATGATTTCTGTCGTTCCAATGGTAAGCAAATGCATGTTTTTGTGAGTTAGGGGGTTAATCGGTGCAAAAATAGGAAAATAGAAAAAGGCAACAAAAAAAACCGCAACAATGTACGGTTTTTTTCTGATGGCAATGTTAGATTGACTTAGAATCTGTAACGGATACCAAGAGCGCCAGCATAGCCAAATCCGCTTGCTGCGCCCAAGACATCCCATTGCGGACGGAAATCAAGGGTGATTTGGAAAGGAACTGCTTGGAAGTTGTACTCCAAACCAGCTTGGGCAAGGAAACCAAGGCCAATGTTGCCATCGTTATAGCCGCTCCAAATACCAACATTGGCACCAACACCAGCAAACCAGCCGAGGTTGTCAACAATGCCACCCATCCATTGATAAACAGCAGAGAGGTTGTAGTAGTTGTAATTATCCTCGTGTTTCTTGCCAATGTTCCAACCCAAATCCAGTTCCAAACGGTTGTTGGCATTGAGTCCATGTTGGAAGGAAAGCTCAGCACCTTTGCTGCTACCAAGAACACCCCGGACACCAATCCAGTTCTGTGCATTTGCAGCAAAGCCTAAGCCCAAAACCGCAACCAAAATAAGCAATCCTTTTTTCATTTTGAAATGTGTTTAAGTTAATCTTTGTTTTTCAAAGTGCAAAATTAGGAAAAAAACATATCTGCGCCAAATTACTCTTCAAAAAGCACATGGAGCAGCACCTTTCCGACCATTCCCAGCGTTTCTTTGTCGATGTTCTCGAGGTTGTCGTTCACCGTGTGCCATGTTTCAACGAAGCATCCATTACTGCTATTCGGCTGTAAATCAACAATATCAATCGTTGGAATGCCGGCGATTTGGTTCATCGGCACATGATCGTCGCTGATGATGCCGCCTTGCTCGTTGCTGAAATACTGGCGGTAGCCCAACTCGGCGGCTTTGCGCCACACCTTATTAATTACCCAAGCGGCATAGCCTTGCGAGATGTATTCCTTCTGGAAATTGGGGTTCGAGCCGCCCACCATGTCGAGAAGGATGCCGTAATAGGCCTTGTAGCCATACACATGCGGCTGCTTCGACCAATGCTGCGAGCCCAAAGCCCAATAGTTGTTTTCGTCGTCGTAATAGTCCATCGCTTGGTCTTGGTGCGGGCCGTAGTCTTCGAGGTCGAAGAGCACGATGTCGATGCCCAAATTCTCATGGACAGGCTGCACCTTGAACTGGCGGGCACATTCGAGCAGCACGCCTACGCCGCTGGCACCGTCGTTGGCACCGTCGATGGGAGTGTGTGTGTTGGCCTCGTCGGGGTCGTGGTCGGCAAAGGGGCGCGAGTCCCAGTGGGCGCAAAGCACGATGCGCTTCTTGGCCTTGGGGTTGAACACCGCCACGATGTTTTTCCCGTCGATGCCCTTGCCGTTGTAAAGCCTCGTGCGGAAGTCTTGCACAATGACCGTATCAGCCCAAGCGGTCAGTTTTTCGGTAAGCCATTCGGCACAATCGGCATGGGCTTGGGTTTCGGGCACACGCGGGCCAAAAGCGGTTTGCGCGGCCACATACTGATAGGCCGAGTCCGCGTTGAACTGCGGCACGGTGACGGTTTTCTTGGATTTTTCCGTCGGATTGTCGTTTCCTTTGGGCTGTTTGTCGCCGCAAGAGGCCAACACAAGGGCTGTGGTTATGAAGAGAAATATCTTTTTCATTGGTTTAGGAATATGGCTGCAAAAATAGGGATTTTTTCGCCAAGGCATGTCTCTACCCTTAAAAAAACATAAAGTTACTTTGGATTGACTGTTTCCAGCACCTTCCTGAAACTTTCAATTCCAATTTCCAGATTCTCAATGATTTCGCTCGCAATTTCATCAGGTTCCGGCAGGTTGTCAAGGTCGGTGAGGCTCTTGTCCTTTATCCAAAAAATGTCGAGATTGGTCTTGTCGCGGGCAACGATCTCTTCGTAAGTGAACTTGCGCCAACGGCCTTCGGGATTCGCCTCGCTCCACGTTTCGGTGCGCAGGTTGCGGTTTTCAGGGTTGTAGCACTTGATAAAGTCCGCCAAATCTTCAAATGTCAGCGGCGACTTCTTCAAGGTGTGGTGGATGTTGGTGCGGTAGTC
>ONVP01000031.1 GCA_900321315.1 uncultured Bacteroidales bacterium
TCACTCATTTCAAATCAAAAAATCAAAGAACGATTATATTATACTATATTACAATAAGTTACAAACAAATTTCAAAAATTAACGCATCACTACTAATTGCAGTATTAAAATGATGTGTATCTTTGCACTGTAAAACACAAGTGATATGGCAAACGATTATCCCATAGAAGAACCTAAACCCACGATGGCTTCAGAACCGGTTGCTGCTTATGGAGTGGCGGAAAAACGTAAGGTTTTTAGTGAAGAGGAATTATCTCACGGTATTCCTTTGGAAGAATCTCGTCGTCGTTTAACGGAATTAATCTATAACCACTATCATCAGCAGCAATGAGGATTATCATCGACGAGAAGGTTCATCAGTCCATAGAGGATTTTTATCGGGCTGCCATGAAAAAACACATTACGCTGAGTTTTCAAACTGTTGAAGACAAGAAAAACCGTCTGTATGATGCCATTGAGGATTTGAGATACAATCATCGCATTTATCCCAAGGCTCGACTGAAACAAGAATGGATTGACGCAGGATGGCAAGAGTTTATTTGTGAGGATTTCCATTTCGCATACGAATCAGGTTACGATCAGTTTGGCGAGGAAGTTGTCTATGTTTACGATGCCGTCCATAGTCTTCTTTACTATTAGTCTTTTCCCCTAACTATTTCTGCAAAAGGACGTTCGCTTAATAATACGTAAACGAACGTTACGTGTCGGTGTTTACAACCGCGCCCAGAAGAACGACGCCATCCTAAAGTTCTGCCGATACGATGATGCCTCATTGACCTACACTAGCGTGAATCGACACGAATCAGACACCCGTATCGGCTTGATGAACAGCACCGTGCCTATTGAGGCAGTGCTGGCATGAAATGATTGCAGAATCCGCCACAATGATTGCAAACAAGTTGCCCCGTTTTACAAATCACTTTAAATGTCACTTTTCAGTCCAAAAACGCTTGTTTTGTGCAAAAATACCCTATTTTTGCGGCTGATATGTCATTTTTCAGTCCAAATAACAACTCGCCGACAGTTTGCGGTACAACCGATTTCAGCGGATTGCTCCATACGGTGGTTCCCGTCAGTGGGTGTACGCTTTTGTTGTGTACGGAAGGTTGCGCCCTCGCCACATCGCATTTTGAGCCTGTTGCCATTCGGCGCGGGACGCTGATGCCGCTTTTCACCCACTCGAGATTTGTCATCGAACGTGCCTCATCGCGTTTTTCCAGTCGTTTTGTCGAGATGAGCGACCCCGCCATTGCCGATTTCACCGTCAACTTCAACTCGCCCGTGTTTTGGGATTTCCTTTATCGGCATCCTGTTTTCACTATCGAGAAGTCAGCACAACGGCTTGCAAACGAATGGTTTGCACGGATGGAATGGATTACAGACACCTTTGATGGCGAAATCTGCCAACAGATGGTTTACAGCGAACTGCACAACCTCTTTATCGCCATTGAGCAACGGATTGCCCAACTTTTTCCGCCCGAAAGCCACGATGAGAAATCGGCCGTTTGGAGCATTCCTGAACGCCTTACTGCGCTTTTGGACCAACACATCCACCATGAGCGCAGCGTCAAGTTCTATGCCTCCGAGTTGTGCCTCAGTCCCGACTATCTGAACAAGGTCTGCCACCGCTTAATGAAGACTTCCACCAAAGCCCTCATCAACGACACGGTCATCTATGAACTCAAACGCTATCTCGCCGAGACCGACCTCACCGTTGAGCAAATCGCCGCCCAGATGAATTATGACAACGTTTCCTACCTCTGCCGTTTCTTCCGCAGCGCCACGGGACAATCGATGATGGAATTTCGGCGGAAACAGAGGTGACGCAAGATGTGATTTTTTTCTATTTTTGCCGCGAATTTTCTGTATATGTTTATCGGTGAATTGATTTCGTTGGGTGTGGCACTTTCGTGGACTGCCACCGCGTTGTTTGCGGAGGTAGGCTCGAAACGCATGGGCTCGCTGCCGTTCAACACCGTCCGCATGACGATGTCGTTGGTGTTGCTCACCGTCACGCTTTGGTTGGTGATGGGAGTGCCTTATCCGCGTTATGCCGACGGTAGCACTTGGACGTGGCTGCTGCTTTCGGGTGTGGTCGGGTATGTCATCGGCGACTACTGTCTGATGCAGGGTTACATCCACATAGGCTCACGCTTCGGCCAACTTTTCATGACCCTTTCGGCGCCCACGGCAGCCATCACCGGTCGGCTGCTCCTCGGCGAACAGATGCGCCCCATAGCCATCCTCGGCATGGTCATCACTTTAAGTGGTATCGCGCTGTCCATCTTGTCAAAAAGCGACGGATCCAAACATCACGGCATTAGTTTCAAGTTGCCGCCCAAAGGCATCTTCTTTGCGGCGATGGCTGGCATTTGCCAAGGTTTCGGCTTGGTGCTCAGCAAGGTGGGTTTAACGCATTATGATGCGGCGCTCACTGCTGCCGGCATTTCAGGCGATACGGTTTTTTCCAACGCCGTGCTGCGACTTCCAGTCAGTGTCAGCATGTCGTTTGCAGCCACCACTATCCGTGCTTACATCGGACTGGTAGGCTTTTTCTTGGTGTTAGTGCTGTTCAACAAAGACGGATTGGCCCAATTGCATAACGCCGTGAACGACCGCAAAGCCATGTGGTGTGTGCTGGCATCCACCATATTCGGGCCTTTCATCGGAGTTAGCGCATCGCTATTGGCCACGCAATACACTTCGGCTGGTATTGCCCAGACGCTCTTTGCACTCACGCCCATCCTCATTATCGCACCGTCTGCGATTCTGTTCCATCAAAAAGTGACGCTGCGCGAGGTTCTGGGAGCGGTTGTCAGTGTTGTTGGAGTGTGCTTGTTCTTTGTGTAGTCATAAATATTATCTTTGCCGAAAATTTCAAAAACCGATCATCATGGAAACAAGAAAACACATAGCAGCAGAGAAACTACAGAACGGCACACACAACTGCGCGCAATCCATTATTTGCACCTACGCCGACATGGCTGGAATCAATGAAGAAACAGCCCGAAATTTAGGCAATGCCTTTGGATCGGGCATGGGCAACATGGAAGGCAACTGCGGCGCATTGGTCGGAGCTGGCGTCGTGTTGGGTTTAGCGACCAAGGACAGGGCAGCAGCGAGAAAGGGTATGAGGCAGATTATGACCCAGTTCCAGCAACGCAATGGTGCTACACAATGCAAGATGCTGAAAGGCGTTGGCACGGGCGTCATCCTCCGCGAATGCACCGGTTGTGTGGCCGACGCAGCGGAGCTGTTGGAAGAACAATTTGAGTAATCGACGTTTCACGAACACTCTTGATTGTGGCAATGGCAATCAAGCGTTTCAGGTTCGAGAGTGGCATGGGCGATGCCATGCTCGGAAAGCTCGTGTTTGAGCTGTTCCGAAACTTGTGGCCAACAGGTGAGGTCGTCGAGGATGACGTGTGCCGTGAGGGCTGTTTCGGTGGTGCTGATGGCCCAAACGTGGATGTGATGTGTACCCTTAACATGCTCTTCGTCGGCAATCAGATGCTCAATTTCTTGTAAATCAATACCGTCGGGGATGCCGTCCACCGCAAGCCTCAGACTGTCGGAAAGCAATTCCCATGTGGAAACAAGGATGACGGCTGCGATGACGAGTGACACGATAGGGTCAATGACCGTCCAGCCCGTGCAATGGATGACGATGCCGCTGACGACCACGCCAACGGAAACCAGGGTGTCGGCGGCCATGTGGAGGAAGGCGCCGCGCACGTTGAGGTCGCTCTTCTGACTGCGCATGAGCAGCAAGGCCGTCGCGCCGTTGATGAGGATGCCCACGCCTGCCGTCCACGACACGGCGATGCCGTTCACCTCGGCGGGTTCGCTGAACTTGTGGATGCTCTCAATCACGATGGCCCCGACCGCCACCAAAAGGATGACGGCATTCAGCAGCGAGATGAGGATGGTCGATTTTCGGTAGCCGTAGGTGAAACGACTGTTGCGCTGCACTTTGGCCAAGCGGAAGGCAATCAGGACGAGCACAAGGCTGAACACGTCGCTGAGGTTGTGCCCCGCGTCGCTGAGGAGCGAGAGCGAGTTTTGCCACAGGCCAACGCCCGCCTCGATGAGCACGAAAAGTCCGTTGAGGATGATGGAGAGGATGAAAATGCCGTTCAGCGACTGCGTCGGCGCGGCATGATGATGGTGGTGATGATGTTCCATAATGATAATGTTTTTCGCCTGCAAAGATGGAAAGATTTTTGCAAGCCAAAGCTCCTAATTATTGGTGAAAAACAGGGATTTGGCTCATAAAAAATGATGAGAAAAGCCGTAGCCCGAAGGCCACGGCTTGAAAAAACTAACTCAAAAATTCATTCTAAAAACGTATGACAAAAATCTGCTGCAAAGTAACGGCCATTCCCTAAACTGTGAAATCCCCAAATTTTGGGATTTTGGAAAAGCAAAATCGTTACAAATAAGGATGATTGGATTGGGGGAAAGCCGCTAATTTTGCCAGCAAATAATCAATGAGTTAATAAACAAATTAATATTATGGAGATGAATGGTTTCTTTACTACATTTCGCCCCACGCTTGTAGGGGCATGGATTCCCGCAGTGGCAATGGTGCTTGTGCAGTTCGTTTGCATGGCCATTTTCAAGGAAGGCGGCAAACGCGCAGTGGATACCTCTTGGTACGATGCAAAAACGAAAATGTACGCCCAATGGAACAGCATTTTTCAGGTGCTGGTCATCATCCTTGCCGTTTTTGTGCCTTTCAAATGCGGCACGCCGTGGTTCACCGTCGGCGCGGTGGTTTATGTCATGGCCTTTGCGCTGTTTATGTGGTCGTTCCATTCCTACGGCACCGCCGACCGCGACAAGCTCATCACCAAGGGGATTTACAAGTATTCGCGCAACCCGATGTATGCCGTCTTCACCCTTGCGATGGTCGGCATCATCATTGCCACGGCCTCGCTTTGGCTCCTGTTGATGATGGTTCCCTACTGCTGGGCCATGCACGGCGTTATCCTCGGTGAGGAAAAATACTGCGAGCAGACCTATGGCGACACTTACCGCGACTACATGAAGCGTGTGCCGCGCTATTTCATGTTTTTCTGAAAAAAGAAACTATATGGTAACATTAGTTGAATCTATCGACATCAATGCCCCGTTTGAGCGACTGTTGAATTGGGCAGACAACTTTGAGGAGGAGTTCGTGAGATGGAGTCCGCTGCATTTGGAGTGCCAACTGTTCAACAATGGCATCAACAAAGGCGATAGAGTGAGGTTCTACGAAATAGTCATGGGAATGGACTACGACGTTTCGGGGAGCATCATCGAGTCGGATTTTTGTGACGATCATTTCAAGGTAAGTTTCGAAAGCGACAAAAAAACGGCCGTCATCACTTTTGAGGGCAAACGAACCGAAACAGGATGCCGCTTCACTCACACCGAGAGCTTCGGGATGCAAACTCCCGTTATCGGCCCAATAATGAACTTCTTGATTTTCAAAGTTCTGTTTAGAAAGAAAGCCAACTGGGACTTGATCAGGGACGATATGCGATTGGACAATCTATATTTGCAGCGCATCCTTACGGTGGGAGAGTTTCCCAAGAGGATTCCGCTGGAAGAAGTAAAACGCCATTCGCCGGGAGAACTGATTGAAAAACTGGGAGGATAAACGATGTTTTGGGACAAGGCAGCATTAGTTTACGATTTCTTTGAAAAAACCTACAACGGTAAGGTTTATCGCGGGACGGGAATGGTCGTCGCCGAAGAGATTGGTGCAGACGACGTGGTTTTGGAGTGTGCCTGCGGCACAGGTGCGATTAGCGTCTTTGTCGCTCCTGTTTGCGCACGACTGACAGCTACCGACTTCTCGGAAGGGATGCTGAAGCGGGTTGCAAAAAAAGCAAAGTATTTCACGAACATGGAAGTCATGCGAGCTGACATCACCAAACTGAGTTTTCCCGACAACTGTTTTGACAAGGTGATAGCAGGAAATGTTATCCACTTGCTGGATAATCCGCATGCTGCGGTCAAAGAGCTGGCAAGGGTTTGCAAGACGGGTGGAAAAATCATTATTCCGACCTACATAAACAAGAAAAATGGCAAGACGGGGAAGATGGCTGCCCTGCTCGGGAAGGCAGGTGCGGGATTCAAACGCCAGTTCGATCTGGAATCCTATCAGCGCTTTTTCCTGGAGGCAGGGTATAAGGACGTTACGTATCGCCTGGTGGACGGTAAAATGCCCTGCGCGATAGCTATTATTAAAAATGAGAAACCAAGTGAAACGAAAGCATAGATACAAACTTGATAAATCGATAATCTTCAAAGGAGTTCTAAAAGACTTGAAAACAAGATACGGCGCGGAAATCGCGTCTGCAATCTGGCAAGCTGCTGATATGGAGTTTGGACGACTTGCAGCTGGTAATCCTGACGCGGAAAGAAGAGACCATACCTTGGTGTTTCCTGCGGTTGCTCTTTACAGGGCAATCGAAAAGACCCTCCCGGGCGATGCGCTTGGAGTGACACGGGCATACGGAACCAAGATGGGAAAAAAACTCCGCAGCATAATCCGCAAACTCACTCTGCTCCCCGGATTTCCCTTAGTGATATGGAAGAAGATGCCTGCAATCGCAAGGGAAATGACCGATGGATATGAGTGTAAGGATGTGGTAGTGGATAAGCACCACTGCTCGCTGCGTATCACGGGTTGCCCGATATACAATCGCACCATAGCGCTCGGGTGTCCGGAGGCCGCCCAGCTTATCTGTTGCCTGGACAAGGAGTATCTGAATGGCTTCCGGGGTGTTGAATACACGCGGAATCATTCACTCGCCGAAGGAGACGCCTATTGTGACTATCTTCTGGAGAATTCGCGCAGCAAAAATAAAAACAAATAATCATGGCTAAAGAAATCAACTATTTTAAAAGGATTGTTCCGCATCTGGAAAAGAAATACGGAGGAGAGAAAGCTCAGGCGATTATGTCAAAAGCCCGTGAACGCTACGATGCGATTGTCGAGGAGAACAAAGACGAGCCGAAAGCCTGGTATATTCACACCCGCGAGCGCATCTATCCCGGAATCGCCATGTTCGACGCGATGACCGCCGAGGGCATCGGTCGCGAAGAAACGGCGGATTTCATTGTCACGTGCTATAGGTGGCGCGCAGGGCTAATGGTTCCCAAAATCAAGGCGATATTCAAGGTGCCGGGGCTTTATAGGATTGTACCAAAGGTCTTTTTCAATATGACGCAAAAGAAATTCGGACCGAAAATGGGCTTCGCCGCCGAAAACAAACACCTCGGCAAAAGCGGAATGAGTTTCGACATGGTGAAGTGTCCGTATTATGAAAAATGCAGGCAATACGGCTGCCCAGAAATCGTGAAAGGCTACTGTGAAGCCGATGACATCCTTTATGGCGACATGCACCCTAGATTACTCTGGGGACGCACCCAAACACTCGGCAAGGGCGGCAGTTGCTGCGACTTTAAAATCAGTATCGTATAAAACCCCTAAAGCAAAACATCATGAAGAAAACAATCTTATTAATGATGCTCATGGTTTTTGCAGGCATCGCATTTTCCCAAACATCCCTCAACGGCAAGGCCGACAATATCGTGGGCATCTATCTCGGCGAACAGCACGGCGACGTGTTTAAAATCAGGATTGCCAAACAGGATGACGGCACTTACAAAGGCCAGATTTTTTGGATGGAGAACGACAAAGAACCAGACGGAGGCAAACGCCTCGACACCAGAAACCCCGACAAAAGCCTGCGCAAGGTGCCCTGCGACCAAGTGGTGCTTTTCACAGGACTAAATCACAACGCCAAGAAACAATGTTGGGACGGCACCAAAATCTACGACCCCCAACGCGGCTTCACCGCGAAGATGTCTGCCAAATTCATTGATGACGGCACACTCCGGATTACCGGAACGGTGATGGGCCTTAGTGGACATTTCACATGGAAAAAACTGGAATAAAAACGAATCAATTATGAGCAAACCCTTCACCGCCAAAAGCATGATGCGCGACAGTAGGTTTTCCGACTATTTCAAGACCTGTGAGGCAACGAAACTGCACGACATCGAAACCCGCATGGGAAGCCTGATACGGGAGGAACAGGAGTTCTGCGTCCCCATCAGTCGCCCGCACCTGTGCAACCTGTTCAGCGCCTTGGCCCTCTATCGCTCCGACCTCGACGAGGGCATCGACAAAGAAGCTTCGCAAGAGAAAATCGTAGCCATCATGGAGACCTACCTCGCCCCGCGAAAGCGGATGTTTCAGCGTATGGTCAGGATTCCCGGCATTTTTCCCCTCATCCGCAAAGCGATTCCCAAGATGATGATGAAAGGCAACGGCTACGGCTGGGACAGCGTGGAGGTGGACTGTGGCAAAAACGTTTGCGCCTTCGACACGCGGCAGTGCATCTTCGCCACCATCTTCAAGAAGCAGGGCGTTCCTGAGCTGGGGCCGTGTTTCTGCCGCATCGACGACTACCTCTATTCCGAGTTGCCCGGCATCGAGTTCAAGCGCACCGGCACCTGCTGCCGTGGCGATGCCTGCTGCGATTTTAGGTTTATCAAGGAAAACAAACGAAACACAAACAAATGGTTATGAGCAAGTGAACCGTTGCATCCCGTGGTTTCCAAAAAGAAACAAAGAGCGATGATGTTCCAGAATGATGCTCAAAAAAAATCCGCAACCCAAGCCTGTGCCCGGATTGCGGATTTGTTCACCAAGTCCAATGTTTAATCTACATCGGCACGGGCCATAGAGTCTTTGTAGTACTTCTGGTTGACAAACACGTCTTCCTTATAAGGATTGATGTGACGTTTCTTGGAGACCGAGATGATATAGACGATGGCGATGATGTTGGTTATCAAGGCCAAGGCACTGATGACAGTCATCATGGTCGGGTTGGCAGCCACAACGGAAGGATCCACTGTGGTGCCCACTACGGCAGCCTCGCCGCCAGCGGCTTCGTAAAGCTGCTTGACGGTTTCCACACCATTGGGATACTGAACCGGAAGCACAGCCCAGTTGAACCACTGGCGACCATCCTTGAAGGTCTCTTGGAAAAGCGGGAACACCTGCGCAAACATGCACCAAATGGCCAAGGTGTTGGCGCGGTTCTGAATCCAGCCGCCACGATTCCACAGCAAAGCAGCGACGGTAGGAGCCAGCAGCAGGGCGACACCGCAGTACCACGAGTGCGTGGGCAGGCAGTTGTAGGTGTAGGCGAAGTTCCAGATGTCGTAAATCACGATATAGACCCAGGTCATGTCGGCCCAAATCATATCCTTCTTGTCCTTGGAGGCATACACATTCCACCAAGCAGTCATACAAAAGATGTTGACGATACCGGCCACGCCGTTCATCACGTTGTGCCAGCCGCCGTACTGCCAAACGCCTTCAGAAGTAAGCCACCACTTGTTCCAACCCATGGCGGCACTCTCGAAGTCGGAGGCGCAGGCAATCAGGATGTTAATGGCCACGATGACGAAGGGGAAAGGCTTGAACCAGTGCTTGGCACCGATGCCCCATTTGTACTTGATCATCATGAAGCCGATACAGCCAGCAGTCGCGGCATATAGCTTGGCATAGTGGAACCAACCCTGCATATAGACGTGGGTCTGGTTTTCCAACGCCCACTGCGCACCCGCACGGACGCCAAAGAAGATGGCGAGGAAATAACCGGTGAGGACCACAGGGACGACTAAGAAGGTGAAGATACCGCCGAACTTGGTGCGACGGGCAAACTCGTTCAGTAAGATCAGGCCTGCGAGGACAACGAGCATCATTCCCCACTGAGGCAGCGCATTAGCGCCATAGACTTGGAAAAACATAGTTGTAAATTTTGAATTATTATTTGTTTAATTGTTCAGTTGCCAGTTGGACTTTCTTTCTGTGCTCTTTCACCAAAGCATAAATAGCCCATATTGCCGTGATAGCCAGCGACATGGGAACGCCCACCGTGAGCATCTCTCGGAGCATGACGGCACCGCCGCCTGCGTTTTCAAGTGCGGTGAAAAACGGGAAACGCCAAGTGAGTTCGCCGTTGATGATATGGTCCACGACCAGCATCACCGAACCGCCCCACAGCATCTTCTCCAAGGCTGGAAGATGACGCGCAAAGGCCGAATGGTCGCTTCGGTTGTTTTTCTCATTGGATTTGCGGATGGTACTCGTGACCGCCGCTTGTGCTAAGGGAACTATAAAACAAGCCATATACTATAGGATTTTGAATTTTGAATTACACAATTATACTATTGATTTCCACTTCATTGCCGCGAATCAGCCAAGTGTTGTCGCTGTTGCAGTGCGGACAAGTCTTGCCGAACTTCACGGTCTCGTATTCTTTCTTGCAGCCGTCGCACCAAGTCACCGCTGGGATGGTGTTGATTTTCATCTCGCATCCTTTCAGCAGGTCTTCCTTGTCGGCGGCCCAACGCCAGCAGTCGGTGAGCAGGTGCGGCACCACCGTCGAAACCTCACCGATGTCCATCACCACCGTGGAGACATGCTCCACATGGTTCTCCTCCGCCACTGCTTTGACGTCCTTGATGATATAGAATACGACTCCGAGTTCGTGCATTTTTTTTCAGTTGTTTAGTTTACAATGACTTGTGACAATGACCATGACAGCCACCCCAAAAGGTGAAGTCCGGCAGCTTGGCTGAACTGGTCATTGTCATGGTCGATAGTCATAGTCAGTTTTTCTTTCCAAAGATGATTTTCCCAGTACGTTTGAGCATATAAGGCAGAATGCCGTCGAACTTGTTCTCAGAAGCGCGCATGATGCTGGCTTCGGGGTTGTCGCGATGGAGATGGATGGCATCGAAGCCGCACTTGGTGGTGCAAATGCCGCAGCCGATGCAGCGGTTTTCATCGACCACCGAAGCACCGCACGAGAGGCAACGCGCCGTCTCCTTGCGCACTTGTTCCTCGGTGAGCGTGACCGTATATTCGCTGAACGGGTTCTCCTTGATTTCATGGCCTTCCACCTGACGCGAACCGTTGTCGTATGATTCCACGAGGATGTGGTCTTTGTCCAATTCGATGAAATCGCGGCGGTTGCGACCAATGGTCATGTGGCCGTGCTGCACATAGCGATGCAATGATTCGGCAGCTTCTTTGCCTGCCGCGATGGCATCGATGGCGAACTTAGGCCCCGTGAACACGTCGCCGCCCACGAAGATGTCTTCCTCGGCGGTCTGGTAGGTCAACTTGTCGGCCACGGGATATACGCCCCTGACGAAATCCACTTTGGTGTCTTTCATCAGGTCTTTCAGAATAACGGTCTGCCCGATGGCGAAGATAACCATGTCAGCATCTAACGTAATCAGCTCGTTCTCGTCATATTCAGGGTTGAACTTATGCTCCGCATCGAACACTGAGGTGCATCTCTTGAAGACAATGCCGCTCACCTTATCGGTACCCAGCACTTCCTTCGGTCCCCAACCTGGGTTGATGACCACGCCGTCTTCGCGGGCTTCTTTGCGTTCTTCAAGCGACGCCGGCATGATGTCTTCGGTCTCTAACGAGAGCATCGTCACCGAAGTGGCGCCACTACGTTTGGCCACACGGGCCGCATCGATGGCCACATTGCCGCCACCAACGACGACTACATTACCTTCGACCTTTACCTTGCCGCAATTGGCGTCGTGCAGGAAATCGATGGCAGTGGTGGTGCCTTGCAGCGTCTCGCCTGTGATACCAGGCAGTTTGCCACCTTGGCAGCCGATGGCCACATAGAAACCTTTGTAGCCTTGCTCGCGGAGTTGTTCTATGGTGATGTCCTTGCCGACTTCCACGCCCGTGCGAATCTCCACGCCGATTTCGCGCATGATGTCGATTTCGGCCTTGATAACTTCTTTGTCTAATTTATAAGAAGGTATGCCATAGCGTAACATGCCGCCAGGCTCCTCGCTCTTCTCAAACACCGTGGGTCTGTAGCCCATCGTGGCCAAATAGTAGGCGCAGCTTAATCCCGCAGGACCACCACCGATGATGGCGATCTTCTCTTCCCAACGTTCCTGAATATTCGAGCAGATGTTCACTTCAGGAACGAAGCGGGTCTCAGCGTTAAGGTCTTGCTCGGCGATGAACTTCTTCACCGCATCGATGGCGATGGGCTGGTCGATGGTGCCACGGGTGCAGACATCCTCGCAGCGGCGGTTGCACACGCGACCGCACACGGCAGGGAAGGGATTTTCACGCTTGATAAGCTCCAAAGCCTCAGTGTATTTGCCCTCGGCGGCTTTCTTTAAATAACCTTGCACGGCGATATGTGCCGGACAAGCGGTTTTGCAGGGTGCCGTGCCCGTCGGGTAGCAGTTGATGCGGTTCTTGTCGCGGTAGTCCTCGTCCCATTTGTACTTGCCCCATTTCGATGCGTCGGGAAGTTCTTGTTTGGGATAGGTCTGCTCGCCGTGCTTGGTGCAGAGTTTTTGGCCCAATCTGACGGCACCGGCTGGGCAGTATTCCACGCAACGACCGCAAGCCACACAATTCTTCGGATCGACATGCGCCACGTAAGCGCTACGCGACAAGTTAGGTGTATTAAATAGTTGTGATGTTCTTAAAGCATTGCAAATCTTTACGTTACAGTTGCAGATAGCAAAAATCTTGCCCTCGCCGTCGATGTTGGTCACCTGATGCACGAAACCGTGGTCCTCGGCTTTCTTGAGGATGGCCATCGCCTCGTCGTAGGTGATATAATGGCCTCTGTTGGTCTCCACGAGATACTCGGCCATGTCGCCCACGCCAATGCACCAGTCGCGGTAGTCGTCGGCGCAGCCTTCTTCGAGTTTCTTGCGACCGTATCGGCACGAGCAAATGCCCACGGCTAAATGCCCCTCATAGCGTTTGAGCCAGTAAGAAATATGCTCGATGTCAGCCGTTTCGTTCTCCATCGAGATGGCCTTTTCGACGGGAATCACGTGCATTCCGATACCGCTGCCGCCCATAGGCACCATCGGCGTGACCTTCTCCAAAGGTAGGAAAGTCATGCGCTCAAAGAACATGGCCAGTTCGGGGTGCTTGTCCATCAGTTCCACGTTCATATTGGTGTATTCGGCACTGCCCGGCACAAACATCGGCACCCAGTAGATGCGGGCGTTGCGCTCAAAAGAGGTGCCAGCCACTGGGCCTTTCTTGGTGTATTTGTCGCCGTAATCATACTCCAACATGCCGAAATAAGCCAATTTGTCCAACAGTTCGTCAAACGAGGCATCGTCGGGCGTATAGTGTTTCTTGGCGTTCCACTCGTGCAATTCGGCGTAGGTGTGATGTTCGCGCACTTTGAAGAAATTGCCGGGAAGCATATCAAGGAGCAAATCCAGCGAGGCTTCGCGAGTCACGGCATCCATCTCGTCCTCGAAGATGCAGGCTAAGCCCCAATATTCGGGCGCGTCGGTGTCCATCTTGATTTTTCCAGGGATGCGGTCGGTGACGTGACGGACGAATTTCAGGAGTTTCGGGTTCGGGTTTTTGTCGCCTTTGTGCTTGGGGACAAACTTGGTTGACATTTCAGGCATAGCTTTGGAAGTTTTGAGTTAAGAATTGAGGAGTTATGAGTTTTTCCACGTATGGACTTCGTTGAGGAGCCAGTCGGCAAAAGCATCCACGCCTTCACCGGTTTTTGCGGAGATGGGGATGATTTTTGCCTTAGGGTTGCGTTGATGGATGTTGTTTTTGCAACGCTCAAGGTCAAAATCGAAATACGGTGCAACATCCATTTTGTTGATGAGCACCAAGTCGCAGACCGTGAACATCAGCGGGTATTTCAGCGGCTTGTCGTCGCCTTCGGGCACGGAAAGGATCATGGCATTACGCACGGCACCTGTGTCGAACTCGGCGGGACAAACTAAGTTGCCCACGTTTTCAAGAACGACCAAATCGACATCGGCCAATGCCACGTTATCCAAGCCTTGGCGAGTCATCTCTGCGTCAAGGTGGCACATGCCACCCGTGTGAAGCTGGATGGACGAAACCCCTGTCGCTTCCTTGATTTTGACGGCATCCACGTCGCTGTCGATGTCGGCCTCCATCACCGCCACGCGCACCTTGTCCTTGATGCGGTTGAGGGTCTGGATGAGCGTGGTGGTCTTGCCACTACCTGGCGAAGACATGAGGTTGAGCAAATATACACCTTTGTTTTTCAGTTCGTTGCGCAGTGCATCCGCGTCCTTTTCGTTTTCGGCAAAGACGCTTTTCTTGATTTCAATGACTTTTACTTTCATAGGCGGCAAAGATAGGCTTTTTTTATTCAGTTACAACAGTTGCTGATAGAAAATCTTTTTGCTGCTGCTATTCTACACCGGCGTAAACCGCCATGCGTCGGATACAGAATTGGTTTGATGACAACACTGTTCCTATTGAGGCTTTGTTGGGTTCAGGCGAGAAACAATGCTTATATGCAAAAGATTTCGTCAGCAGTGTTCAACAAACCAAGAAAATACAGC
>ONVP01000376.1 GCA_900321315.1 uncultured Bacteroidales bacterium
ACAAGAATTCCCAGATTGACAGGCTCAACGCCATGATTGCCCAAAACGAGCACGTCATCGACTCCATGAAGAAAAACAAGACCGTCGTCGTGCCTAACGACAAGGAAGTGCAGTTGCAGAACCTGCGTGACCAGATTGCCACAAAGGATGCCACCATCACCAACTTGAACAAACAGCTTGCCGACTGCGGCAAGGGCATCGTCAAGCCAGCCAAGTCGCCGGTCATCGGCCTTGAAATCGGCTGCGGCCCAGCCTTCCCCGGCAGCAGCATCGGCGAGCCTTGGGCCAAGGAAATCAAGTCGTGTTTTCAGGCCGGTGTCTATTTCGGCACGGCCCGCTTGTCGGAGTCGTTCCCCATTTCGGTGGAGGCTGGCTTGGGCATCCGCAAGCTCGGCCTGGCAGCACGCCTCAACGAGTATGGCACAACCATCGATGCAGAGGATGCCGATGGCGACAGCCATCAAGCCATCTATGCCTTCGACGGCCTTGAGGAAAGCCTCTCCCTGACCTGTTTCGACATCCCAATCCGCCTCTGCTTCGGCCAACCGGCCAAAGACCGTGTGACGGCTTACGCCAAACTGGGTCTCACACCATCCATCAAGACGGGCTACACCTTTGAAGGCAAGGGCAAATACAGTCTGAAAGGCTACTATCCCCAGTGGGACGTGACGCTCGAGAACGTGGAGCCTTTGGGCTTCGGCAGCGACATGGATTGCTACGAGGGCGTGGAACCCGAAATGGGCAGCTTCAACCTATGGGGCAATGTGGCCTTCGGTGCCTACGTGCCTTTCAAGGGTTCGCCCGTCGTACTCAACGCCGGGGTCAAGTTGGACTATCCCTTCATGTCCGTCGGCACCATCAATGCGGCCAACCTGCCCAACGGCAAGTCGGGCCTGCTCCAAAACAGCGGAAAAGTAGTCGTCCCGAGCATCGAAGTGGGACTTGTTTACACCTTGAAATAACACAAAGAACCCCGAAATGGAAGAAGTAGAAATCAAAGAATGGGGCAAGGAGGTTTTCGACCTGCTCTCATGGTACAAGATGGACACCGTGAAGAACGCCAAGGTGATGGTGGTCGGCGCGGGCGCCCTGGGCAACGAAGTGCTGAAAAACCTCGCCTTGTTTGGCGTGGGCAACATCTACATCATTGACTTCGACACCATCGAATACAGCAACCTGACGCGCTCGGTCTTGTTCCGTGAGGATGATGCCGACAAGGGCTACTACAAGGCCGAAGTGGCCGCCCGAAAAGTGCGCGAGATTAACCCGAACATCAACGTGCAGCATATCTGCGGCAGGCTCAACACCGATGTGGGATTGGGCCTCTACCGCAAGATGGACGTGGTCATAGGATGCCTCGACAGCCGCCTGGCGCGAATGCAGCTCAACCGGCTTTGCATGCGTGCCGACGTGCCGTGGGTGGAAGGCGGCATGGAAAACCTCACGGGCAACGTGCGTGTCTTCAAGCAAGGCGAGAACTGCTACGAATGCGGCCTCACCGAAAACGCCAAGCAAAACATCTTCCAGCAAATGTCGTGTGCTGGCGTGGCGCATCGCAACGAAAACGTGGGGCGCATCCCCACCACGCCAGTCATCGCCTCCATCATCGGCGCCGTCGAAGTGCAGGAAGCCATGAAGCTCATCCATAGGGAAGAAGTGCAGTCGGGCGTGTTCTCCACCTTGCTCGGCAAATGGTTCCACTACGAGGGAATGCACAACCACGTCTCCATTTACGAATCGGGGGCGTTCTCCGACGACTGCCCCTCGCACGAGTGCTGGAACGACATCATGAAGATGCCTGCGCTGAGCGCCGAAACCCGCGTAAACGACGCATTCACCTTGATAAAAGAAACACTCGGCGTGAAAGAGGTGGAAATCAACCTGCGCAACGACAAGTTCGTTGACATCATCGTGTCGAAAAACGACAACCAGCGTTTCACGCCCATGCTGCCCGAGTCGAAAATCTCGGACTACATCGACGGCAACTTCGACCTATACACACGCTCGCGTTCCGACTTGAACCAAAACGCCTACGAGAACATCGACGAAAGCTTCCCCTACCAGCGACTTACGCTGAAGGAAATCGGCATTCCCTATCTCGACGT
>ONVP01000009.1:0-20475 GCA_900321315.1 uncultured Bacteroidales bacterium
TTCGAGCACGTTTCCTGGCCAATTGAAGTTGAATTCGCCCACAATGCCGCCCACATCGCTGCTGCCACTGACGGCACCGTAGTTCTTGCAGTTGCGGATAGACTGCCCATCCGAGAGAATCACCCCCGCGATGCCACCGACGTATTTCACGTTGGAATACTCGTTGTTGGTCACTGTGGCTGCACTGGTGCATCCTTCTATTTCTTGTGCGACATAGCTCGTGCCATCGAAGGCGGCTCCAACAATGCCGCCGATGTACTCGCTTCCGCGCTTACTGGCAGCGATGGTCACGGTCTTTTCCACGTGGCAGTCAATGATGTTGCTGGTTCCAGTCCTGCCGACAATGCCACCCACACAAAACCCCCCTTCGATTCGGCTGTCGCCTCCGAGCGTCAGATGCTCTATCGTGCCGCTGGAGATTTGGCCGAATATTCCGGCATGATAACTGCAACCAACCCGCAGGTTCAGGATTTTGTGTCCGAGGCCGTTGAAGGTGCCTGAAAAAACAGCATAGTCGTTATTGATTATCCCTCCGCCGATGGGCGTGTAGTCTATGCCAGTGAAGTCGAGGTCGTTCAGGAGAATGAAGTGATCGCCCTCATGTTGGTTTCCGCTGTTCACGCTGGCGGCCAATTCCAGCAGGTGGTTGGTGGTGGCGATGAGGTAGGGGTTGTTGCTCGCGCCCGTTCCTCCTCCGAACTGGGCTTGTGCTGCCGTCGCTATCGCGAGGAGCAGCAGGAGGAGGGTGCGTGGGGTTACAGTCCACGGGTTGCACCTGTGTTGGGCCTGTGTTACAGACCACGGGTTGCACCCGTGGTTGTGGTCGGGTCGCCCTTTCAGGGCTTGGGGGTTAATCAAAGCAATCATGTGAGCCTTTGCTTTTTGAAGTAAATTCTTGTCCATGGTTAAGGTTGATTGTTTAAGATTCGACTGATTTGTATCTTGTTATTTCACTTGTTCGGCTTGTTTCTTTGGTTCGCGGCGGGTGTCCCAAAAATCCACGATTTCAATCACATCGCCGTTAATCCAATAGACTATCTTGTTCAAGCGGTTCACGACGATGCTTCTGTATAACACGGGAGCATCAGCAAGGTAAGGCTCGGCAGGGCCAAGATTGGGGAATTTTGCGATAAGTCTTTCAGAACGATAAACTTCCTTGATGAATTTCACGCAGCTTCTGCGGCCATATTCGGTTTGGACATAAACCGCTGTCTGACGCAGCCTGTTTTGTGCGTCGGGATGCCAGATTACTCTCATACAGCCTGGGCATAAAGAGGTTCGGTTTTTTCTACTTGCCGCTCAATTTCCTTCATGTCATTGGGGTCAAGTCCAAATTCCTCAAACAAGTCACGAAACATTTCTTCGCTTGTCACATAGTTTCCTTGGGCAATCTCTCTCCGTCCTTTTTCGGCCCTTTCCAAAAGTTCCTCAACGGTGTAGGGCGTTAGGTTTTCATCCTCAATATGTGCAGCACGCGGATGCATACGCAAACGCTTCACATAGCGCGACACGCTTTCAAGCATTTCCAAGCTCATCTGTTCGAGGTCGGCTGCAATGGAAGTCTTCAGTTCAATGGCTGTCATGGCACTGTTACTTTATGATTTTGGCGGCAAAGATACAAGATTTCGGGAATATCGCAAAGGGAAAAAGAAGCTTTTGCCAAAAATCTTACAAAAAGCACTTGCGAAGAGGAAAAACTCACTGCACCACAAGCCGCCTATAGAGTTCCACCCCGTCCTCATCAACACAACGAAGCTCGTAGCTGCCTTTTTCCACATCGATGGGCATTTGGTGATTGAGGCGGGTTTGGCCCAAGAATTGGTCGTTCAAGGTCCAGAAAATGGTCTTTTGCGGGTTGCGATGCGCGATTTCGAAAATCACCTGCTGACGGTCGCCGCGAATGCCGATGGGGATGGTTACCTTGGCGTCGCTCTTGGGATAGACGAAGGCCATCACGTCGTCGGGGTGCGCCGCGCCACAGCCCGGATAGAAGGCCGGCAGCGGGCGAAACAGCGGCGAGTGCCTCTTGTAGAACCACTCCATCACGGGCGGCAAAACATAGTACACCTCGAAGCATTTTTGGTCCACAGGATAGCAGTCGGGCAGCACGCGGAACTGGCGCGAAGCGTCAAGGAACACCTTTTTATGATACGGGCACACGCCTGTGTGGTTTTCCACGTTGCACGCGCGAATTTTCTTGGTGTTCGGGCAATACTCCGACTTGGGGTAACCCGACTCCGCACAAACCTCAATCTCAACGCTTTCCGAGGTATTGGCGGGATAACGGTAACTGTCGTTCAACTTGGTAACCACGTCGAACAGCAAGGGAGCCGCCGCGCCCACGCCCGTCAGTCCCGGACGACCTTCGCCGTCGGAGTTGCCCACCCAAACGCCCACGGCGTAGCGGTCGGTGAGACCCACCGCCCAAGCGTCCTTGAAGCCGAAACTGGTGCCCGTCTTCCACGCCACCTGCTTCGACGAGGCGAAACCGCCCCAGCCGATTTGGCTCACGGGGCGCGTCAGACCTTTCATTACATTGAAAGTCTCGGCGATGGCCTCCGCCGAAAACGGCGACTCCTTTTCATCGACCTTAACATTGTAGTTTTCATTGACATACGAGGCCAACTTGCGCCCCATTTTCGCGTAGGCGTTGGTGATGTCGAACAGCGAAGCCTCGCTGCCACCCACGATGAGCGAGAGGCCGTAGTGGTCGGCGTCGAAAACGATGCCTTTCAACGGCAACTGCTTCAGCAAAGAATGGAAACGCTGCTGACCGTATTCGCGCAACAGGTGTACAAACGGCGCGTTGAGCGAGTTTTGCAGCGCTTTGTCGGCAGGCACCGCACCCCAGTATTCGCCGCTGTAGTTCTTCGGCGTGAAGCCGTAAAGGTTCATCGGCACATCGGGCAAGACCATTTGGGGCAAAAGCGTTCCCTCGTCAAGCATTGCGGCGAAGAGGAAAGGTTTCAAAATGCTGCCCGTGGAGCGTTGCGCCTTCACCATATCGACCATCGCGGCATCCTCGGCATCGAGGTTGTTGCCGACGTAGGCGAGGATTTCATCATTCAGGTAATCAACCACATACACGGCAGCATTGTCGATACTGTTCATCACATTCACCGCGTGGTGATGCTTCATAATGTCCAAAACGGCTTGTTGCAAGTTGATGTCAATCGTGGAGGTGATTTGTTCGCCGTAGTGCCGTTTTTCTTGGTCGGCGAGGTAATGATAGGCCAACATCGGCATCTCGAAAGGCCTCGCGGGAATGTCTTCCATCATGGCCAATTCGGCATCCTCTTCGGAGAGTCTGGGTACGTTGAACCGCTTGGGAATGAAGGCTTTCGAGTATGGCAAACGTTGAAGCAGTTCGTTTCGTTTCTGTTCCAAACGATTGCGGGAGCGTCCGGGGTGAATCAGTGCCGGCGCGTTGGGCAGTACGGCCAAAGTCGCAGCCTCGCCCCACGAGAGTTCGTCGGGCGTGGTGTGGAAATAGCGCCACGCCGCCGCGTCGATGCCCACCACATTGCCCCCGAAAGGCGCGTTGGCGGCATAAAGGTTGAGGATGCTCCGCTTGGAGTAATGCAACTCCAACCGCATGGCCAAAATGATTTCAAGCAGTTTCTCGCCGTAGGTTCGGGGCGGGTTGTCGCGCGACATGCGCACCACCTGCATCGAAATCGTGCTGCCGCCGCGTACCACCTCGCCCGCCCTCATATTGTCGCGAAACGCCTTCACAAACGAAATCGGGTTGAAGCCCCCGTGCAGGAAAAACCAGCGGTCTTCGTATTCCAAGAGGCAGGCTGTATATTTCGGTGAGTAACAGTCCGTTGCAGGAAATCGCCATTGTCCGTCATCCGCAATTTTTGCGCCGAGCAGTTCGCCGTTCTTCGCGGTCAATACGGTGGAATAGGGCTTGTTGAAGCGTGGCGTGGGTATGCAGAGGAAGGCGAGGAAAAGGCCGACCAAAACCAGCAATACTATTTTGAGTTTTTTATGTTTTTTGAATGGTTGCATTTACTCCCTCATTTACTCCCTCATTTATTCCCTCACTTACTCCCTCATTTTTACATACTACAAATTATTATCCTGATTTGCAATGTAATATCCTCCTGTCTTTTTTGACCCTTGATAATGTATTATACCTACACGACTTAATTCAGAAAGATGACGTTCAACACTCTTGACGGGTATGCCAGTACTGGCGTTTATCGTTGTAATTCGTGAACCAGGATCTTTTTCGATAGTTGATAAAATTGCTACCCATAGGGATAATCACGTCGGTTAATTCGTCCGCTACTGGCGGGCGATTTTCAAACAGCCCTCTCCACTCCTCGTAAAAAATACGCATTCGCTTGATGTTCGTTTCCGAAAAGCCGCGCAATCCAGGCAGTTCTTGCTGCAACAATTCGGAAATGACTCCAATGGCATTGGTGCCCCATTGAGCCGTCCTACTTCTCAACGAAATAAAGCCCCCAATGGCATAATAAAGGGCAAGCACCTCCTTGTTCACCAAACGAGCCGCCCTATAACGGCTCTCCAAAATGGCCTGTTTGATGGCCTTTACTGCTTGAATATATTCCTTTGTTATTTGAGATTGTTCCATATTTCTACTTTGTTGTCTTTTTATCTCGAAACGGTAAGCATCAGGTTTATCCTACTATTTTTCATTTGTTGTTTCCGAATTTCAAATTCTTATACTCGCAGCGGGCGAATTGCAAATTCGCCGAATTGGGCATGTTTGGTTTAAAACATATTTTTTTCTAAAACGAAATAATATCAAGATTTCTCTTTACGAACGCTATTAAGTGTTAACTTAATTTCTTCTAGTCTTTTCAAAATTGTTCTTCTTTCTTCAACCAACCGTTTATATTTATTGTGTTCTTCTTTATCTTCCCATTCTTTGAAAGTCAATTCCATTCTCTCATTCTTATTATCATTCAAATGATTTGCCCTTGTGAAGAAAAAAATTGCTAATGCCGCTAAAACCGCACCAACTCCTATAATTCCATATTTTTCAGTACAAATTGCGTGCACAACAACTGCTACCATGCACAAAATTAAAATGATTCCTATTACAATAAACCAACACGGTCTCGAATTTGAAAAAGACTCTCTGCGCTCCTTTTCCAATGGAGCCAATTCTGCTTCAATTTGTTTCAATTCTTGATTTAGTTGTTCTCTTTCTTCATACAAATCCACAATACTTTCGGCAGTCATTCGTCCTTCTCTTTCTTCTATTACTTGATTCTCTTTCGAAGCTATTTTTTTATTAGCTTCTGTTATTTGACTTGCCAATTCTTCGTTCTTTTTATTAAGGCTTTCTATACATTCTTCATTATGTTTATTTAGAATAGCAAGATGTTCATAATCCTGAACATGCGTTTCCAATTGGCTTGACAAATCGGCATTTCTATCTTCATTCTCCACCACCCTTTTGTTATAATACTCTTTGTCTGCTTTAACAGCATCCAGAATACATTGGGCTGTCAATTCCATAGTCACCTCCTGATTATCAGGATCTCTTTCAACAGCCATAATAACATTTCTGGCCCGACTGTATAATTGTTTGATGAAATCTTGATATACTTTTGGATCAAAATTTCCCTTGTTTTCATTAAAAAAACGAGATACCTCAATTATCTTTTTCCTAACCCTAACATTATGCTGATCAAGACAACGCGCCATTGTTTCAGTGAGGGCACAACTTGAAATATCTGCTGGCTTTACATTATGCATCCATAGATCTAGAACAATTTTATTAGTAGAGGTCATATAACACTCTTCTGGATGAAGGTTTTTAGTAAATGTTATTAAATCCTTATTGGAGGTAACAAATACCACATTCTCTGGAGTTTTCATTCCTTTTCTTTTCTCCTTGATATAATCATCCATAAAAAGATCGTGTATTTCCCTAAAATTATCCTGACTATATGATTTAATACTTTTCGAACGTTCACGAGCCAACTCTTCAACTTCTCTTCGTCCTTTATAAGTTCGTGCTTTTTGTTTACACTCCTCGGGACCCATATTTGGAAACATTAGCACATTTAACTTCTTCAGTTTTGCGCCAATGTTTAACCTGATATTTGCAATCTGATTGGCGTTAAGTTTGTGGTTGACACATGCTTCGGCTATGTCTGTCCCAGGATCTGGAAACGAGGAAGTTTCTACAGAAACTAAAATAGTCTTTATTTCTTCCAAAGTCATGGGGTGAACCCTCATAAGTCCACCAGATGAAATAATGATTTCGCGAATTTCTGATGCGAAATCCTCTTTCTGACGCGAAGATAGTTCCAATAAACCTAATATGATAGAGGTATCTAAAAAATACTCCTTTTTACTTCCATCTTCGGCTGCATCTACAGGAGGTTTTTCGCTCTTCAAATATCCCGCTATTATTGATGCCCAAAAAAGTTGATTAGCAATATCAAATTCAACTTTTCTTAAAGGAGAATCATTTAAATACTCAAGAAAAAAAACAATGGTAGCATACTTTTCATCTATCAAAGAAACATCATTGTTTTGAAAATAGCCCAAAACTTCGTCTGTGTTATCAGAAATAAATTGGAGGAAACTCATACCATCATCATAACAACCATTACGTTCTAAAAAGCCCTTATAATCTTTCTCAATGTTTTCCAATCCCTTCGTAAAGTATTCTTCTCTTTCTGCCAATTCTTCAAATTCCTGTGAATCCCAAACATTCATTATTCGGAATGAGTTTCCATTTTCCATCAATTGGAGTTTCACAAAGTCTTTTTTTGTTTCATCTATTTTTTGAAGTGATTTTGTAATAACTATATTGGGAATATGGATTTTAAACTTATCCCATATAAAATCATGGACATCCTTGGAGGTATAATAAGGAAGCTGTTCTTTAATAAACTTTTGGTTGAATAGTTGAACTATGGTGTACTTTATGATTGGAAAATACACATCGCTATAAAACCCTTTCGTGCCGCTGGAATATAAAGCAGATATGAGGGCATAATTAATATCTTGAGATTCGTTTCCCATATTTTTTATTGCCGATTGGTTAGATTAGAAACAACGCCATTTTTTTGCAAAAGTTGAATTCAAGTTGCAAACGCAACTTTTTTTTTAAAGACTTAGGTTCAATTCGGGTGCAAAGTTAGCGAAAAAGTATTCGATAGGCGTGAGGTAGCCGAGTTTTTTTCTTGGTCTGTGGTTCAACTTGTCGCGGATTCGCTTGATTTCGTTGTCGTCGAGGTTGTCGAAAGAGATTCATTGGGGCAGGTTCTGTCGGATAAGTCCGTTTATGTTCTCGTTGGCGCTCCTCTCCCCGGGAAATCCTTCAACTTCTCCTCAATCTCCTTGATGGTCGGAATTGTGCCTTCTATTTTTTCGGGATAGAACTTTTCCAACTCGTACTCCGAGATTCCCAAAGGCTGGCTGCTCGATTCCAAGGCATATTGGGCTTGGATGCGGTCTTTCTCCTTGCAGATGAGCAGGCCAATGTGTCCAGCAAGGCATCCTTCAACAAACGCTCGTTGTAGCGCCCTGTTATTCCCGTGAAAGCGAAGTCGTAAGGGTCTTTGGTCAACTCTTGCGCCAAGTCGCTGGTTTCGTCGGGCAGTGTTCTGCTGAAATTGGTCAGTGCCTTGCCTTGCCGCTCGTAGAGGTCGGTGTCGAGAAAGTTGAGCAACACATTTCTGCTCCAGCCGTTTTCAACGGTTTGACGGACATAAAAAAGAGCCTTTTGGGCGTCGCCCTTGCTTTTGTCAATGATGAAACGATGATGTCCCCAAGGCACAGAAAACAAATCGTGCATAATTTGATTAACGAGTTTTGTTCCAGTTAGGGTCAAAATCTCCCCATCAGATTTGTCCACAACTTGTGGACGATTTTCATCGGGCGAACTGTCCACAAGTTGTGGACGATTTTCGGAATCATTCATATATCGCTGTAATGCTTCATAATAGAGGCAATAAAAATATTTTGAATACTTCAAATTGGTCACCGAAAAACCGCTTGCATCAAGTTCGGTTTCCAAATCCCTGCTCAATGTAGCATAGAACCTCTTGCCATATCTGTTCTCAGCATCGCGTTCCACAATATCCCGCCCCAGTTCCCAATAAAACCGAAGCATCTCCTCATTCACCTTCACCGCCGCCTTGATTTGGCTTCTGCGGTAACGGCTGCTCAATTCCTTGATCCATTGGATATAATCCTTGTCCAAAATGTTTATCGACTTGCTCATAGTGTTGCCTTTTGAAACTGCAATATTAGCATTTTTCCCCATACCCTTTCCCAATTCCCTTAAACATTCTTCATATCAACCCCGTCATATAAAACGGCACAAGCGTGGTTTCGCAGTCTTTGCGCAAGTCTTTGGCATAAACAAGGTAACGTTCATCAACGCGCGAGGAAAATTTCTTGCAGAACTCATCCAAAGAGCGGTGGGTGTTATAGCCTTCCGACTTGACCTCAATAGGACAAATTTTCGCCTTACACGACAACAGGAAATCCACTTCATAATTATGCTTGTTGCCGTCAGGGAAAGTGTAATAAAACAAGCGGTTGCCCGCCGCCACAAGCATCTGCGCCACCATATTCTCATAAACATACCCAAGATTGACAGAAAGACTGTCATTCAGCAATTTCCGATAAATGACATTCTCTGTGAAGTTCTTGTCCCAAAAGGCCAGAGTCACAAAAAGCCCCGTGTCGGCAATGAACATCTTGTAGGCAGATCGGTTGGCGGACAAGTCCATCCCAACATTGGGGTCGTTGGCATGATAGCACACATTGACCGTCTTGCTGTCCTGCATCATGAAAACGAGGCTTTCCAACTGCTCTGCACGGGTTTTGTCGATAACCGTGGAAGGTTGAAAACGATTGGCGTTATTGGCCAACTGCGATGGAATAGACATGAAAAGCGTTGTCGCCTTGCCTGTTTTGTCAATCTTTTGAAAATCATTGCGGTACAGACGAATAATACCTCTCTTGGTCTTGTCAACGGCAGACAAATCCTTGGTGGCGATGTATTTGCTCACCGCCTGCGGCATCCCGCCAACAAGCATGTACAAACGGAAATCACGCATCAGTTTTCGGTTGACGGCATCGCCATAGCCTCGTTTTTTCTGCCATGCCTCGCGAAACAAGTCCATGCTTTCGGCATCGCCCATTGCCCACAAGAACTCTTCATAATCCATTGGGTACAAATCAATTACCTCTTCTTCTGACGGAATGATGATATTATCCACATTCTTGTGGATGCTGATGAGCGAACCCGTCTCGATGTAATCGTATCGGCCATCCTCCACCAACGCCTTAATCGCTTGACGAGCGACAGGAAATTTCTGCACCTCGTCGAACACAATAGCCGTTTCGCGCTCATAAAGCGATATGCCTTTCAACAGCCTCATACGATTGAAGAAAAAATCCATGTCCGACAAATCCTCAAACAAGGCTTTTTCTTCTTTCGAGACTTTCGAAAAGTCAAAAAGCGCAAACGATTTGTATTCGTTTTGGGCGAATTGCCGCACAAGCGTGGACTTGCCCACGCGCCTTGCGCCTTCAATCAAAAGTGCCGTTTCGCCCTGCGATTCCTGCTTCCATTGAAGCATCTTTTGGTATGCCTTGCGCCGAAATACATAATCTGACATAGTAACCTATTTTAAATTCGTTGCAAAATTACTGATAATCTTTTATTTATACAAACTTTTTAAAAAAAAATATTCCCTGAGCGCAATTTTCAAAACAGCAAAATATTCCCTGAGCGCAATTTTCAAAACAACAAAATGTTCCCTGAGCGCAATTTTATCTACCGCTTTCATCGTCGTGATAGACAAAAAAAGACTCCGCAGCCTTCCAAACATCGGGAAAGCTGCGGAATCAATTGCCATTTGCAAACTACAAAAGCGTTACTTCACCACACACCCACGAGCGGGAATCTGGTAATAAATCTCATTATTATACATATCCTCGCAGCGCACGGCGGGAATCATGTAGTTGCCCTCGTAGGTGGCGTTGGCCTTCAGGGTGAAGGTCTTGCGCGTGTTGGGCGCGAGGTCGAAGTAGAAGTAGGCGCGGTCGTCGCGGTAGTCGATGTGCTTGGCACCGCTGTTGCTGTCGCCGCCGCCCATGCGCTCGTTCACCAGCTCCCAGCCCGAAGGCAGGTAGTACGACAGAGCCAACTCCGTCACCTGATAGTCGCTCGGGTTCTGCACCGTGATTTGCACATTCACGTCGGTACCAACGGACAAATTATTCACATTCAACGGATTGCCATTCTTGTCGTAGTAGTTCACCGCCATGCGGATGAAGCTGCCTTCTTCCTCCATGGCGTACTCGGCCACCGAGGTCTTGGTGAAGATGTTGGCAACCAGCTTCTGGCTACCGTTGTTCTTGATTTCCACGGAGTTATTACCCAGTTTCGGCACAAAGCTGAAAGCTGCCGAACTCATGTTGGTGTTCAGCGTGTGGTCTTCGCCGTTGGCCTTCACGAGGGCGGAGAGGTTCTCGCCCGAAACGCCTTGTTGCTCAGCGTATTTGCCCAAGGTAAACAAGGCAAAGGCTGTTGATTGTGTATCCAACCAGCGACCGCTGTTCAATATGCCGCACAGGGTGTTGATGTTGCTCTTCACCGTCTGTTCGTCTGTGCCGCAGAGCATCTGGGCGTAGGTCAGGAAGGCGAGGTCGCGGGTGGTGGAGCCGAATGAGGTGTAGTAGTCCGACATCCGCTCGCCGTCAGTCACGACGGGCATGAGGTTTTGCGCCACGGTGGTCTTGCCGGTCTGCGCAAAGGCGGCAGCGGTGATGGCCTGGGTCAGCGAGTAGTTCATGTCGAGTTCCTTGAAGCGGTTCATCGCGCCCATCTCGGCGGCATCGGCCAGAGCCAAAACGAAGAGGCGGTAGGCTTGGATGGTCTCGCCCTGCTTGTAGTCGGGATTGTTCTTCCACTGCTTGGCCTTGTTGCTCTGGTAGCTCTTCAAGCCATCGATGAAGTACTGCGGCACGTCGAAGCCTTGTTTTTGTGCCTCAACGAGGAAGTGCAGCGCGTAGATTTCAGTCCATGGGTCGGTGTAAGTGCCACCAGCCCAATTGGTCATCGAATTGTCGGACTTCTGATAGGCTTTCAGGTTGGTGATGGCCGACTCGATGTTGTACTTCGTGGCGGCCTTGTCGTCGTCATTCTGCCGGATGAGGTAGTTCAGATAGAGTTGCGGGAAGGCCTTCGAGGTCAGTTGTTCGAGGCAACCGTGCGGATAGTCGGTGAGGTAGTCGAGGCGGCTGAACAAATCGACGGGCAGCAGCGACGAAACGCTGATTCTGCCTTGCTGTGTGCCAGTCATGCCAGCGAGGTTGAACGGAATCGTCAGGCTTTGTCCGCCTTCGATTTCCTTGGTGATGGTGTTGCGGCGCTCGGCGTAAGGCATACGGATGGGCATGGTCGTCGAAGATTCGGCGGTGTAGCTGCCGTCGGAAACGCTCACTTTCAAGGTGGCGTTGCCCGTGGTTTCCGGCACCTTCGTATTCACCACAATCATGCCTTCGCCGTTTTGGTCAATGCTGACCGAAGTGGGCAAGGTGCCGAGGGCATTAAGATTCTGATTGTCAAACTTCACCGACAGGCTCTTGCCTTTCAGCGAAGGCGACAGCACCTGCACTTTCATGGCCAGTTCATCGCCCGGGGCGACGACACGCGGCGCGGAGGCGTAGAGCGTAATCGGATCGACGACGGTCATCTTCTTTTCGGCGCTGCCGAAGGCTTTCTTGTCGCCTTTGGCCACCACCATAAAGCGCAGGGCACCAGAGCATTGCGGCACTTCAAACTCGTGCGTATTGCTTCCGCCGGCCTTCAGTTCGAAGGGTCCCAAAGTGACCGCGTAGGCCTTGAAGCGGTTGTCGAGCGTGATTTCTTGGTTGAGGAGGCCGTCGCCACCGATGGCATAGACGGAACCTAACTCGCCGCTGAACGCATCGACGACGTTGTTGTAGTTATCCCATGTGCGCACCAAAAGCGACTGCTTGCTGTTGAAGTAGCCGTAAGGATTCGGGGTCGAGAAGTTGGTCAGGCCGAGGATGCCTTCATCGACGATGGCCAAGGTGTAGGTCATGGCTTGCTTGTTGGCCTCGCCCACCTTTATTTCGACTTTCTTCTTCGTGTTGGCGGTTTCGGGAGCGGTGATGCTCGGTTGCAGTTGCAGTTTCTTGTTTTCGACCTTCACCGGCACCACGCCGTAGAGGCGGATGGGCAGGTCGTTGGCAGCATCATGTGGCTGAATCAGAGCGACATAGACATACACATTCGGAATCATGTCTTCCGTGGCCTTGATTTCCACCTTGCCCTCTTGACCGAGGTTTTCGACCAACATGGTCTGCAACACCTTGTCGTTGGCTTCCACCGTCACCAAAGCCTTGGCTTGTTCATTGGCGGGGAAGGTCACCACGATATTCTCGCCCACTTGGTAGCTGTCGGCGGAGGCTTTCAACGAAAGTTGTGCGGGAGCACCCGTTGCCGAGCTGCTGTGGCCGTAGCCCCAGTCGAAGTTGATGACTTTGGCGAAGGTGTGGCCGCCTTGCTTGTCATTGACGACGAGCAAATAGCTGCCCCACTTGTCGTTGGGGATGTTGAAGGTTACGGAAGTCTTACCGTTGCAGGTCAAAGCACCGTTCTGCACGGGACGCTTGTAAGTACCTGAGGCATAACGCTGTAAGGTATAAAGCTCCTCGCTCGACCACCACCAATAGGAATCCATCTTGTAGAGAGCGTAGTCAAGCAAAACGGAAGCGTTGCTCTGCTGGCCGTTCTCGTTCACCACGGCGATGTTGAACTTCCAGTCCTTGTTGGTATCGTAGTAACTGCCGTATTTCGAGGTGGTTTCGGGCAGCTCCACGCCGACGTAACGGCTGTAAGGCGACAGCTTGGCCTGATAGGAGGCGATGCTGAAGTCGCCGCCCTGCTCAAAGACCTTGGTCGTGAACACGGCGTTCATCATTTGCTGCGACGAGAGGTTTTGCAGCGGGCCAAAACCGATGTTGGCCGCACCTTCGCTGTTGAGCGGACCGCTGAACACCGACAGCTCTTCGGGGTCGAAATACTCGGTTTCGTTGTCGAAGCAGTAGCTCTTGAACTTCGCGAACTCGGTCTTACCGCCGCGCACTTTCACATCCACTTCGGCCTTCAATCCCGTAGCTTTCAATCCATTGAGCCATTTCGAAGTCAGGTTTACGCGCTGCGGGTTGGTCAGGCTGATGACCTCGGGCAGGTCGAAGTTGATTTCCAAGCGGTTGGGTTTCACGGTCTCCACGCGGAGGTTCTTCGTGATGGTCGTGGTGCCCACTTTGAAACGGGCAATCCACAGTCCGGTTTCGTCGCTGACGTTGGTCGGCACGGTGTAGCAATAGATGCCGTTCACAGGCTTGGTGTTCACCTGCTTGGTGTATAAACGGCCGGCTGCGTCGGTCACTTCGAGGACCACGGGATAGCCTTGCGGCAGTTGCGAATCCACGTCGCTGAGCATGAGGTTGAGTTGCAGCTCGTCGCCCGGTCGCCACACGCCACGGTTGGAGTAGGCGAATCCGATGACACCCTTCTCGACAGGCTCGCCATCAACATTGAAACGGCTGTACGACAGCGCGTTGCCGTCGCTCAGCTTAATCACCGACTTGCTGCCTTTTTTGTCTGTGGCCACGATGAAAGCCGGACGGTTGGCGCATTGCAGTTGCACATGACCCTTGCCATCGACGGAGGCCTTGGCAAGTTGCTGTCTTTGGAAGTTGAATGCCGTCACCTCGGCACCCGAGGCGGGTTTGGCATCGGAAATCTGGAACACATAGACGTCCACCATGTCGTTGCGGCCCATCTTGGCGGTCACGGCCAAATCGCTGACAACGATGTTCTTCAGCTTTTCCACATAATTATAGAAGTAGAAGCCGTTGGGGTCGCCCCACTCTCCTTCGTAGCGGTATTCCTTGTAGTCGTAGCCCTCGCCGTCCCAATAATCAGCCTCGCGCTGGGCGTTTTCCATCACGTCATCCTTCATCTCCTCGGAGGCGAAGGTGTAGTCGGCGGGACCGAAATTGAGGCTCAACTGGTACATCGCGCCGGGTTCCACTTTCACATAGTCGGAAAGCACGATGGGGAAGGTTTTCCATTGCGTCGGATAGGGATTGTCGAGCTGAAGTTTGATTTTCTTCTCCAAACGGCCCACCTTGCGCACGCCGTAGGTTTCGCTCAGCTCGTTGTCCTGCAAGAAAGAAAGGATGTTGTCGTCAAAGATTCGTATAATCCTCAACGTCACCGAATTAAGGCACATGGCATCGAAATACACGGTGGTTTCCTTGATGTCGGGGATGATGACGCCTTCGTCGGTCCAGCGCACCTTCGGCTCGTAGTCGGTGAGGCTGAAGTTATAGCTGAAATCGCCTTGCATGACCTCGTTTGACGCGCTGCGGATGCCACCACCAACGTTCATGTTGATGTCCTCCATCTGATAGCGGGAGAGATTCGACTTGTCGAAGTAGAAGTCAATCCTATTGTCCACGATGTCAGACTTGTAGGCCAACTTGCTTTGGTCGAAAGTGATGATGCCGTTGATGTTTTGTCCGGGCTTTAGAGGCTGCGAGAAATACAGCGTGGCTTGACCCGAAGAGTTTTCCACGTCAAATCCGACAGGTTCGAACTTGTCCTTGGCATAAACGGTAAGGTCGCGGTGGATTCGGGTGGTCGATTTCAGCGGCTCGCCGCTCATGTTCAAGGCCACCTGATAATCGTCGCTCTTGCGCGGCAGGTTGCTGATTTCAAAGTCATAGATGTTGTTTCCGAGATAGGTTTTCTGAAGCTGGTACTTCTTGCCAAACGACTCCTCAAAAATCTTGTCGGCGTCCTCGGCCTCAACGGGAGTAGCGAAGGCCACGCGCAGGCGGTAGCCCATTTCGTCTTTCGAGGTACACAGCGGCTCGGCAGCGACCAAACTGAAATTCTGGCGGCGCACACCGAAGCCAAATTGCAGCAGCTCCGAGTCGGGCAGGTCGATGAACTCCGAAATCTTGAAATCGCAGACATACTGCTTGGTTTCGTCGATTTTGTCGTACTGGAAAGAAACGGTATTTTCGTCCAACCAAACGGCCTTGCCTTTCAGTTCAGGCGTGAAGTTGAAGGCTTTGGCAGGGATGGCCTCGCCGCTCTTCACTTTCAGCATTTGCGGATCCTTAAAGCGCACCACGATGGGTTCGCCTTCGCTGATGACGCCCGAGGTGTAGCTGTCCAACAAAGGCAGCAAGACCTCGTTCACGGGCTTGATCTGTTCGACGATGACCGCCGGACCTTGGGAGGTTTTCTTGCCGCATCCCGACAAGACCCCCAGCAGCAACGCCCCGATAATCAGGCTGATGCCGCCAATTCTTCTCATTTTTCTTGATGTATTCATAACAAATAGGATTTAATTGATTTCCAAAGGCCAAAAATAGGAAACAAAATGACATGAAACGACACTTGGAAAAAATTTTGAAAAACTCATTGGAAAAAGTGTAACGAAACCCTACTTTTTCCCTTGAAAAAGTGTAACAAATTCGGATTTTTCCCTTGAAAAAGTGCAAAAAAAAGACGCAGGCATCATCAG
The DNA here is from genome assembly GCA_900321315.1 of uncultured Bacteroidales bacterium. GTDB lineage: Bacteria > Bacteroidota > Bacteroidia > Bacteroidales > F082 > Limimorpha. The sequence continues at coordinate 15,591 of ONVP01000009.1, forward strand.
GCGCTGCTACAACACGAGCATCACCGAACTGCCTTTGGAGGGCAACGCCATTACCGATTGTTTCAAGGTCTATGTCGCCGACATCGGACTGTTGCTCGCCATGCTTGACGCTGGCACCCGCGCTGACGTCATCCAAGGCAATCTGTTGGGCTATAAAGGTGCCATTTTCGAGAACCTGATGGCCGACTTCCTGCACAAGCGCGGACAAAAGCTGTATTATTTCCACAAGGACTCGGGACTTGAACTCGACTTCCTCATCCGCCATCGCGGCGAATGTACCCCCCTGGAGGTCAAGGCCAAGTCGGGCAAATCCAAAAGCCTTTCGACCGTCTTGAACAATCCAACGCACTATCACGTCAATCATGCGATTAAATTCGGGAACTACAACATCGGACGCGAAGGCCCGCTATTGACACTGCCGCTCTACATGGGCTTCCTCATCGACTTTGAAAGCGATGCCGACATCCAACTTGAAGACTTGGACATTGAAGCGCTTAATCGGATGGCGGAGGAGCATTTTGGGCAATGAAAACCGTATTGCTTTTCTAAAATCATCCCGAAACCCAGCCTTCAACGATGGCTTTTTTCAAGCCTCCTCAAACAAGTCGTCCATCGTCACTTCGTTTTGGATGTTGTTCCAATAGGCATTGTGCGCCACACCGAAAGCGGTCACCATGGTTTGGTGCAAGGCCTTGCGTGTCTTGCTGTGATGGCGGAAGGTGGCCTTACGGTCATTGAGCAACTCGTCATAATCTTTGGTGATGACAAATTCCTTGTCGGAAAACTTCATTTCGCACAAGTTGATGACCCCATCTTTGCGGTCAATCAGCAGATCGATTTGGCCGCCCGACCATTTCGTTCCGTCGCTGTCGGTATAGGGTTTCGCGAACCACGAACTGATTTCCGTCTGGATGCCGCTTATCCCCAACTTCTTCTTAATCTGAGGGATATGGTGCAAGCAAACCTGCTCGAAAGCGTAACCTTCCCAAGTGGCAGTCGTGTCCAAGGCATGGCTCCAATGCTGCTCGTCGTGGCCCAAATGGTTTTTCAGGAAGCGAAGATAAAACAAGGAGTATAAATCGGTGAGTTGGTACAAGACATTGCGCTCCTTCTTTCCGAAAGCATTGTAACTGCGAATGAAATCGCAACGTCGCAGATTGTCAAGCACTTCCGAGAGATAACCGTTGTCGGTCAGGCCCGAAGCCTCGATGATTTCCTGGCGCGTCAAGCCTTTTCCCTTGGTGGCAAGCGTCTCAACCACGTTCTTGTACAAATCGGAGTCGTTGAACAGCGACTTGAACAGGAAATCGAACTCACCTCTCAATGGGGCGTTTTCGGCAAAGAACAGCGTATCAATGTTTTGCGCCACGCTTTGTGACTTGCGCATCATATCCAAATAATATGGTGTGCCGCCCATCACCATGTAGGTTTCCACGATTTGCTTCCGTGGCAGCGCAAAGCCTCTCGATTGCAGAAAAAGTTCCACCTCGTGCAAGTTGAAAGGCTGCAAGCGGATTTGGCGCGTCACGCGGTTGTGCAAGCCGCCTCGGTTTCCTATCAGTTTGTTGGTCATCCATGAGGTGGACGAACCGCACACCACCAGTTTGAGGTTGTCTTGCTTCGAGGCCCAGCCGTTCCAAAACAGCTCGAAAGCCTTCATGAAACGCGACCGTGGCACATCCATCCACGGCAACTCGTCAATGAACACCACGATACGTTCCTTGTCACGAAGGGTCTGCAAATAGCTTTGCAACTGGAAAAACGCCTCCATCCAATCGGGTGGAACGGGTTGCATCGTCTTGGAATGCTGCGACAGCTGGTGCGCGAAATTGGCCAATTGCTCTCGCTTGGTGGCTTCATACATTCCAGCCATGAAAAAGTCGTACTTCTGTTCAAAATAACTGTCAATCAAGAAGGTTTTCCCGATGCGACGGCGACCGTAAACGGCGACGAATTCGGCCTTCCCTGACCTGCAAACGTCATCGAGCAAACGCACTTCCCGCTCTCTTCCAACCAATTGTTTCTTAGCCATACAATTTGATTTTGATTTTCAAAATGCAAAATTACAGATTTTCTTGCAATTAGCAACAATTTTTCAAATTTAGTACTGCGCTAACTATGTTTTTTGATAGGGTTAGCGCACTACAAAAGACCTTTAGTGGTGCGCTAACTATGTTTTTTGATAGGGTTAGCGCAGTAGTAACGGAATTTTTGAGGTCAATATTTCGCTTCAAACGTCAGCCCAAGCCAGAATCGGTCCACTGGCTCCTTCACCTGCAGGTCGTTGTCCATGCGAGCGAAGGCGGAGAGGTAGTGCCGCCTCGTGAGGCGATACTCCACCGAGGCCACCGTGCGCAGGTTGTCAACGATGCGGTTCTTGGGGTCGTTGGTGAGCCAAAACAATTCGGCGGAAAGGGCGTATTTGAAGCGACTGTTGGGGAGCTGGTAGCTGACTTGCAGCCGATTACGCCAATATAACTTAGGGTTCACGCGATGCTCGCCCGTGCGCTCGTCGTAAAAAGTGGAGAGCAGTTTGCTTCGGTAGGTGAACTTGAAATGATACAGGGCCTCAGAATAGGTCAGGTGCGCGCCGATGCGCCAGCGGTTCTCGAAATAGCCCTTGTCGCTGTGCCGCCGGATGTAGTCAGCCGCCACACCGACTTTCAGCCGATTGCGCGGGAAGATGTAGTCCACGCCCACGGAGTTGAGCCAGCGATTAAGCTGGGTGCAGCCGTTATCGAAGCGAAGCTCCTCCTCCACCGACAGGCTGAAGCTCTTCCCGACATCGGTAGAACACTCGGCGGAGAGGATGCCGCCGAAGTCAGTCGCACGCTCGCTCTGCGCGAACACGCTGGTCGACAGCAACAATAGCACACCTATGTTTAATATCCTGTTCAAGGTTTTGCCTTGTTTTGCAAGTTTTGTGATTAAATCATTCGCTAAAATCCTTCAATCGGGTGACGGTGTCAATCGTGTTCACTTCGCCGTCGATGGGCTTGTAATACACCTTCACGAAGGCCACATCGCGCAAATAATCGATATGTCCGACTTCCACCTTGCTGATTTCCAAGCCTGTGCGCTCGATAAGGTCGGCCATCAGCTCGGCTTCCTTGCCGTGCTTGGTGTTCTCGATGCGGTCGTAAAGGATGATTTTCATCGCGGTGTGGTTCAGCATCCTCGTGCCATCCAAAACCCATATAATCAGCAGAGTAAGCAGATTCACCAAAATCAGTTCGAGATAACTCGTCGAAAGCGCCATGCCATTGACGATGCTCAGGCCCATCACCACGAAAAGATAGGTCATTTCGCGGATTTTGATGGTCTCCGTCCGGTAGCGTATCATGCCGAAAATCGCAAACAGGCCGAGGGCGTAGGCGATGTTCATCTTCATGTTTTCCATCAGCGAGATGATGAGGAAGATGACCACGGCGAACATGATGAAGGTGAAATAATAGTCCTTGCGGTTGGCCTTCTTGTAGTAGAAGAAATGGATGATGGCCCAGCACACGAGGAAGTTGAACACAAAGCGGATCACGGTCGTCCAAAGGCTTTGCGGGTCGATGAAAGGCACGCCGAGGAAGTCCATGCCCGTGGTGCCGCCGCCAAATTCGCGAGCAATTTCGTCGTCGAATTCTTGTCCGGGGAGTAATGCTTGAAGTAAGTTCATAATTATCAGTTGTTTATTTGTTATTTTGTCTATGGCTATTGGCCTATAACTATGGCAGTTTTAACCAAATGTGGAAATTATTTCTTTTGTTGGATCTGCCATTGGCCATAAGCCATCGTTTTCATTTTCTCTATTCTGCGCAATTTCTTCTTAAACCGGTTCTGCTTCACCGAGGGTTGGGTCAGGCAGGTGCCGATGCAGTATTTGCTGACCTTGAACGGGTTGATTCTCAGGTCGAAAAGCACGTCTTTCAGCAGCGAGTGGGCACGACCGTCCTGTTTCAGTTCCATCACCACCAAGGGCGACATCGAGGCCGTTGCGCCGTTGCGCAGGTTCTCGAAACGCAGGTTGCAGTCGATGGTGAGGCGCTCTGTCTTGCCATAGTTCACCAAAGTGATGCGGTCGAAAATGGTGACCAAATGCGGACTGAGCGAACCGACCTCGTAAGGCTGCTTCTCGGCCAAAAACGCCACAGCCTCGGGGTTGTCGAGGATGTTCGGGATAGGTTCCACGGCGATGCGTTTCTTCTTCGTGCGGCCCTTGTTGCTCTTGTGCTTCACCTCGCAAAAGGTCAAGTTGGAATCGACGTAAGTGCGCACCCTCACCTTGTCGCGCACCAAGTGGCGGTTGTGGTGGATGAGGTACATGGTCAGCTCGGGCGTATCGTAATACACGGTGCTGTAGGGCGAAAAGCGGTTGCCTTCCACCTCTTGGGCGAAATAGCCGTCGCGGACGCGCAGCAGAATCTCCTGAAGCTGCGCCTCGGTCACCAGATATTTGGTGTCGATGCGGTTCATCAGCTTCACGCCGCTCATCTCGTCAAGCGTAATCGGCTTCATGCCGCGCACTATGTCGAGAATGGCCTCCATCACTCCTTGAAAATCACCTCGAAGGTCTTCACGGATTCTAATTTCCCGTTTGGATAATAGTTGAGCTGGCGTTTCTTTGTGCCGTCATCGTTATACTCGAACTTCTTGATTCTCACAACCTTATCACGGTCGTTGTATTCGATTTCGCGCAACACCTTGGCGGTAATGTCGCTGCCTTCGGGATACTCGAACACCACGCGCGACTTTTGGCCGTAGCTGGCATACTCGATTTCCTCGATTTTGCGCCCCATGGCATCGTAGGTCGTCACATGGTCGAGGAAGGCGCGCTTGCTGCCAGCCATCGTGTTCCATTCCTTGATGGTCATGCCCTTGCGGTTTTCGCGTTTGA
>ONVP01000009.1:20486-25065 GCA_900321315.1 uncultured Bacteroidales bacterium
GCGAAGGCTCCAATACCCATGGCAAAAAAGGTTAATACTATTACTAAACGTTTCATATTCTGTGATTTATGATTTAAAACTCAGGATTCACGATTTCGGATTCATGATTTAACTTCGTTGAATGCTTTGCATTTCGGACGCAAGCATTGCGTCCCTACAATTCCTACCTCATACCTCATACCTCATACCTCATACCTAAACATTAACCACCACCTCAAACGGTTCCTCCATCTCAAACACCTGTCCTGCCACATCAACCTTGATGGTTTGGAACAGCAATTCAGGCATTTCCGTATTGACATCTTCCGTCACTGTAAAAACTTCATATTCACCTGGTTGCAATTTTTGGAAAGCAAAATAACCATTTACACCTACGCGGACATCATCGAAATGCATCTCCTCGCCTGCCCTTCTGATATATACGCGATGCTCGTAGGCCCAGCCCTCGCCTTGATAGGTTCCATTGTGCCAATACGAAGCATGAACCCTGCCCTTCACCACCGAAGTGCCGTAGGCCTTCCCGTCGTGGATGTAGATCGTCGGGACGGTGGCCACTGCGCCACGCGGCAGCTCAACCGACTGGCTCACAGCGATTTTCTCACCCGAAGGCAAGGTGGAATAAGCGAAAACGGTGTAGTTTCCCGGCCTCAGATACTCAAACTGATACATTCCATCGGCGGCGGTCTCGATGTCGTCGCCGTAAAAAGGCTCGTCGCCGTAAACGAGGAACACGTCCGTCTTGGCGGCGGCCATCGTGTCGGCGTTCAGCTCAAAATCGTCGTCGGGATGATGCACGAGTTTAACGTAACCTTGTATGGTTCCCGTGCCGCCTTTGCCTTCGCCCTTGTTGCAGGCGGGCAACAGCAAGGCCATCGCGACGAGAAACAGCAATAATTTGATGGTTTTCTTCATTTTCTTCCATGTTTGGGGTTGCAAAGATAACGATTCAACGGATTAACAAGAGAATTATTTTCCAATTACACCTATTTTATGCACGAATTGTCATCCATGATTCACGGATTGTCAAACAATTATCGTTCCAATTCATGGCCATTCATGCAGAAAAATCACAATTTGATTTCCTCGGGCTGTTTCCCGAAGTCCTTCATGTTGGCGTTCATTTTCTTCAATACGGCGACAAAAGTCTGCAAATCTGCCTCGGGAATGCCCCTCAACGCATACTCCATCGTATTGATTGCCAACTGCTTGGTGGAATCTTTCAATGCCATGCCTTCGGCGGTCACGACGATGTTGTTCACACGGCGGTCTTCCTTGGCAACGCTGCGCGTGACGAGGCCTTTTTTCTCCAGATTGTCAATGAATTGCGTCACCGAGTTCTTGTCTTTCTGAATGATGAAGGCGATGGCCTGTTGGGTGAGTGTGCCTTCGTTCCAGAGCGTGTCCATCACCAAATACTGCTCCGCCGTCAGGTTCACGCCTTTTTTCTTGAACACCTCGGCCAGATGCTTCTTGAGCCTGCAATTCAGGATGTTGATATAAACACCAACTTGTTTTACGAGAATCATATTGTCACATTTTTGGGATTATCTTACTTTATGAAAGTGCAAAGATAGGGATAATATTTGGAAAGTGCAACAAATGGCACAAAAAAAGGGCTGCTCCAACTCGGGGCAGTCCTTCTCCGTAAGTGCTTGTCAAGGCATCAGGCTTCCTTGCGTTTTCTTGCAAAAGCGTATGCCGCGCCGAGCCCAATCAGAACCGCGATTCCACTGCCCACAGGGCCTGAATCTGCATTTTGGTCAATCAGCATGCCATGTTGCTGAGGAAGTATCGGGCGTGGACCTTCGTTGTCCATGGCTTCTTCAGAAACAAAGCCCTTGGCGAAAAGACCGCCACCCTGTTGGGCATAGCCACCCATGGCGAGAGCCATCAAAAGTGCTGATGTCATAATCAGTTTTCTCATCGTATTATTCTTTTTTTTTTAAAATGTTTATAATCAATTATTTAACAAAATATTATGCCTATTTTGCGTTGCAAAGTTACAATTTTTTCCCAACACAGCCATAAAAACGATGATTTTTTTCGCATTTTTTTTCTGGAACTACGGCAAATACAGGAAATTACTCGATCCTCATGTTCGGCACCTCAGTGCCGTCGTAATAGCCAGTGGCAAGCTTTTCCTTCACCTCCTTGAAGGCGTTCAGCGTGTAGTTCACGTCGTCCATCGAGTGGGCTGCCGTGGGGATGATGCGGAAGATGATCATGCCCTTGGGGATGACGGGATAGGTGACAACCGAGCAGAAAATCTTGTAGTTCTCGCGCAGGTCCATGGCGATGTTGGTGGCCTGGACCACGTCGCCCTGCACGTGCACCGGCGTGACGCAAGCCTCGGCGGGGCCAATATCGAAGCCCATGTCGCGGAAGCCTTTCTGCAAGGCGCGGGTCACCTGCCACAGCTGGGCGCGCAAGGCATCGCCTTCGGCGCTGCGGATGATTTCCAAGCGCTTCTCACAGCCTTCCACGATGGCCAAAAGCAAGCTCTTGGCGTACATCTGCGAGCGCATGTTATAGCGCAGATATTCAATGACATACTTCGGGCCAGCCACAAAGCCGCCGATGATGGCCATGGCCTTGGCGTAGGCGCCGATGTAAATGTCGATGTCGTCCATCACGCCGAAATGCTCAGAGGTGCCGCGGCCGTTGGGACCCATCACGCCGAAGCCGTGGGCGTCGTCAATGAGGATGCGGAAGCTGTATTTCTTCTTCAGCGCCACGATGCCGGCGAGGTCGCCAAGTGCGCCCGTCATGCCGTACACGCCCTCGGTGATGACGAGGATGCCGCCACCCGTCTTGGCTACTACCTCAGTCGCGACCTTCAGTTTCTTCTCGAGGTCGGCCATGTCGTTGTGGCGGTATTTGTACTTGTTGCCAATGTGCAGGCGGATGCCGTCGAGCAAGCAGGCGTGAGCCTCGTTGTCATAGACAATCACGTCGTGCGGGCTGGTCAGCGTGTCGATGGTGGAGACAATGCCTTGATAGCCAAAGTTAAAGAGGTAGGCGGCTTCTTTTTTCTCGAAGTCGGCGAGTTCCTTCTCGAAATGCTCGTGCATCCTCGTGTGACCCGTCATCATGCGGGCGCCCATGGGAGCGGCGAGGCCGTATTTGGCGGCGGCTTCGGCATCCACGCGACGGATTTCGGGGTGGTTGGCCAAGCCCAAGTAGTTGTTCAAGCTCCAGCAGAGCACTTCCCTGCCGTTGAAGGTCATGCGCGGACCCATCTCGCCTTCCAAGCGCGGGAATGCGAAATAGCCGTCGGCGCGTTCGCGGTACTGCCCAATCGGGCCACCGGAATCCTTTGATATTCTTTCAAATATGTCCATTATTGGGGATTTAAGATTTAAAATTCAAGATTTAAGATTCGAGGCACAAAATTAGTAAATATATTGATTATCCCATCGTGAAGGAATTATTTTTAATTTTGCGGCGAAGAAAACAGCCCTGAAAGGGCGGCACGACCTCAACCCGATGCAAGCACAGCGCAGCTTCGGGCAGCACCCCGGCAGGCCCAGCCCCGAAGGGGCGGCAGGAAAACAGGCAGGCGGTGTAAACCCCTGCCGAAAAAAAACGTCTAACAAGCCTCGCCCGGAGGGCGAAACATCCCGTAACCGCGGGTCACGACCCGTGGCAGCACCCCAACCAGCAGAACAAAAACAAAGAATATGCTAAACCTCAAAAACAAAACCGCACTCATCACCGGAGCAGGCACAGGCATCGGGCAGAGCATCGCGCTACACCTCGCCCAAGAAGGCTGCCACCTCGTCCTCACGGGACTAGGACTCGACGACCTCAACAAAACCAAGGCGATGTGCGAGCCATACGGCGTGAAAGCCTACGCCACCGAAACCCAATTGGACGACTACGCCTCCATCGACCGCCTCCATGACTTCGTGGTTTCCAACGGCTTGAGCATCGACCTCTTCGTGCTCAACGCGGGCATCTCGCAACGTGAAAAGGCCTTGGATACCGACATCAGCGTGGATGAGAAAATCATGAAAATCGACTTCCTCAGCGGGGTCTATCTCGTCAAAAAGTTCAAGGAGATGATTCTAGCGAAGGAGCATGTGCAGTTCAGCGTAACCACTTCTTTATCGGGTTTGTTCGGCTTCCCGTTGCGCTCGGCCTATTGCGCGGCCAAACATGCCTTGTTCGGGTTCTATGAGTCGCTGGAGCTGGAATACGACAACATCGGCGTGACCTTCCTCATCCCCGGGCGCATCAACACACAAATCAGCAAAAGCGCGCTGCACGGCGACGGCACGGCTCACGCCAAGATGGACGCCGGACAAGCCAACGGCTTAGATGTCGATACGTGCGGCAAAATCGCTGTCCGCGCCATCAAGCGGAAACGCCACCGCAAACTCATCGGACGTTCCGAGCTGCTGATGGCGCATATCCACAAGTATTGTCTGCCTTTGTATTACAGGCTTTCGAGAAAGATTTCCGCGACATGACACAAGATAAAGGTCGGAGGCTTGCGCCCCCGACCCCTCTCAAAAAAGTGAAAAGAAAACTTACTTCATTCTTCTTTCAGTCCTTTGACGCGCCTGTTCATGGCGTA
>ONVP01000084.1:0-14085 GCA_900321315.1 uncultured Bacteroidales bacterium
CCGACGGCACAAAGGCATTTGTATTCTACGGACTGGGCAACTTCCTCAACACTATGGACGACAAGAACTCGGTCATAGGACTTATGGGCAAGCTCAACGTTGTCAAGGACAAGGACACGGGAAAGATCGCTTTTGAGAATGTAAAATGTATCCCTGTTATCTCTCATTTCGAGGGAGACTCATGGGAGGGAGAATGGACAAACTGTACGATATACCCTTACGCCAAGTATACCGATGAGCTGTATGCAAGGCACTATGTCGGCAAGCACGGCTTCACGAGAGCTTATACCGAAAGTGTACTCAAGACCTATGTTCCCAAGGAATTTTTAAGCATAGAATAATAAATGACATCACAAAGGAGCTTTCCTGCTGTAAAGGACAGCTCCTTTCTTTTAAGCGAGGTGAAATGATGGATACACAGCAGCGCAACGACCCAAGATCATTTGCAATGCTCATCAGCGCAATGATCATCTACGGAACGATAGGTGTTTTCAGGAGATATATCCCCATATCGTCCGGCACTCTTGCTTTTCTCCGGGGCGTGATAGGCTGCCTGCTGCTTCTTGTGATACTTCTTGTCTCAAAGAAAAGCCCTCTGCCGAAAGCAGACAAGAAGACGATCGCTGTACTTATCATTTCAGGCGGACTTATCGGCTTCAACTGGATCTTCCTCTTTGAGAGCTACAACTACACGACTGTTGCGACTGCAACGCTTTGCTATTATCTTGAACCGTCGATAGTAATGCTGCTGTCTCCGATTTTCTTTGCGGAGAAGCTCACCCCGAAAAAGATATTCTGCATTGCCGCTTCATTCATCGGAATGGTCCTCGTTTCGGGTATCATCGGCTCGGGTCTGCCGTCCGTAAACGAGCTTAAAGGCATACTTTACGGCATCGCAGCCGCAGCTATCTACTCGTCGGTAGTCATCATCAACAAGAAGCTGAACGCCAGCGTCAGTCAAATCGTGGACGAATTCCCTGATTTTGAGGCGGCTGTGTATCTTGGCGGCCCTGTTGCCGAAAACCAGCTGTTTTTCATCCACACCCTCGGCGACCTCATCCCCGATGCCGCGCCCATTTTGGACGGCCTTTATTGGGGCGGCGAGATAGAAACCCTCAAAACCTTGATAGCCACTGGAATAGCCAACGAGGAAAACACCCGTTTCTATTTGGGCTATTCCGGCTGGGACTCGGGACAGTTGGTGGATGAATTGGTGCGCAACTCATGGCTCGTCGGCGACATCACGACAGAGCAATTGTTCAACCTCCCCGAAGAAGTCATGTGGCAAACATTTGTCAATCAAGCAGGTAGCCCCTACGAGATGTGGGGACGGTTCCCGAAGAATGTGGAGGATAATTGAAACCCGACAATTCGGGTTAATAGAAGTACAACCTAAAACCTCAAAATATCCTCCTCAAAATCGGAGAAGGCGTTGGCGCGTCAGTTTTCGCAAGGTTTCCAAATAATCCGTCCTAAACACGGCAGGAATGAGGGTTTTCTTTTCGCCGGCATGAGCCAATTCGGCATTCATCATAATGCGGCCATTCCCATCATCGAATATATCAAATTTAATTGCGCCAAAAGAAAATGAATAAAATCTTTTGCTTTTTCAATTCATTCCATCGGATACGCCTCATAAAGGATGTCGTGCAGCGCGGTACGGACTCCTGTTCTCGCCAACTTGTTCGGCTCGGTATCGGGATAGACGCGGTTGGAAAGAAAGACGATCACCGTTTTATTGGCGGGGTCGGCCCAAACGAAAGTGCCGGTGAAGCCCGTGTGCCCGTAGCCTTGCATCGAGCCAGACTTGGAGGCCGTGCAGGCACCTTTCTTCCCAATGGGCAGCTTGTCGAATCCGATGCCTCGGCGGTTGTCGTTGCTTGCTGCGAAAGGTGCCTTGGTAAAATAGCGCACCGTCGCGGGCTTCAAATAACTAACACCTTGATACTCACCATCATCCAACAGCATCTGCATGAGTGCTGCAAGGTCGCGGGCGTTGGAGAACAAGCCTGCATGACCTGCCACACCACCCATCATGGCCGCCGCTTGGTCGTGCACGTCGCCCCAAACCAACTGTTTGCGGAAGATGGTGTCGTTTTCGGTCGGGGCAATTTGCTCGCGCGTGAAATGGCTCAAAGGCTTGTAGCAGATGTGGTTGAGGTCCATCGGGTAATAGAACTCCTGCTCCAAATACTCCTCAATGCTCTGATTGGTAAGCTGTTTCACGATTTTTGGGATGTAATAGAAGCCCATGTCGCTGTAAAGGTATTTCTTCTTGCCCAAAGCCGTCTTGCTAACAGAATCGAAGATGCGTTCCTCATAGTCATTGATAAGGTATAGGTTCTCTGCCACCCTAACGCTGTGATTTTCATCGATTTGGTCGGAATAAAACGCTGCTTTCGGGCCGTTTTCATCGACCGTCACCTTGTAGAACGGCACCCAAGCCTTCAGTCCGGCCTGATGCGTCATGATGTCAATGAGCTTCAGCTTGCCGTGGTCCTTGCCTTTCAGATAAGGAAAGAAATCGGCCAAAGTCTTGTTGAGGTCAAGCAATCCGTCGTCGTACAACTTCATGATTGCCAGCGTAGAAGCGAAAATTTTAGTGCAGGAGGCGATGTCATACAAGTCGTCGGGTTGCACTTGGTGACCGCCTCCGTAGGTAAAATTTCCGAAGCACTTGTCATACACCATCTTTCCGTCCTTCACGGCCACGATTTGGCAGCCCGGATAGGCACTTTGCCGAATGCCTGCCTTGGCCACAGAATCCATCCTTGAAGCATATTTAGCTGGCAATGTGCCCGTTGGAAGCTGGCTCGACTGCTTTTCCCGAACAGGCTCCTGCACTGGCGGGAACATAGGTTTCGGGCTTTCTTTCAAAGGCAAGATGTGCGGTTTCCTAATCCATGTGGAGGGCACGATGCCGTCGCCGCACTTAAACTTGTTAGTGGAAACGGGAAGTTTACCGCTGGCTTCGAGTTCGCCCGAAAGCAGGCGCACCACCGCTTCAACGGCTGGCACCTCGTCTTGATAGGCCACCACCAAGCCCTTCACGCTGTTGTTGATGCGGAACATGTCGAGAGCGTATGGGCAGGCAAACAGATTGAGAATCACGTCGTTCTGCGCCACAAGTCGGTTGAAGAACTTCACGGTTTCGTCAGTGATGCCATAGTTTTTGTTGGCAAACATGGTCGTTTTCTCGATGCTCACAATTACCAAGTCGTAGTCTTCCAAACGTTTCAGCCAATCCGTTGATTTCGAGGCAATTTCCTCCTTTTTGGTCACGAAAGAAGTCGTGCTGAAGCCACGCGCAACCAATCCGTCGTTCACGTCGTTTTTGGTGTTGCCGATGGTTACCACGGCGATTTTCTTGTTGTTGGCCAACGGAATCACCTGATTTTCATTGCGTAAGAGCGTAACGGCATCTTCAAAAAGCTGTTGTCGCAATTCCGTATAAGCAGGCTTTTTGAGGTCGGCGGTCAGATTGGCGGTGCTGGCCGGATGGTATTGGTTCAAGCCCACGCGATACTTGTAGCGGAGAATTTTCTTGCAGCTTTCCTCCAATCGGGCAGCCGCCTTGGAATCGCGCTCCGCCGCCGCCTTGATGGTCTTGATGGCAAAAGGCACATTGGTGGGCAGAATCAGCACGTCGTTGCCGGCCATGAACGACACATACGGCACGCTGTCTTGGCGCACTTTCTCCGAAACGCCCTTCATGTCGAGGCCGTCGGTGAAAATCAAGCCCTCGAAGCCCATTTCCTCTTTGAGCAGGTTCGTAACAACGCCGTACGAAAGTGACGAGGAAGTGTTCTTAACTTTCTCAATGGCAGGGAAATAGAGATGTCCGATCATGGCTCCGTTCACGCCGTTGGCGATCATGTAGCGGAAAGGCGCGAGTTCGATGTCCGTAACCTCTTCCATCGTGCGGGTTACCGTGGGCAAGGTCAGATGCGAGTCGGTAGCCGTATTGCCGTGCCCAGGAAAATGTTTCATACTGGTTATCAGTCCTTTGCTTTGCATTCCGAGAGCGTATGCTGTGGCTTTTTCGCCCACGGTTTGCGGGTTTTCGCCGAAGCTGCGCATCCCGATAATCGGGTTGGCCGCGTTGGAATTGACGTCGGCAACCGGCGCGAAATTCACATGGATGCCCATGCGCAGGCATTGCTCCGCGATTTGCTGTCCCATGTCGTAAATCAGGTCGTCGTTGCCGAGAGCACCAAGCGTCATTTGGTAGGGATAGGCGATGGTGTTTTTCAGGCGCATGGCAAGGCCCCATTCCGCGTCGATGCTCACCATGAGCGGCGTTTGCGCCTGTGCTTGCCAAGTGTTGGTCTGCTCCACTTGCGCCACCAAATCGTTGCGAAAGAAACACACGCCACCGATGTTATATTGTTTTATATATTTTGCAACTTCTTGATAATAAGGTTTGTCGGGCTGGTTGGCGCGCACACAAATCAACTGCGCCACACGCTGTTCTGTGCTGAGGCTGTTATACACCGAATCCACCCAGCGGTCTTCCGCATTTTGGGCAAAAACCTGACCTATCGAAATGGTCAATAGCAGTAAGAGAGAGAGAGAGATTTTTCTATTCATATCTAATTAATTTTCAATTGTTTCAATTATTCGACTTTATCCATTCCATTAACTCTTTCCAATCGTAGGGTTTGCACACTATGGTCTTATCCCTATCCAACAAAAACACGGTCGGCGTGGTGGTGATGTGAAAGTCCAAAAAAACTTTGCCATCCCAACGCTTATCATCGTAAAAATGATAACCAGGCAAACGCATATTTTCCACTTGCGCCTTAACCTCCTCGACATCATCCGCCAAAGCGAATGTAACCAATTCATAATCAGACTGCAAGTCAAGTTTTCTTCGGATACTATTCAAGAAATCGTGACAGTATTCGCAGTCCGTTGACCAAAAAAAGACAATGATTCGCGTCCCGAAAAATCAGGAGCCCGCGCTCCAACTCGGACTTTTTGGTAAGGCTCGGTGATAGAATCCAGTCGTAGTCCATCATCCATAGTTATCTCACCTTCAGCAAGTTGAGGATAATTCAGCAGAAAGTCCGTCACCGCATCATGGCCCATGTTTGTGTAGCCATTCAACATCAACTCCAACACATATTCGTAGGTGCGCATATTCACTTTGGCCTTCGCAAAAACGAGGTTCAAACTCGAAATCGAAAGGCTGTCGAAATGCGCTTCATCCATGCAGGCCGTTTCAAAAAGATAGTTTATCACCTTGTTTTTCAACACATTGGAAGAAATCAAAGTCGTGTCGCTGAAATCCACATCATCCCAATAATCACTTGCCACCTGCGCACGAGCGGTCGCAACAGAAAGCAAAGCAAGGATGATAATATGGATTAACTTTCTCATAATCAAATGGTTTCAAAATCAATTTTGGTTTGGATGGCCATATTGAAGGTCTTGCGGTGGAGCGGCGTGATGCCATGTTCGGCGATGGCGCGCTTGTGTTCTGGAGTAGGATAACCCTTGTTCTTCTTCCAATTGTAAACGGGAAATTGCGCGTCATATTGCTCCATCATCAAATCCCTTGTGGTTTTGGCCAAAATGGAGGCCGCCGCAATCGACTGATACTTGGCGTCGCCACCAACAACACAAACATGCTTGATGTCGCGATAAGGCTTGAACCTGTTGCCGTCAATCAGGAGCATTTCTGGTTGAACTTTTAGTTTAGATAAAGCCCTGTGCATTGCTAAAAATGAAGCATTTAGAATGTTGATTTTATCGATTTCCTCAGCGGTAACAATTCCGACACCGTATGCCAAAGCCTCGCTCATCACCACTTCGCGCAGTTGCATCCGCTTTCTTTCCGTAAGTTGCTTTGAATCATTGAGTTCTTTAAAATCAGACCCTTTCCTTAAGATTACAGCAGCCGCCACGACCGGTCCAGCCAAACAACCACGTCCAGCTTCATCGCAACCTGCTTCCAACAAATCCGAATAATACGGTAATAAACCCATGAATTACAACATTTTAAAATAATAAAGATTGGCAAAAACGAGCAAAAGGAACAGCGTCAATAGCAAATCCGCCCAACCCGTATTGCCGATATAGGAAAACTCGTAAGAAATCAGAACTGACAATGCAATGAATATCAATCCGTTGTAAAGAACATTGCCACCCAAGAACAGCATGAAAACTGAGAGAAGCAGCAACAGCACACTCATCGAAATCTTCACCCTCACCGAGAGCGATTTCTCCAAATTCCTACCCCCGAAAAGCATGACAACGGCCACAAAAACCAAAAGCAGTAACAACAAGATATTCTTTAAGTTAAAGTATTCTACCGAAATCTTTAGTTGAAGAACATAATCCCTGTAGCCATGAATTGTTGCGAGAAAGTCGCCAAACAGGTAAACCCCAGCAAAATAAAAGAAATACATGAACAGCAATCCTGCCAGCGGAATCAATTCTAATCTGAAATTGCCTTTCTTTGCAATGGGAAGCGAAACCATTACCCAGAAAATCAACAAGATAGACGGAAAATAACACATCGAGGCAAACGCGATGCTGATGCCAGCCTTCAGCAAATCAAACTCCACGCTTTGCGACATGTAAGTACTGTATAAAATGCTGATTAACAAAAGAATAAAAAACAACGACAAGAGAAAAGGGTAAAACTCGGCTTGGATGCGTGTCAGGCTCATCAACAGCACGAATACAAAAGCACCCATCGTCCCGACCTTTCCGATGACTTGGTTATTGACAAGTATAATGTTAAAAATCAGTGCATTGAACATCAACAGCAAGAAAGCACAAATTTGCCGCGCAAGTACGGATCCGCCAAGCCAACCGTCAATCAGGTTGAAGAGTGGCGTAACCGGACTATCCAAGCCCGAAACCACTTTCCTCGATATGAAAGCTGGTATCCAAAGGGCGATTGCCAACAACGCAATCACCACATACTGAATGGCATAGCTCTGTCTGAAAAAATTGATCATTGCATTTTCATTAGGTCGAGTCCTATGTCGCGACGGTAGTTCGCGCCCTCAAAATGAATCTTTTCCACTTCGCGATAAGCCACGTTTCTCGCCTCCTCGATGGAACCGCCTTGTGCGGTCACCGCAACGACACGACCACCTGAAGTAACCACTTCGTTTTCAGCGTTGAACGCCGTTCCAGCATGGAAAGCGACCACATCTTTTAAGGTGTCGAGTCCGGTCATCACCTTGCCTTTTTCGTAGGCTTCGGGATAGCCGCCTGACACCATCATCACCGTGACGGCGGTCTTGTCGCTCTTGGCATAGTGCACCTCGTTCAAGCGACCGTCGGCACAAGCGAATAGCAAGTCGGCAAAATCGCCCTCGATTTGGGTCATCACGGCCTCGGTCTCGGGGTCGCCCATACGCACGTTATACTCGATGACGTATGGATTGCCGTCATCGTTCATCAGACCCAAGAAAATGAAGCCTTTATAGTCGATGCCTTCGGCTTTCAGTCCTTTCAAAGTGGGTTTCACGATGCGCTCCTCCACTCTTTCCAAAAACACTGAGTTGCAGAACGGTACGGGTGAAACCGCGCCCATGCCACCCGTGTTGAGGCCCGTGTCGCCGTCGCCGATGCGCTTGTAATCCTTGGCCTCGGGCAGCAAGACAAAATGCTCGCCATCGGTCAAGACAAAGACCGAAACCTCAATGCCTTTTAGAAATTCCTCAATGACCACTGTGGCCGATGCCGCACCGAATTTGCCGTCGAGCATGTTGGCGAGTTCGTCCTTGGCCTCTTGCAAATCGTTGAGAATCAACACTCCTTTTCCGGCGGCAAGGCCATCGGCTTTCAACACGTATGGGGCTTTCCCGCTTTCGAGAAACTTGCAGCCTTCGTCAAGGTTTTCCTTGCTGACTTTGAAGCACTTGGCCGTCGGGACACAGTATTTTTCCATGAAATCCTTGGCGAAGGCCTTGCTGCCTTCGAGTTGCGCGCCGCGCTTGTCGGGGCCGATGATTTTCACCGAATGCAATGCCTCGTCTTGTTTGAAGAAATCGACGATGCCATCGACCAAAGGCTGCTCTGGACCGACTACAACAAGGTTGATATTTTGCTTTAAGCAAAAGTCTTTTATAGCCTTGAAATCAGAAAGTTTTAATTCTACATTTATACCTACTTTCGCTGTGCCAGCGTTGCCCGGTGCGATGAAAACATGCGCTCCTTCGCCTTGGGCCAATTTCCACGCCAAAGCGTGTTCGCGACCACCTGAGCCAAGCACCAAAATGTTTCGTCTAACCGCTGTGATGTGTTGCCCTTGAACAGCTTTCCAATCCAAGGCATCTTTTTCATTGTCAGCGGGATACATTATAATCTTTTCCATTTTCTATTCTTTTATTGCTTTCATTAATGAGTTCCAAATTCCTTCAGCAGCCAAGTCCCAAGAGAAATCCTTGGCGCGTTCCCTACCCTTCTCTATCAAGGCTTCGCGGACATTTTCGTCGAGCATCTCGGTCATGCCTTCGGCGATGGAGGCCTCGCTGAACGGATCGACGAGCAAGGCTGCGTCGTCGGCCACCTCGGGCATGGAAGTCACATTGGAGGTGATGACGGGCGTGTCGCACCTGAAAGCCTCCAAAATCGGGATGCCAAAACCCTCAAAATAAGACACATACACCGATGCCAAGGCCGCCGCCGTCACCAAATGCAAGTCCTCCGCGCTCAGGCGACCAGCAAAGACGACCTCATCCTTGAAACGCATCGTGCTGTAGGCTTGCTCAATCGGCTCCGACCACCAGCGCTTCTCCCCTACAATCAGCAACTTGACATTAGATGGCGTTTGGATCTTGAACAAATCAAAGGCCGTGAACAGCCGCGCCAAGTTCTTGCGCGGGTGCAGCGATCCGACGAACATAAAATAAGGATTTCCGCCCGTGTATTTCTCCCTAACGCATTCTTGTTCCTCCACGGTAATCGGAGCAAACTTCTCATTCACACCGTTATAGGCCACATCGATTTTTCCCGGGTCGATGCTGTAGCAGTCCACAATGTCCTGTTTCGAGAACCCCGAAACCGTAACGATACGTTTGGCTTTTTTTGCGAATTTCGGGAAGAATCGCTTATAATGCCAACGGTATCGAAAAGGAATGTCCTTGGGAAAATGTTCAAAGTTAAGGTCATGAAACTGAACCACTTGCGGAACATCAGAATGAAAGCTCAGATAGCCATCGGGCGAGAAAAACAGGTCGGGCCGGATACGTTTCAGGGCTTTTCTCACCGAAAACTCGAAAAACCAAATGAACAATAGCGACGTCCTCGCTTGCGGAAACAGCACGACGGGTTTCACATTGTTCCCGAAAAGGAACATCGGGTCGGGTTGGCGGTCGAAAAGGAAAAAAAACTCCACTTCGGGATGGCTTTTCACCATGCGGCGCAAGGTTTCAAATTCCACCCAACCGATGCCTTCAAGCCTGTCTTTCAGCAACAAACGTGTATTAACTGCAATCTTCATCTTCAATTTTCGGTCCACTATAGAAACGCGGAGCTATGATTTTGCAAAGGTAATAATTTCGCACGCAACAGCAAGCGAAAAGCGGAAAAATATATGTTTCGGCCTTGCGTATCGAAAAAGTCATTACCTTTGCCCTTCCATAACAAATTTCTTTCTAAGACATTCAAAACGCCAAAAGCAATGCGTATCAAAGACTTAGCACGGGAAAGCCTCATGTTTTTCCACCTCGACCTAACCCAAAACCTGAAATACGACCGACTGACCAAGGTCATCGTCAAAAAGCACTTGAAACCAGATTCAAACTGTATCGACGTGGGCTGCCATAAAGGGGAAATCCTTGACATGATGCTGAAATGCGCCCCAAAGGGACATCATTTCGCCTTTGAACCCATACCTTATTTATATAACACATTGGCTCAAAAATTCAAGGATTTGGCGACCATTTACCCATACGCCCTCGCCGACGAAAAAGGAGCAACCTCATTCAACCTTGTGAAAAACGCCCCAGCCTACAGCGGCTTGAAACAGCGCCATTACGACATTGAGAATCCTGAAATCGAGGTCATCAACGTTGAAGTGGAGACTTTGGACGGCTTGCTCGGCGATACCAAAATCGACTTCATCAAGATCGACGTGGAAGGCGGCGAGTTCGGCGTGCTGAAAGGGGCCAGAAACCTGCTGAAAAACAACTCGCCCACCATTTTGTTCGAGTGCGGCAAGGGCGCCAGCGACTATTATGGCACTCATCCCGCCGACATCTTCAGCTACCTCACCGAGGAAACCGGGCTGCGGGTTTTCACTTTGGACGCTTTCATCAAAAACGGCAAAGCATTGAGCCTGAACGAGTTCGTTGATTGCTTCGACACCGTAAAAGAATACTATTATGTCGCATCAAAGTAAGTGCCGACATGACAAAACAAAAGAGCGGGGAATGTGTTCCTCGCTCTTTATTTTTGCTCGCAAATGACTGAAAATCAATAGCGGTAGATGTCGGACTTGTAAGGTCCTTCGACAGGAACGCCGATGTAGTCGGCCTGCTTTTGCGTGAGCTTGGTCAGCTTCACGCCGATTTTCTCCAAGTGCAGGCGGGCGACTTCCTCGTCCAAATATTTGGGCAGGCAGTACACACCTACTTTATATTGGCCGCGCTTCTCCCAAAGGTCCATTTGGGCCAAGGTCTGGTTGGTGAACGAGTTACTCATCACGAAACTGGGATGACCCGTGGCGCAACCAAGATTGACCAGCCGACCCGAAGCCAACAGGAAAATGCAATGACCGTCATCGAAAACGTACTTATCAACTTGCGGCTTGATGTTGATTTTCTCCTTCAGCTGCTTGGCGTTCTCAAGGCGGTCCACTTGGATTTCGTTGTCGAAGTGGCCGATGTTGCACACGATGGCCTGGTCTTTCATCTGGAGCATGTGCTCAAGCGTAATCACGTCGCAGTTGCCCGTCGTGGTGACGAAGATGTTGCCTTCCTTGACGGCCTCCTCCATCGTCGTGACCTCGAAGCCTTCCATTGCGGCTTGCAGGGCGCAGATGGGGTCGATTTCGGTGACGATAACGCGGGCGCCGTAGCTCTTCATCGAGTGAGAGCAGCCCTTGCCAACCTCGCCGTAGCCGCACACGACCACGACCTTGCCGGCAATCATCACGTCGGTGGCACGTTTGATGCCGTCGGCCAACGACTCGCGGCAGCCGTAGAGGTTGTCGAACTTCGACTTGGTCACCGAATCGTTCACGTTGATGGCCGGAACGAGCAACTCGCCACGCTCGTGCATCTGATACAGACGGTGCACGCCCGTGGTGGTCTCTTCCGAAACGCCTTTCCAGCCGGCCACAACCGTGTGCCAGAAGGTGGGATTCTCCTCATAAGTCGCCTTGATGACGCTCATCAATGCTCTTTCTTCCTCGCTGCCTGTGGGCGCTCCAAGGAGTTTGGGGTCGTTTTCGCAGGCGTAGCCCTTGTGAATCAGCAAGGTGGCATCGCCGCCGTCATCGACTATCAAGTCCGGGCCTGTGCCGTCGGGGAAGGTGATGGCGCGTTTGGTACACCACCAGTAATCCTCTAAAGTTTCGCCTTTCCAAGCGAAAACGGCGGTTCCCGTTTCGGCGATGGCTGCCGCAGCGTGGTCTTGCGTGGAGTAGATGTTGCACGAGCACCAACGCACCGTGGCACCCAATTCGACCAGCGTCTCAATGAGGCAGGCAGTTTGGATGGTCATGTGCAGCGAGCCCATGATTTTCGCGCCTTTCAGCGGCTTCGTGTCGCCATATTTCTTGCGCAGCGACATCAGGCCAGGCATTTCGTGTTCCGATACTTCAATTTCCTTGCGTCCCCAAGCGGCTAAGTTCATGTCGGCCACCAAATAGGGCAATTTGTTGTCTAAAAGTCTGTTATCCATTGAGTTAAGATTTTGTTTTCGTTTTCAGTAAAGAACGGCAAAAATACACAAAATTCCGACACAAAATAAAAAAAGCGGAGATTTCTGCTCCGCTTTGTGTTGGTTTTATAATATCGTGTCAGTTCGGCAAGCGATACAGGGTTACTTTATCATCCAAAGTACACTGTATCAGGCCGTAATGCTTGGCATAATAGATTTCCGTCGGGAAGTTGGCACTTTGCGGATAGGCAAGGTCAATCAACTGAATATGAAGCACATCCGCATACGAAACACCTTCAATAGCAAACGCATCCAGCACTTCAGCCTGAAAAGCCATGTTATTTACATTGCCTCCCCAATCGCTACACGACAATGGCGTAAATGCTGTTCCGCTCAAACTTAAATCATAATGGGCTTCGCAAAGCTCGATGGAAATCCTGTCGTCCACATTAATCTCGTTGCCCCAGCCCGCCGTGACACATATCGAAAACGGGATGGAAAACGAGCTGTGACCTGTTTGATAACCGGTTTCGCGCTTCGATTCCTCAGTCAAAACGCCCATAAAATGGCTATCCTCTTCCATGAAATAGATGTAGGCACCCCCAATTTGGAATGACTGGGTAATCCCATTCTCGTCACGAAGGTCGAAATGGCATTTGTCGTCGTCGATGAACCATGATTTGGTCTCGTCCTGTAGCCGATACTCATGATATGGCTTTCTACACGAAGTCGCAAAAACAGCCAATGCAATTAAAGTCAAATACTTAGTCTTCATAAATCCAATATTTTTCACCGTTTGACATGATAACCCCAATCAAGCCTTTCTCGTAGTTGTAATAATAGGTTTCGGCCCGGATGGAGTCTTCGCTCTCGTAATAGCTCGCGTCCGCCTTCAGCTTGAAGACATCGTGATAGTAGCGACCATTAACTTTCAAGGAATCAACCATTTCGTAACTGGAATAATCCTCGCCGAAGAAGGGAATCCTTGCGTTACCGACAGCGAAAAGACTGGCGCATTTGTTCCAGGCTTGCATTCCTTCCTCTTCGTAGGCCATGTAAGCGTTCGAGAAACTGATTTCCACATCGAAAACCGGGTAGTTCGGTGTGCATTTCGTGATGTCAGCCTCATACTCATAGATGTAGTTCGGCGCGGGTTTGAGCTTTTCGTAAAGGTAGTCATAGCCCGTCTCCTTTTGGCGGTGGCGCGACACGTTGAAATCAATGACAACGCGGTCTCTCTCGTGCTGCATTCTGAACACGTCGCCGTTGCGGTAAGGCACGGTGGCTAAATACTGTTCGGGGATGCGCCCCAGGTCAACGTAATCGGACTCTTTGCTCGGACAAGCCGTGAGCAGTAGCAACATGGCCCCGAAAACCGCCGGAGCCGTCACTTTCCTGAAAAATCGTTTCTTCGTTTTCATTTTTATACGGTATTAAGTTTTCGGCTGCAAAAATATGGCAATTTTTGGTACAAAAAACAAGTTTCATGTGCATTACAAACTTTTGAAGATTTAAACATTTGTTTTTTAAACACTTGAAATTTTCAATTACAACAATTCTTATTTCCCCGCAAGCGATTATTTCAAAAAAATGTGTACTTTTGCCCAAACTTAACATTAAATTATCAGCAAAATGAACCAGCCTTACAACATCAACATCAATCCCAACAACAAGAAAATCGGGCGCTACATCCTTTGGGGCATTTTGGCATTTTTGGCCATCTTGGTATTTTTCTCCTCGTTCTACACCATCCGCTCGACCGAGCGGGGCGTGCTTTCCACCTTCGGGAAGATGAGCGACGAGGTCATCGGCGACGGCTTGCACATGAAGATTCCATTCATCCAGACCATCAAGCGCGTGAACGTGCAGCAGAAGAAATTCGACGGCAAGGAAAACAGCTACACCCGCGACGTGCAGACCTCGGAGGTGGAGTACACCATCAACTACGACCTCGTGCGCGAAAACGTCAGCAAACTGATGAAGAACGTCGGCGACGACTACCACAACCGCATTGTGGTGCCGTTCATCCGCTCAGCCATGAAGGAGTCTTTCGGCAACTTCGCCGCCACCGAAATCGTCGAGAACCGTGATGCCGTGCGCCGCGAAATCGAACAAACGCTGCGCCAAACCCTTGACAGCAACTACTTCATGAACATCCAGTTCCAACTCGTGGACATCGACTTCGACGACGACTTCGAAACCGCCATCAAAGAGAAGCAGGTGGCCGAACAGAAC
>ONVP01000084.1:14097-17422 GCA_900321315.1 uncultured Bacteroidales bacterium
CAAAATCAAGGCCGAAGCCGAAGCCGAGGCCATGAGCATCAAGGCCGCAGCCTTGGAGAGCAATCCCAAATTGGTGAACTACGAGGCCGTACAGAAATGGGACGGCAAAATGCCGCAGTACATGCTCGGCAACGCGGTGCCGTTTATTGATTTGAAGTAACGCTTAAAACTCATAACTGCAAACTGTAAACTAAAACTTATACTCCACGAATGCCTCAAAACTCCGGCCAGGCATGGCGCGCCAAATCACGTTTTGGTAATCGGTGTCGAAGAGGTTGTTGCAGCGCAATTCGATACGGAACTTATTGATTCTCTTACCGATGGCAATGTGATGCAGCGTGTAATAAGGCAAGTCGTAGGCGAAAAACTGATCCTCGGCGTATGACGTGCTGCGACGACCCGTGTATTCAAAAGTGTAGCTCAAATTCCACGTCTTCCATTGCGTGTTGAGAAACGCATTAGCATGGTGGCGCGGAATGTAAATCAGTTGCTTGCCGTTGGTGCCTTGCGCAAAGGCCTTCTCGCTCTCGTCGGTGGTGACGGTGAAGACATAATTCCCTGACAGCGTGATTTTCCAGTTTTCCTTGACAAAGGCCGCGTCGATGTGGTTCTCGATGCCGCGCGCATAGACCTTGGCGACGTTTTCGGGCACCCAAAAACGGTAGGCAGTCGGCATCCACTGAATCCAGTTCTTCACGTTGGAGAAATAGCCACCCGAGCGCAAGTCAAGTTTGAAAGGCCCTTTTTGCAGACCGTATTTCACGGCCAAATCCACCGTGCGGCCGTTTTCGGGAAGCAGTTCGGGGTTGCCTCCCGGATACCAATAGAGGTCGTTCAGCGATGGGTTTCGGTAGTTGTGGCTGTAGCCCAAAGTAAAGCTAACCGCCTTGTAGAAAGGCAGTTGGTAGGAAAAAGTCGCCGTGGGAAAGAAACCCATCGGTTTGCCGTCGGTGAAGTCGTAACGGGCTGTCACGCTGAGCTTTGCGCAGTCAAAAGGTTCGCCGTCGATGGCAGCATAGGCCGACGCCAAATCGCGGCGCTTCACGCCCGCGTAATTGTTGCTCCTCACCTGCTCATGGTCCCATTGCAGCTTGGCTTTCAAAGTCCAAGTCTTGTACAGGTGCTGCTCAAGGTTGGCGATTTGGTGCAGAATCAAGGCTCGGTTCTCGGAATTGATGAAGGTGACGGAGTCGTCGGTGACGGGATTTCGCGTCAAGAGGAAATAACGCTGGTTTTCCACAAAGGCCGCCGACTTCAGTTGCAGACTGCCCGTTTCCCAAAACGTCTTGAACGACACGAAGTTGCGCAAGAAGTTATCCCTCGTCCATTCTTCCATATTGATATTGAATACGTTAGGCATGATAGGCGGCAAGTTGCGGTTGTTCCACTGGTTCCACGATGAAACCGTAATGATGCTCTTGCCCAACAAAAGGCTCACCTCTGGCATCACGCCGTAATCGACGAAGTCGGCGTTGCGCTGCTTCATGGTCTGGTGCGGGATGGTAGCCAAGTTCTCGTACTCAAAATCGTTGTCGGACGAGTTGCGGTAGGCCTTCACACGAAACGAAAACTTCTTGCCGTAGTTGCCCACCGTGACGAAACTCCCCAAGGTGTTGAAACTGCCGTAGGTCTGCTTCAAGTCAAGCAGAAAGCCGTCGCCAAAATGATGGGTGTTGTCGATATTGACGGAGCCTCCTAATCCGCCGCTGTTATTGGAGGTTCCGCTGCCCCAGTTGAGGCTCACGTCGTCGGCCAAAAAGACAGGAATGGTGCTGAAATCGACTTGCCCGAGCGTGGGCGCGTTGAGTTGGAATCCGTTCCAAAGCACAAGCGTATGGCTCGCTGTTGTGCCGCGAAACGAGGCCGTGGAAACGCCACCCGGACCGTAGGTCTTGATGAACACGGGGCTATGCTGGATAAGCAAATCCGACAGCGTCGATGTGCTTTTGGATTGCAGCACGAGCGTATCCAACTTCCTCGCCACCAAAGGCTTGAGCACTTCAACCCCTATCTTCTCCGCCGTTACATCTACGGGCTGGAGCAGAATGGTGTCTTGGGCCTGAAGTTGTATGCACACCAAGCCCAAAAGCACCGCTGAAACAGTTCTCAAAACGCGAATCAACGCTTCTTCTTTTCGTCTGTTGATTGGACGGTCGGCTGCTCGTCGTAAGTCTTCACCTTGCCTTGCAGCTTGCCGCCCTTGTAGTTGGCCTCGCTCTTGAGCGACCCGTTGGGATAGAAGGTTTTCTGCTTGCCCTCAAACTGGCCGTTCTTATACTCGATGCTCATCTTCTTCTGGCCGCTTTCGTAATACCATGTCGTCAGTCCGTCGCGTTGGCCGTCTTTGTAATTCGACACTTCAAGGTTGCCGCCCTTTTCGTAGCACACAACCTGCTCGCCGTCAAGTTGGCCATCCTTGTAGGTGCTCATGTTCGTCAGCCGACCGCCGCGATACCATTCGCACACTTGCCCGTCGAGTCTATCATCCTTATACACAGCCTTTTTCACGATGGAACCCGTCTTGTCAATCTCGACATAAACGCCGTTTTTCTTGCCTTTTTCGTAGCTGACGATTTGTTTCGGGAGATAACTGCCAACGTTATATTCCATCCAAGTGCCTTCTCTCAGGCCGTTCCTAACGTTGCCCTCAATGATGCGATCGTTCAAGGTGATGGAGAATTTCCCATCAGGGGCGTTTTTAATGTCAACGGTTTCAATGTCTTGTGAGAAAACAGGCATGGCCATAAAAGCCAAAACAATGATAATCAAATTTTTACACATTTCTTTCTGAGTTTTAGTTGCACAAAAATAGGAAATTTTGCTCAAAATGAACGCATTTCTCGTGCAAATTCTTCAAGATTCGGATTTTTTTTGCAATTTTGTGGCATTAAAACCTCATATACAATGAAAAAAGTAGAAGTCAAGAATTTCAAGCTCTACACCACGGCGGTCATCAGCATCGAATGGAAAAATGACCTGCTCAACGTAAGCCTCGACCTCGCCATGATGCTGAAAATGATGCGTTTGGAAGGCATCACCGAAGCCGACATCCAACGTTTCAGCGACAACCGCCAACCGATTCCGTTCAAGAAGGTGACGCTCATCCTGTTCCAAGACGACGGCAAGCCTGGACAATACTACACCGACGAGTTGTTTTGCGAAGACGACGACCCGACGGTGTTTTATGTTGAAATCAAGGAATAAATGTAGGGCTGTCATATTATGGCAGCCGCTTGGATTTCAACAAGCGGCTGCCATAGTGTAAATTTCAACCAACGGCTGCCACAGTGTGACAACCCTACTGGGCACAAATCAATGCAATGAT
>ONVP01000148.1 GCA_900321315.1 uncultured Bacteroidales bacterium
TCGAGATGCTGCAGGCGCTCGTCATCGTGATCCTCGTTCGTGTAGTCGGGGTTATAGCGGAAGCTGGCCTCATTAATAATAACACCGACCGAAAGGCCTAAATAATTATATAGTTCGCCCATCCAGCCAGCGTCACGCTGAGCGAGATAATCATTGACCGTCACAATATGCACGCCGCGGCCAGTCAGGGCATTTAGGTAAGCCGGCAAGGTAGCGACAAGGGTTTTGCCTTCACCGGTTTTCATCTCGGCGACATTGCCTTCGTGCAGGGCGATACCGCCGATGAGCTGTACGTCAAAGGGACGCAGGCCCAGCGTACGTTGGCTAGCCTCGCGCACCAAAGCAAAAGCATCCGGCAAAATAGTGTCAAGATTTTTTTGATCTTCAGAGGTCGGCGTGATTTTCTTGGCAGCCTTTTTGCCGGTTTTATTGGTTTTTGCTTTGCGAGATTTCGCGGCTTTGTCGGCCTTGACTTTTTCGAGCGCAAGTTTAGCGGTGCTTTGCTTTTGGAGTTTCTGGAGGCGCTTTTTGAGGACTTCAGTTTGCTCCTGCAACTCCTTCTTGCTCATTTTGTGATATTTGGTCTCAAGCTTGTTAATTTCGACCACACGCTTGCCAATGCGGCGCAAGTTGCGCTTCTGAGCATCACCAAAAATATGCTGCAAAAAGATTGTCATGCCAGACTTATCGGCAAGTTTGTCGGTTGGTTTCTTTTCTTTGCGTGCTTTTGAAAGTTTATTGTGTTTGTGTTGCTCTGCCACCCGCTGCTGTTTGGACCTCTTCTCTTTCATAATATTTCAGTATAGCACCTTAGCGTTGCAAAAAGCGCTTCAAGAACCCTTTCTTGTCTTGGTTGAAGATGTCGTCAGGTTGGTCGTAGTAATGGTTCAGCAATTCATAAATTCGGCGTTTGGTGCTGAATCGACTGCCGAGGATACCGCCAACATTGGTGTTTTCGGTTCTGATGCTTGTGACAGCCTTGTCAACCAATTCCAAGTGGTTATCTTGTGGTTCCAAGCGAGGCTCATCAATGGTGCAAGCCATGGCTTGAAGGATACGCTTCTGGGATTGGCTCACCATCTCGCCCTTGGAGTTGTACCAAGACAATACATCAAAGTCATTGTAGGTTCTTGCGTAGGTAATTACACCATCTTCCAAACTATTTAATGCGGCCTTGGTGGAATAAACAATATTGCTCAACTCTGGGATGATTTGTTTCAACTTGGGATTGGCATCGGTGGCGTTTTTCCAAATCTGCCACGCCTGCGACCCAAGGTCAACTTCGGCATCGTCCTCATCCTCATCCAAACTGCCGCTCTTTTCGTTGTACATGTCGCGCAAATTTTGTTCGTTGCCTTCAAAGAAGACTTCATCGCTACCAACAATATGGGCGTTTTCGTTGATGCGGTCATTCAACCTTCGGCGCAAACGAATAATTTCTTCCACCTTGTCGGCAGGGAAGAACGAATAGCAGTAGATTTGTTCAGAACTTTGGTCGATACGGTCAACACGGCCAGCACGCTGAATCAGTCGAATGATGGCCCAAGGCAAATCATAATTGACAATGACGTGAGCATCCTGCAAATTCTGACCTTCACTGAGCACATCTGTTGCGATAAGCACTCTCAATTCGTTTTCCTTCGACACTTCGGCCTTGTTGCTAATCGGTGAAAAGCGGTCGACAATGGCCGTGGGGTTTTGAGAGTTTCCTGTAGCCTTGTCGATTTGTGTCAAACCACGTTTTTTCAACTGATGATAGACATAGTTGGCCGTGTCTGAATATTGGGTGAAAACTATTACTTTCTCGCCTTTGTGCGTCTTGTTAATCAAGTCTTCCAACTCATCCAGTTTCTGGTCGGTTTTTGGATTCCAGTCGCCGCACAAATTGATCATCTTAATCAAGGTTTCACAGTCCTTGTTAAGTTTTTGTTTCAGTGTCCGCTTGAAATACTTTGAATCAATCCATTGGACATTGTTCTTCCCAACCAGACTGTTGTAATACTCCTCTGCCTTTTGCATATACACCTTCATGTCGTTGGGAATTTGGATAAGGTTATCGCCCGACTTGCGTTCCTCCTCATCATTATCATGTTCAAAAATGTCGTTGATGTCGGCATCATCCAAATAATTCTCGGGGAAGGTGTTTTCATCGCCTATAGGCAACGAGAGTTTGTTTTCGATGGCATAAATGAAAACAGCGTTGCGCAAGATGTGGCGGAAGATGGTGAGCAGGAAAGAGAAGCCGCTGCTGTCGATACGCTTGAAGAAGGTGCTTTTGCAAAAGCCCATCATCCGTGCTCCGGCACGAGATAAGTTTTCGATGATGCTCTTCTCGAACTTGGAGGCATCTTCGGCTTTTTTCTCGTCCAAATATTGTATCAAGCCATAGCGCGGCAACTCCAGACTCTCCATCATGGCAATCATGCTTTCGGAATACAAGCGGCTGTATTGATCGCCTGCCACCGTCTTGAACTTGATGGCCTTTGGAACGCGGTCAGGGAAATAGGATTTGTGTCCGTCCTTAAACTCCAAATATTTGCGGCCATTGCTTGGGTCGGTCTTGGCATAGTTCTCTTTGATGAAAGTACGGGTACGGCGTACCAAGAACAGCTTCATCAGTTCTTGCCAGTCCTCTTGACACTCACTTCGCTCAAAAGCTTTGATGCTTCTAATAAAGTCTTCGTGCTTTTCATTGAATTTTCTTTCGCCGCCCAATTGTCGGATATAGGCTTCAGGGCGGATGCCCAGGTCAGCATCATCATCAAGGAACAAACGAAGTTGGTTGCTCAAATCACTATAGTGCTTGTTGTACGGTGTGGCCGTGAGCAAAAGTACCTTGCAATCTTGCTTTTGAATGAGGTCTTTAATGTTCTTGTAGCGGACACCTTGATTGTTGCGCAGGTTGTGGCTTTCGTCAACGATAATTAGGCGGTAATAGCGGGCGTTGTCCACATCAATCGGCTTGGCCATCGACATAATATCCGCTTTCAAGTCGTACTGGTTGCGATACTTTGCCCACATTTCCTGCAAGTTGGCGGGGCAAATAATCAAAGTGTTGCTCCCGAAACTATTTTCGTACATTTTAGCAATGGCACAAGCGGTGATGGTCTTTCCCAAGCCGACCACATCGCCAATCATGGCACCGCCGCGTTTGTCGTTGTTCAGGTGTCGTGCCGCAATCTTGACAGCGGTTTGCTGGAAATCGAACAATGAGCTTTTGAACTCCGCAGGGATGGCAAACTCCTTGATGCCCAAACGAGCCTCCTCGCTGAGATGGTAAGCCGTCTTCAGATAGATATAATAAGGTGGTATTATCTTGTCTCCTGCCCAACTGTTATCGATGATTTCGATGAGTTCCTTGGTAATATCCAAACAGAACTTGTCTTCCCAACGGTCATCAAACCAACGAGATAGCTTTTCGGCGCTGTCGCTATCGCCAAACTCGGCATTCAGTTCGCCTTGTTTGGTCAAGCCAGAGTAGGTCAAGTTGCTGCTACCCATGATGGCTTGTATCTTGTTGAAATTGTCATCAGGCCGATACGCAAGATACAGCTTGGCATGAAGCGGCTCACGCAGGTACAACTTTACACACACCTTTTCGTCTTTCATTTGAGCGGAGAGGCGACGCAGTGTAAACTCATCCTGCTTAGTCGGCAAACCCAGTTGCAGTTGTCTTTTGAAATCGCGGGCTATCTCCAACTTGCATTGGGCGACGTAGTTGGCATCGGGTAATGTCTTTCCAGAATACAATTCCCGAATCAATTCTTCCGCGGGTCGATGCATACCTATCAACAAGCGACATTTGCGAAAAAAGCGCTCATCGTTTTCGTAAACATAATCACCCGAAAGTGTATCCACCTGATCAACCACCAGATTCCAGCCCCTGAGATTGAAATAACCCACACAGAAATCCACTCGTTTTACACCAATATTAGTGATAATACCTTGTAACCCTTCAGAGAACTTGGTGTCTATATTGTCGTATATTCTTGCCATGATGTTTTTGGCGTTAATGTGTGCTTTATCTTCCTTATATGTAATGAGGCAAAGATAAGAAATTATTTATAAATAGGTGTAAAAAAGAATAGACGGAGATAAATTTTTACCGCAGAAAAAGTGATTGCGGAATCTACGGGAAAAAACAAAATCGAAATGAAGAGAATCGGTGACAAATCATCGATTTTATCGCCTATAATGTCATCTATACTTTATCTTTCTCAAACAAATCATCCATAACAACAGTCTTTTGGATGCGGCCACTATAGGAGTTGTAGTGGAGTCCATAAGTGGTGATGAGGGTGAGGTGGATGTTTTTCTTGTCTTTGGTCAGCTCGCGCACCCGTGCTACCCTGTAGCGCAGTTTCTGCTCATAGTCGCTGTCGATGACGTATTCCTTGTTGGTGAATTTGATTTCGCAGAGGTTAATCACACGGTCGGCGCGATTGATGATGAGGTCGATTTGTGTGCTGGCTCCGCTGTCGTCTTTGGGAATGATTAGCGATGAAAGTTGCGTCTGTACCCCGCTGATGCCCAATGCCCCTTTTATCTGGCGGCTATGACTAAAACACACCTCCTCGAAGGCAAAACCCTGCCAAGCCGACAACGCGGGCGACATCACGGAATGTTGCCAATATTGCTCGTCGGTAATGTTTTTCCCTTCCACGAAATTGAGATAAAACAGACAGAAATTGTCAATCAGTTTGTAATACACCTCGCGGCCCTCGCCAATGGGCGTGAACGGCATCACAAAATCGCTGTTGACCAAGGCAGCCAAGGTCTTCGACAAGGTACCTCCCGAGGCGATGCCCGTTTTCTCAGAGATTTCTTTGCGGGTGAATCCAAACCTACGCGATGCGAGCAAACGCACTATAGCCGCCGACTCCTCGGCATTGCCGAACAGAGAATGAAACAGGCGGTCAAACTCGGCGCGAAGCGGGGCATTGGCAACAAAAAACAAACGGTCGATGTTTTGCGCTAACGAGAGACCTTGCCTGAAATAGTTCATATAATAAGGTATGCCCCCGATGGCCATATAACTTTGCACGATGTCGTAACGGTCAAGTTCAATGCCTTTGTCCTTGTAGAATGCCTCGCACTCGTGAAGCGAGAAAGGTGCCAGTTTCAGTTCGTAGGTGATGCGCCCATACAGTCCGCCTTTGTTGTTGATGAGGTTGTCCTTAATCCACGAGGTGGCAGAGCCGCATACGACGAACAGCAATTCGGGGCGCGATGAGGCCCATCCATTCCAAAAATGCTCGAAAGCGGTGATGAATCCCGACCTCGGCGTGTCCATCCACGGCAGTTCATCAAGGAAGACGATATGTTTGCCGTCGGCGGGCAGTTGCTCCAGCAGACGACGTAATAACCTGAACGCCTCGGGCCATGATGCGGGACAAATAGCATCTTTCAGTCCATAGTCGCGCAGCGAAACGAAAAACTCTTCCAACTGGCGCTTCATCAATTGTTTGCCCGATACCTCCAACGGCGACACGCCCGTGTGGTAGAAAGCGAACTGGTTTTGAAAGAATTCCCTGATGAGAAAAGTCTTTCCCACACGGCGACGGCCATATACAGCCACCAATTCTGGCGATTTGCTTTCTTTAAGCCGCTGCAATTCAGCCATTTCATATTCTCTCCCGATGATATTCAGCATAATTCCAATAGTTTTATTCAGCCGCAAAGATACAATTTTTATCTAATTTGGCTCAATAAAATTTTTTATTCAGCCAAAACCATACATTTTTACACTATTTTGGCTGG
>ONVP01000373.1 GCA_900321315.1 uncultured Bacteroidales bacterium
CGCGAGAAGCGCTACGGCGACCACTGCGAGTTCGTCACTACTCAGGGCAACGGCACGAGCCTCACCTATCTGGGCGGCCCGTTGGGTGTTTTCGCCGTGGTGGAGCAGCGCGGCGAAGACGAGAAAGTTCATTACGTTTACAAGGACCACCTCGGCAGCTGGACGACCATCACCAATGCCAACGGCAACGTTGTGCGCGAGCAGAGCTTCGACGCATGGGGCAACATGCGCGACCCAGAGACTTGGAGCGGCGCCGTAACGCAACAGCCCATGTTCGACCGCGGCTTCACCGGGCATGAGCACCTCAACGCCTTCGGCCTCATCAACATGAACGGGCGCATGTATGATCCGATTATGAGCAGCTTCCTTTCCGTGGACAATTATGTGCAATGCCCCGACTTTTCGCAGAACTTCAACAGGTATTCGTATTGCCTGAACAACCCGCTGAAATACACCGATCCGAGCGGATGGGAGATGGAGGGAGGGAGGGTATCTAGGAAACAAGGCTTCTACGACAAATGGGGTGACTACTATTCGCGCCATGCCTATGAGCCGAGGGATTTCAAGAATGCTGTCAATCTGTGGAACATGATGCTGTACGGGAACCTGTCAGGCCCTAGCTTTGCAGGCGGCGTAGGCGGTGACGGCGGCGCGTCTGCCAGCGGCGGTGCCGTTTCCATGTCGGATTTTCAGGGCACCTACGGCTACCATGCAGCCTACCAGGCCAACAGCGTTTACAACTACACCTTTCCCAGCGCCAAGCTCCAGCTGATACGCAACTGGCAGTACAGCCCCAGCTACCGGACCAACTCCGACATTAGGGATGCGGGCATCACCGGCCTGACGGTGGGCGTGGCGAACTACGGCAACGGCTACCAAAAATCCTATTACACATGGACGGCCTCCGGAAAGACGTATTCGACGAGCGCGCTTGATTACGTGGGGCGTTCCAGAATGGATTATTACGGCATGACAATCCAGCCGCTGGGCTGGTATGGGAACGAAAGAACTGCAAGCGCTCCTGAATTGCAATTCAACTCATCGAACCTCTATATTTATGATGGCCATTGGAAAACTGCTCCCATGGTACATTCAATGCAAGGAGGACAGATTGTGAGAGTTGTTGTAACAAATAATAATCAACTCGGTGTTACGTTGCAACTGCAAGATGTTACTACATTCTATTATGATGGATGGTTCAAACGCAAGAAATATAGCGGCGAATGTCACACTTTTCAGCTTTTTCCTTATTGCTCGAAATCTTTTGATTTCTATCGTTGGGTTGAATATCCCTATTCATGGCAATTTGAACTGAGCACACCAATAAGTGATGCAGCCAATGTATCAGTTATGTTTTACAGCGATTGGGTGCCTGGAATGCCCCCAAGCCGAAACAATGTGTTACCAGAACCATATTACTACATAAAACATAAAAAATGATGAGAAAAACGATCCCATTTTTGGTTATGGTTTTGTTTGTTTTATGCTCATGCCACAAGGAAATACCGCAGACAAAATACTATCCTAACGGAAATGTTGAGGAATTGTGCTTTTTGCGCAATGGAAAGCTTTCCGGGAGTTATAAAGCATTTTATGAAGACGGAACGCTTCATGGAGAAGGACAGTTTCGGAAAGGACGACCTGTCGGGATTTGGCACTATTACTACCGGAATGGTGACATTATGACCATTGAGAAGCGCAATAGGAGGAGTGGGAAGACCGTAAGTTTTGATGCTTGGGATGAAGGAGGACGACATGTCATCAAAGATGGTACAGGTACTTTTGTCAAATATTATCCAGATGGATCCATTGAAAGCAGAGTTGGATATAATGATTGTATGTTTGAAGGTGCTAACGAGGCATGGTATCCCAATGGACAAAAGCAGTATGAGTTTTTTTATAAGAACGGCAAACCAATTGGCATATGGCGTTTTTGGAATGAAGAAGGAGATTTGGTAAGAGAAGAGAAGTATTAGAGCGATGAAATGAAGACAAACCCAATGGAATAATCGTTGTTCGGGCGGGTTCTGCGGAATCCGCCCGAATTTTACCTCTAACAATCGCCAACTTGCCAAAAAACACTATCTTTGCCGAATAAACCGAATCATGTTGAGAACGGAAGGCACATA
>ONVP01000184.1 GCA_900321315.1 uncultured Bacteroidales bacterium
CAACCGCATCGGCAGCGACGGCTGGAGCTATGGCGGTTTCATGTCCACTTCGCTGAAAATCAACTATCCTGAAACGTTCAAGGTGAGCGTGGCAGGCGGTCCCGTGTTGGATTGGAAGTACTACGAAATCATGTACGGCGAGCGCTACATGGACACGCCCGAGGAGAACCCCGACGGCTACGAGCTGACCAGCCTCGAAAACAAAACCGACAAACTCGAAGGCAAACTCCTGATGATCCACTGCACCACCGACCCTGTCGTGATGTGGCAACACAGCCTCGTCTTCGTCGAGAACTGCATCCACAACGGCAAGCAACTCGACTACTTCGTCTATCCCGGCCACGACCACAACGTGTATGGCATGGACAGAGCGCACATGATCACGAAGATCACGCAGTATTTCAAGGACAACCTTTGATTTATCCCAACTTTTAGGGCAAGAAGCAGCATGATTATGCTGCTTCTTGCTGTTTTTTGGTAGTGCAAATCCTCAAAAACGATGAGTGCTGCCGCCAAAATCCTCACAAATGGGGATAATCCACTTGGGGCAAAAGCTGTATTTTTGCACCGTTTTTCAGTCATTACCATTTTTTGAGCAAAACTATGAACAAGAACAGAATGAGACAGGGCTTTTTTATGGCCATTCTTTTTGTCGGCCTTGGATTGCCGACTTTCGCGCAAAACACCGATGCCAACGTTTTCGGCCATGTGATCGACAAGCATAACGGCCAACATCTGCCTTATGTTAATGTGGTGCTGAAAGGCACCTTGATAGGTGCCGCCACCGACGAGACGGGCCACTACCATCTCACCAACCTGCCTGAAGGCAAGCACACCATTGAGGCATCGCTAATCGGATACAAGACTGTAAGTCAGGAAATTGTAGTGGAAACGGGAAAGAGCAAGGAGGTGAACTTCCATATAGAACCCGACTCGAAGCTGATGCAGGAAGTGGTGGTTTCGGCTAACCGCTTGGAGGTAAATCGTCGCGAAGCCGCCACGGTGGTGAATGTGTTGGCGCCGCTCATCTTGGAGAACGTCAATGCCTCCAATCTGGCCGAAGGCTTGAATTTCCAGCCTGGGCTGAGGGTGGAAAACACTTGTCAAAACTGCGGCACCAACCAAGTGCGCATCAACGGACTGGAGGGCAAATACTCCCAAATTCTCATCGACAGCCGTCCCGTGTTCAGTGCCTTGGCGAGCGTGTATGGCCTTGAGCAAATCCCCGTCTCGATGATTGACCGTGTGGAAATCATCCGTGGCGGAGGTTCGGCCTTGTTTGGCGCTAATGCCATCGGCGGTGTGGTCAATATCATCACCCGCGAGCCGGTGAAAAACAGCCTCGAAGTGGGCCACACGGCCAACCTGATTGGCGGGAAATCATGGAACAATGTCACCTCGGTCAATGCCGCTTTGGTGTCGCCCGACTACAAGGCCGGAGCCTATATTTTCGGGTCGGCACACACGCGCCAAGGCTACGACCACGACGGCGACGGCTTCACGGAGCTGGGCCGACAACGCTCCATGAACATTGGGACGCGGGCGTTTTATCGGTTCAGCCAACGCTCCAAACTGAACGCCGAATACCACAACCTGTACGAGTTTCGCCGTGGCGGCGACAGCATCAACCTGCAACCCCACCTGTGCCAAGTGGCCGAGCAAGCTGAACATCATGTGCACGGCGGCAGCCTCAACTACGAGTTCATGAGCCTCGACACCCGCTTCCGGCTTTCTGTGTTCGGCTCCTTGCAGTCCATCGACCGCGACACCTACTACGGCACCCAATACGACCTGAACGCCTACGGCACCTCAAGGGACATTAGTTCGGTGCTTGGAACGCAAGCCTCTTACCTGTTTGACCGCCTGCTCTTCATGCCGGCTGTCATGGTGGCAGGCGCCGAATGGGCCACCAGCCACCTCGTGGACGAGCAGCCTGCCTACGACCGCCTCGTGGAGCAAAAGGCCGACATCGCCAGCGTGTTCGCGCAAAACGAATGGAAGAACGCACGTTTCAGTTTCCTTCTCGGCTTGCGTGCCGACAAGCATAGCCTAATGGACAAACCTGTGTTCAGTCCGCGGGCCAACCTGCGCTGGACACCCTTGCCGTCGATCACCACGCGCCTCAGCTATTCCTCGGGGTTCCGTGCGCCGCAGGCCTTCGACGAAGACCTCCACATCATGGCCGTTGGCGGCGAAGTGGCCCTCATCAGCCTCAGTCCCGACCTTCGCCCTGAATACAGCCACAGCCTCAGCGGTTCCATCGACTGGGAGCACCGGTTTGGCACCTTCGATTTCAGCTTGTTGGCGGAAGGCTTCTACACCAATCTCAACGATGTGTTCGTGCTTCGTCCGCAAGGCACCGACGAGCACGGCAACCTGCTCCTCGAACGCTGCAACGGCGCGGGTGCTTACGTGGGCGGTATCAATGTTGAGGCACAACTCAGTCGCAACAACTTCAACCTTCAGGCGGGCTATACCTGGCAGCAAAGTCGCTACAAGGAACCCGAGGCTTGGAGCGACGACCCCGATGTGGTGCCGCAACGACGCATGTTCCGCACCCCCGACCATTACGGCTACCTCACCGCCGTTTGTCCCATCACGCAACTGTTTCAAACCTCAATATCAGCGGTTTACACCGGACCAATGCTGGTGCAACATTTTGCCGGATTTGTCGAAAAGGACTGCGAAAAGCTGACACCTTCCTTCTTCGACCTTGGCGTCAAGCTCACCTACAACATCCCTTTGACCGCAGGCACCAGCCTGCAACTCAACGGCGGCGTGCAAAACATCCTGAACAGTTTCCAAAACGACTTCGACCAAGGCGCACTCCGCGATGCCGGCTACATCTACGGCCCCGGATTGCCGCGCACCTATTTCGCCGGACTGAAAATCAGTTTGTAAAGCCTTTGTGGGAGAAATGGTGGTTTGGAGTTTTGGGGTTGAGGGCTTTGCGGTTTAAGATTGAGATTGTGCCTGTGTGGTCGGTTGATGATTTGGGGTCGGAGTTATTTGGATAAGATAGTTACAACAAATTGTACATTTTCGGCCAAATCTCCCCAAAAACACCACGATTGCGCCAAAAATCTCTTCAAACTTGGCGCAATCTATACTTTTTATTCCACTTTGCGCCAAAAATCTCTTCAAACTTGGCGCAATCTATGGTTTTTTTGTAACTTTGCGCCAAAATTGCATTCCTTACCATGAAAGAAAACATCATTGGCCGCGAAGAACAAATGACCCTGTTGGAGAACTACATCGCCAGCAACAGGTCGGAATTTATTGCCATCTATGGAAGACGGCGCGTCGGAAAGACTTTCCTCGTGAAAGAACTGCTTGAAAACCGATTCACATTCCGCATGACAGGAAAAGAGAACGCAAGCACCAAGGAACAATTGGAAAACTTCAGCGACGCGCTCAGCAACTTCACACCCACAATGGAAAGGCCAAAAACATGGACACAGGCCTTCCGCCAGTTATCCACCTATATTGAAAAGGAAGCCGAGGAAGGACCGAAAATCCTCTTTTTCGACGAATTGCCTTGGTTCGACACTCGAGGGTCGAAGTTTGTCAGCGCCTTGGAGCATTTCTGGAACGACTGGGCAGCCTATCGCAACGACATCAAGCTCATTGTTTGCGGAAGCGCCACCACTTGGATGCTTAACAAGGTCATCAACTCCAGAGGCGGGCTGCACAATCGCGCCACACACACCATGCTGATTGCGCCTTTCACTTTGGGAGAGACGGAGAAATACTTTCAAGCCCAAGGATTTATATACGAACGACAGGAAATCATGGAATGCTATATGGCCATGGGCGGTGTGGCCTATTACCTTTCACTCTTTGAGCGCGGCAAAAGCGTGGCACAAAACATTGAATCACTGTGTTTTACACGTGGCGGGGAAATGGTGGACGAATTCCGAAAAATCTTCAAGTCGCTTTTCAAGAAATCGGAAAACCACATTGCCGTTGTGACCGCCTTGGAAAAGAAAGGCATGGGCATGACACGAACAGAAATCATCGAAGAGGCGCATCAAACCAACAACGGAAACCTAACCCGCTTGTTACAAGAATTGGAGGAATGCTCTTTCATCAGGAGCTATATTCCGTTCAAAAAGAGCAAAAAAGACCGTTTGTATCAGCTCATCGACCCCTTTACGCTTTTCCATTTCCGTTTTATGAACGATGCGGGAAACTACTTGAAGGGCTACTGGCAAAAGATGCAAGCCACCAATCAATATGAAAGTTGGTGTGGATATGCCTTTGAAATCTTGTGCCTCAACCACTTGGACCAGATTGTGCAAGCCTTGGGCATCGACGGCACCATCAATACACCTTGCTCTTGGACGTATCGTCCCACGAAAAACATGATTGCCGATGAAACGGACGAAGACCTGAAACATGGAGCGCAAATCGACTTGCTCATCGACCGTTCCGACAAGTGCATCAGCATTTGCGAAATGAAGTATTCGCAAAACGAATACGAGATTACCAAAAGCTACGACAGCCACCTCAACCAACGGATGCGCATTTTCCGCAAGGTGACAAAAACCAAGAAATCGCTGTTGCCGACATTCATCACGCCTAACGGACTCCTTAATAATATGTATGCGAGAAAGATACCGCGCGATGTGAAAGGTGACCAGCTATTTGGGTAAAATCATTCCTTTTTCTATGGTTTTTTATAGAAAAACGGAAAAATCCATAAAATAATCTTGGAATTGCGGCATAATGTCTTTTTGTTCCATCGATTATATACAGCTGCCACGGTTCTCAATGTGTATCATTTTCAGCAAAATGTCG
>ONVP01000244.1 GCA_900321315.1 uncultured Bacteroidales bacterium
CTGATTATTTTGGACAAGAGCGGCTCGATGGGCAGCATCACCAAGGCCGCCATCTCTGGCTTCAACGAGACCGTGGGCGGCATCCGATCGGCACAGGAACGCTTCAACGACACGCAAGAGCACTTCGTCTCGCTGATGATTTTCTGCGACTGCGAAAAGACCCTCGTTTATGACAAGGTGCCCATCGCCGAGGTCAAGGAACTGACTTCCAAAGAGTACCGTCCCTGCTGCTGCACGCCGTTGTATGACGCTATGGGCATCAGTATCAACGCCTTGTACAAGGCCATCAAGGACAAGGACGATGCCACCGCCGTGGTGACCGTCATCACTGACGGTTTGGAGAACGCCTCGAAAGAGTTTTCAGGAGCCGCCATCAAGGCTCTTGTGGAGCGCATGAAGGACGAGGAAGGCTGGAACTTCGCCTACATCGGCACCAACCAAGACCTGGAGGCCGTTTCGCAGCAGCTCAGCATCGACAACCACATGGCCTTCCGTGACGACGAAGATGGCATGAGTGAGGCCTGGGCAAGAGAACGCAAGTCGCGCACGATGATGTACAGTCGCCTCGAAACAGAACGGGAAATGACTGCCGCCATGCCCAGCATGATGCGCAAACTGTTCCGCTCCAAGTCGAACCGAGAAAACCGCAACTACCGAGAAATGAGCGAGTTCAGTCACCGCGTCACGCCCGAGTTCATCGACAAGCTCAACAAAAACGAGATCTTCGTCTTCGGCAGCAACTTGCAAGGTGCCCACGGTGGCGGCGCGGCACGCCTCGCCTTTAAGGAATTCGGTGCCGTCATGGGCCAAGGCGTTGGTTTGCAAGGACAAAGCTATGCCATTCCCACCATGCAAGGCGGCGTGAACACCATCAAGCCCTACGTGGACGAGTTCATCGCCTTCGCGAAGCTGCACCCCGAGCTGATTTTCCTCGTCACCAAGATAGGCTGCGGCATTGCAGGCTTCACCCCCGCCGAAATCGCACCGCTGTTTGCCGGCGCTGTCGATGTCGAAAACATCCATTTGCCAATGGACATTTGGAAAGAGTTAGTATAATAGTGTAGCATTGAGAGTTAAGTCAACATAGACATCGAAAAAGCAACAACAAGATAAAGATTATGAGCTGTCAGGGGCAAGTGATGGGCTTGCCCTTGACTATTTTTGAAAAAATATGCAACATTTTTCAGAAAAAAGCGACATTTCAGAAAAAAAAACATTACTTTTGACGCGAAATTAAATCTTTGATTATGGGACTCTTATTCAACATTGCAAAAAGCATCTACGAAGCCGTCAAATCGAAAAACGAATCGCAAAAAACGACTCAAACAAATTCCTCGTACCAATACCCTAAAATAGAGCGTACCGAGGAAGAATGGATAGCCTACTTCAGGGAAATCCTGACTACGGAATTCACTCAGTACACCATCCAGGAATGTGTGCCTGTACAGAACTTGGCGGGTTATGTCAGCGAAGAGTTCAAGCTCTACGAAGGCCGTCCGACCCAAGCCTACAGAGCCGAATGGGGCAGGCCTTACGACTTTGTCCTCTCGCAGAATGGGCAACCAAAGGGTCTAGTGATGTTAGGCAAAGCACACTACCACGACAACAAGGTGAAATACTTGATTTCCAGAATGTATGCCCAAAAGATGGGGTTGCCTTACATCAAGTTCTACACGCAGTTTTCTAACAAGCGGGATTACGTCATCCAGCGCATTAATAGTTTCATGCATCAATGACGATTTATCGGGGAAAGGGGATGCGGCATGTCCGCGCCTGCGAAGGAGGCAGCCTTGACCTTTATTTCTCGGTTTTGCAGGCAACCGGCCAAGGTATCCTCTCGTCGATTCGCAATTATGCGAATTCAAAACTCCTCCCCTTTTTCCCTTTTTTTATTCGCCATGGAAAGCATCATCGCTCAACTCACCCAACAGGAAGTTTGGGAAGAATTCTTGGCCTATCGCCTGAGAAAAGGCCGATTCAATTGGCATGAGTTCAAGGAAGCCGACGCTTTCGTGGAAGATCAAAAATATCTCGCTGTCGCCCAACGACTTGCACAAGGAAAAAGCTTGGGTATTCCGCAAAAGAAGATTGTCAACAAGATGGGAACGGGCAAGAAGCGTGTCGTCTACAGCTACCCACCTGAAGAAATGACGACACTCAAGCTCATCGCCCACCTGCTTTACAAATACGACGACCGTTTTGCGCCCAACTGCTACGCATTCCGTCGGGGCTTCAAAGCGCACGACGCCATCCGAAGCATCAACAAAGCCATTCGAAACCAGGCCGTTTGGGCATACAAACTCGACATACACAACTATTTCAACTCCATCCCTATCGAGAGGCTGTTGCCCATGCTGGCCGACATACTAGCCGACGACTCGCTTTTGTATCGCTTTTTCGAGACCATGCTCACAGACAATCGCGCCATCTATAACGGCCAAATCATCGAAGAAGCTCATGGGGTGATGGCCGGCACACCCACCTCCCCTTTCCTTGCCGATGTCTACCTCAACGAAATCGACCATCATTTTGCCGATTCCAACATCGTTTACGCTCGCTATTCCGACGACATCATCCTTTTTGCCAATGACAAGGAAACACTTGAAAAACACAGGGTTACATTACTTCATTTTATGGAGCAATACCATTTGGAAATCAACCACGACAAGGAAAAAATCTTCACGCCCGACGAAGCCTACGAGTTTTTAGGCTTCATGTGCCACGGTCGCAACATTGACATTTCTGAATCGACCCGACAGAAAATGAAGGGAAAAATCAGGCGCAAAGCCCGGTCGCTCATGCGCTGGCGCGGCAAATACGACATTAAAGCCGAGTACGCCATGAAAGGACTCATCAACTACTTCAACCACAAATGTTTCGAAAGTGACGAGCCGGACACCCTCAACTGGTCGCGGTGGTTCTTCCCCATCATCAACCAAACAGAAGGTCTTAAAGAAATCGACCATTATTTGCAACAGAACATCCGTTTCCTCAGCACAGGAAAGCACACAAAAACAAATTATCGCGTTGACTACGAAAAACTTAAGATTCTTGGCTACCGTAGCCTAGTCAACGAGTTCTACAAGTTCAAGGACAACCAACAAACAGAATAGCGCAAGACATTTCAGAAAACCGAACATATACGACAAAAAACACTCTACAAATGAAAAAAACACTCTTTTTCTTCCTTATGATGGCCATCGGATTAGAAACCGCGATGGCATGTACTAACTTGATTGTCGGCAAGAAAGCCTCAGTCGATGGCAGCGTAATGTGCACTTACAACTGCGACGGCTTCGGCTTTAGCGGCTCACTGTTTTACAGTCCTTCGGGACGACACGAACCCGGCGAACTGATTGAGATTCGCGGCTGGGGACCTTCGCACAAAGGTCGGTATGTGAAGCAGGTGGAATACACCTATAATGTCGTCGGCCTGATGAACGAAAAGCAGGTGACCATCGTGGAAACCACCTTCGACGGGCGATTGATACTCGTCAATCAAGATGGCCTTTTGGACTATTTTTCCCTGATGCGTTTGGCTTTGCAACGCTCGGCCACTGCCCGCGAAGCCATCAAGTGCATGGCCGAACTGGTGGAGGAATACGGCTACAACAGCAGTGGCGAGACCCTCACCGTTTGCGACCCCAACGAGGCTTGGATCATGGAAATCATCGGCAAAGGGCCGGGAAACAACGGCGCCGTTTGGGTGGCCTTGCGCATCCCCGACGACTGCATCTGCGCCCATGCCAACATCAGCCGCATCAG
Source organism: uncultured Bacteroidales bacterium (assembly GCA_900321315.1). Taxonomy (GTDB): domain Bacteria; phylum Bacteroidota; class Bacteroidia; order Bacteroidales; family F082; genus Limimorpha. The sequence continues at coordinate 3,766 of ONVP01000244.1, forward strand.
GCAGTTCCCTTTGGAAAAGAAAGGCAAATACGCCAGCATCAGCAGCAAGAACCTCAAGCACATCAACCGCCCCGAGGTGGAATGTGTCTATGCCG
>ONVP01000033.1 GCA_900321315.1 uncultured Bacteroidales bacterium
TTATAACTCATAAACCACCACTCCTGACACCATCCAATGACTGAAGCTCTCGCCTTCATCCTTGCCTTGGGGGATGGCGATGCGCAGCGTGTGCTTGCCGGGCTTCAAATGACTGAGGTCGAACCAAATGGGATTGGTGGCCGTGCCGGGACACCAGCCCGAGCGCGAGTAGTCGGAGGAGGAGAGGCCGTTCCAGAAGTTGCCCGAAACGGGGTTTTGGTCGCGGAAGGTGGCGCAATCGCAACGCCAAGGCGTGTGGGTGAAAGCCTTCTCGCCGTCGATGAAGATGGCGTTTTCCTTCGGGTTGAACTCGTCGCCGTTTTCCCAGCCACCGTGGCCGGTGCTGATATAGCGCAATTGCACGTTTTTGGCATCTTTTGGGATCTCGAACTCTACTTCCAAGGTGTCGGTTGCAAACAGGTGACCATAGTTTTGTCCGCTCATTTCCAGTACGTTGCAGGTGTTGAAGATCGGAATGGAGTGCTGTTTCAGCGGCTTTTCGCTCCATTTGTTGTCGCCGGGATAAGCGAGGAGGTTGAGGGAAATCTTGTGCCCACCCTTGTCGTAGTTGCCGATGAAGGCGCCGATGAGCACATCGCCGCGCAAGCGGTCGCGCAACTCGCTGATTTCCTGCTTGTAATAGTTCTCTTCCGTCCATTCCAAACCGTCAATCTGTACACGGTCGTTGAAATGTCCCGCTCCAAACGAGGTGAAGAAACGCACCAGTTCGACAGGTGGCAGATAATCTTTTTCAGCTTTGATGCCTTGGTATTCCTTGCCGTCTTTTCCAACGATAAGGGGCAGGGTTTCAATGCCTTGCGTCAATCCGTCCTTGAAGCTTTTGGCCGATTCGGTCGGGATGACGAAGACGGAGGCCGAGCGGTCGTAGGCATCGCCGTTTGAGCGTTGTTGGATTTCGGCGAAGATTTGGTAATGCGCTGGCAACAAAGGCAGTTTCATGCGCTTGACAATCAGTGTGCCGTGACTGAAATGGATGACCGTGTCGAAGGGGATTTCTTTCGTAAAAGGTTCGTAATCAGCGAAATTTATTTGCTCATCCTCGAAAACGGGGATTCGTATGACGAGCCTGTCCTTGCGCAGTTGGCTCAACTCGCGAGTGGTTTTGCGCTCGCCTTTGTATTCAGGAATTAGGTTGAGCAAGTCGATTTTCTGGTCTTTAACTTCCTCCAGGTCAGTGATGTACGATCCGTTTCTCATGCAGCGCACCATCACGCCGCTCAGCCGGCCAAGTCCGGGCATGGGTGTGGCCTCGAAACCGAGACTTTCGGTCATCCACACTTCAATCGTGTTGGAATTGATGCTCGTTTTGTATTTTTTGCATTCGTAACCCAACAGTTTTTCCGATCCTTCCTCGCTGAAAACCACGTCGTTATCCGTGAAAGGGTAGGAGCTGTAGTATTTCGCGTCGGCGAAATCCACGATGGTGTAAACGGAGTCTTCTGCGTAATTTACATAGGTGTTGGTCTCGGCATATCCCGGGATGGGATTGGCGAGTTTCTTTTCTACAGTACGGATTTTCAGGCATTTGTAACTTTCAACCACATTGATGGTGGTCGTGTCTTGTTCTGCAACGCCTTTGGCGTAGCTTTCGTAAGTGAGGATGTGCTGCCCGAAGGCGATTTGCACCGACAAAACCATTATTCCAATGAGTAATCTCTTCATAACTTGATGAATTTCAAATCTTTGAATTTTTAAATCTTATGTTCCCTAATAAAAAACAAATCCGACAATTCCCGACATCACAATCAGCAGAATTGGGTTGGCCTTGAAGAAATACGAGGCCACGAAAGCAAAAACGCAGATGATCACGCTGATATTGTATTGTCCGCGACCGAAATCGGGGAAGTTTTGCAGGTTCATCATGGAAAGTCCGGCAGCGAAGATGAGTCCGGCGATGGCGGGTTTCAAGCCTTTTAAGGTGTTGTCCATCAATGCGTTGTTTCGTTTGCTCATGAAGAGTTTGAGGATGAGATACACCATGATGACGGACGGCAGGCAAAGCGCAAACGAGGCCAACAGCGAGCCGCCGAAGCCCGCCGTGGTGTAGCCCACGTAGGTCGCCAAATTGATGGAAATCGGACCAGGGGTCATCTGCGAGATGGCCACCATGTCGGCGAAGTCGGTCATGGTCATCCAGCCATAATGGTCCACCACCTCGTGCTGGATGAGCGAGAGCATGGCATAGCCGCCGCCGAAGCCCAACACGCCGATTTTTACGAAAACCCATAGTAACTGCAAGTAAATCATGGCTCGGCCTCCTTGTGTTTTTGGACACGAAATACGGGACTATCCTCGTCTCGCGTCTCGCGTCTCACAGTCTCGCGTCTATTAATAACAAGTGCATAAATCAGGCTTCCCGCGATGGCTGCGAGGATGACGTATGCGGGCGAAATCTTGCACCTCCAAATCAGGAACACCGTGGCGATGGGGATGATGGCGGTTTTCCAGGTGACTTTTGCGGATTTAATCATCCGAAGCGAAGGGGCAAGGATGAGCGCCACCACACAAGGACGGATGCCCTTGAAGATGCGCTCCACCACGGGCTGGTCGCGGTATTCGCGGAAAACGGTGGCCAAAAGCAGAATGATGGTGATGCTCGGGATGATGGCTCCCAGCATGGCGGCAAAAGCGCCTCGGGTGCCAGCCACTCGCTGCCCGACATACAAGGCAGTATTGACGGCAAACACGCCCGGAAGCGACTGAACCACAACAATCATGTCCCAAAACTCGTCGTTGGGAATCCATTTCTTTTGGTCCACGACGGCCTTCTCCACCATCGAGAGCATGGCATAACCGCCGCCAAGGGTGAAAGCCCCGATTTTGAAGAAGGTCAGGAACAGTTGAAATGGTTTTTTGCGGGCAGTTTATAAAATATGTGGCATTATGATACTTACAACTACACCGACCGTTGAAGGTCACACCATCACAGAATACAAGGGCATTGTATTCGGAGAAGTGATTTCTGGCGTGAATTTTATTAAGGATTTTAAGGCCAGTCTCCGCGATTTTGTCGGTGGACGCTCGGGTTCCTACGAACAGGAGTTGATTAAAGCTCGTAACCAAGCTATGAGGGAATTGGAAGAACGGGCTGGTCAATTGAATGCGGATGCTGTGGTAGGCATTGATGTGGACTATGAGGTGTTGGGTCAAAGCGGTTCAATGCTGATGGTTTCTGTCTCGGGTACTGCTGTCAAGCTGCAATAAAACGATAATCAAACAACTGAATATTATGCTTTTAGACATTTCCGTAATGACCTTCGACCGGCCCGAGGCCTGGCAATGGTTGATTCAATTCTGCATTTTGGCGACGGCATTGCTTTTGGGTAACGTGCTGAGAACCAAAATCCCTTTCCTGAACAAGAGTTTGCTGCCCTCGGCGCTTTTGGGCGGCTTGTTGCTACTGATTTACAAGGCATTCCCAGATTGCCGCAATATCATCAACAAGCCGATGATGGAAGTGGTGACCTATCACGCCTTGGGTTTGGGATTTGTGGCCTTGGCGTTGAAAAACAACAAGATAGAGTCGAAATCCACGCCGATGAAAGTGATTGAGACGGGTGCGCTGACGGCCTCCACCTATGTCATCCAAGGCATCGTGGGCCTCATTGTTTCCATTTTGTTCTTCTATTTCGGCAAGCGATTGTTCTACGCCGCCGGCTTGCTGCTGCCGATGGGCTACGGCCAAGGTCCGGGACAGGCCTTGAACTTCGGCAAGATTTTCACAGGCTGGGCCACGGAGCAGGGCATCGACTTCCCAGGCGCCGACTTCGGCCTGTCCATCGCGGCAATGGGTTTCATAGTCGGAAGTGTGGTGGGCGTGATTTACATGAACATCCTGCGTCGCAAAGGCATACTATCGAGAAAGAAAATCGTTGAAGCTCAGGTGAATAAGTTGGAAGATTACGAGAGCAAGGGCGAAATCCCCGATGCCGAGTCCATCGACAAGCTGTCGGTGCAGATTTGCATGGTGCTGTTCGTCTATTTCCTTGTCTATCTGTTCACCAACTGGATTCAAGGTATGGAGTTGGGCAACTTCGGCACCAACACGCTGAAACCCATGCTTTGGGGTTTCAACTTCTTGATTGGCACGCTGTTTGGCATCCTGTTCAAGACCATTCTGAAACGCTTCAAGAAGGCGCACCTCATGGAACGCGAATACATCAACAACTACATGCTGAACCGCATTAGTGGTTTTTGCTTTGACATCATGATTGTGGCGGGCACGGCGGCCATCAGTTTCGAGAACTTCGGCAAGTTCGTGCTGCCTTTCATCATCATTGTCACCTTGGGCGCGATGGTTACTTTTGTATATGTCTTGTTGATTTCCAGGCATTTGTATCCTGATTACAAGTATGAAGGTTTCTTCTCGATGTTCGGAATGCTGACGGGCACGGCGAGCAACGGCATGATTCTCTTGCGCGAAATCGACCCGAAGTTTGAGACACCCGCCGCCAACAACCTCGTGTTGCAAACCCTGTCGGCCATCGTTTTGGGCTTCCCAGTCCTTTTGTTAGTCGGTTATGCCCCGCAAAGCCTTTCGGCCACTTGGATAACTTTAGGCGTGTTGGTCGTTTTTTGGGCCGCGCTGACCATTTTCATGCTTCGGACGAAGATTTTCAAACGGAGGAAGAAGACGGAGGAATAAGGCAACATTTTTAAAATAATTCTGATATGAAAAGGCGTTTATTATTCATTGTTGCAACTGCATTGTCTTGTGTAAGCTTTGCTCAAAACAAAATGAATTATCCTCAGGGCATTTATATGAACCTTGAAGAGGTTAATAACCATACTCCTTCAAAGGATTCTATGTTGAACTGGGAGAAACGCACCCAAGGCACCATCAAGATGTGGGGCGGGAATGACTATGAACTTACTTGTGATGATCATTCTGAATCTTTTGAATGAACAACAGAAATCGGAGAATTGATGTAGGAATACAAAGAGAAATACAATAAAGCCGATAAAAAGAAAGGCTCCAATCGGAGCCTTTCTTTTTCTTGTCGGTCAAGGAATCATTTCTTGGCTTCCTTGATTCTGGCTTTCTTGCCACGGAGGCCGCGCAGGTAGTAGATGCGCGACTTGCGGACGGCGCCGTACTTGTTCACTTCGATGTTCTCAATCATCGGGGAAGCGATGGGGAAGCATCTTTCAACGCCGATGTTGTTGGAAATCTTGCGGATGGTGAACGTGCCAGTCTTGCCTTGGCCGCTGCGCTTGATGACAATGCCTTGGAACCTTTGCAAACGTTCCTTTTGGCCTTCAATGATCTTGTAGGTCACGGTGATTGTGTCACCGGCTCTGAACTTCGGAAAATCTTTTACAACGATTTGATCTTCAACGAATTGAATTAGTGCGTTCTTGCTCATTTTATGTGTTTTTTTGTATATTTTTCTCCAAAAAGTGGCTGCAAAGGTACAAATAATTTCAATATGTTACGATTATAATTCGCTTTTTTTAAAAATTTCGTACATTTCGGGTCTGCGCTCCTTGGTGCGCTGGATGGCTTGCTCCAGTTTCCACTCGTGGATTTTCAAGTCGTTGCCCGACAAAAGTATCTCTGGGACTTCCCAGCCCTTGTAGTTGCGTGGTCGTGTGTAAACGGGAGGCGAAACCAATCCGTCTTGGAACGAGTCGGAGAGGGCGGAGGTTTCGTCGCCCAAGCTGCCGGGGATGAGGCGCACCAAACTGTCAACCAGCACCGCCGCACCCAACTCGCCGCCCGAAAGCACATAGTTTCCAATGCTTATCTCCTTGGTAATCAGGTGCTCGCGGATGCGCTCGTCGATGCCTTTGTAGTGGCCGCAGAGGATGATGAGATTTTGCTTCATCGAGAGTTGGTTGCACAAAGGCTGGTCCAAAAGCTCGCCGTCGGGACTCATGTAGATGACCTCGTCGTAGTCGCGCTGGCTTTTCAAGTGGCTGATGCAGTTGTCGACAGGCTCAATCATCATCACCATGCCCGCTCCGGCGGCAAAAGAGTAGTCGTCCACCTTGTGGTGCTTGTCGGTGGTGTAGTCGCGGAGATTGTGCAGCCCGATTTCCACAATGCCCTTGTTTACAGCGCGTTTGATGATGCTCTCGGTGAACGGCCCCTCAAACATTGCGGGGAAAACGGCGATGATGTCGATGCGCATGGCGTTGGTTTTTGAAAATTTCTGCAAAAGTAGTGAATTTTTGTTTATTTTTGCACATTTTTCACCAATAACTGTTTCAACATGAGAAAAGTAAAAGTATCACTATTATTGATGTTCATGCTTGCTGCATCGTTTGCGAAGGCGCAAGTGGCCACCAACATTTACTGGGTGCAGTTCACCGACAAGGCCAACTCGCCTTATTCCATCGACAATCCTGAGGCATATCTGAGCCAAAGGGCTTTGCAACGTCGTGCAAATCAAGGTGTTGCTATCGATGAGTACGATATTCCGGTCAATCCTCATTATCTTCAGGCTGTGGCCGATTGCGGTGCGCAGCTGCTGAACCCCTCCAAATGGCTCAACGGCGTTTCGGTTTACACGACCAACTCGAGCGTGATAGCTGCCATCAATGCGCTGAGTTTTGTGGAGGTGGTGCGCAATTGTCCCAACGATCCCGAGGCTCAGGAGCGCAAGGAACGCTGGTTGGCCAACGAGATGAAGTCCGTCGAAGTTGGGCGTGCCTTGAACGACTTCTACGGTGGCGGGTCGGAACAAATTGCCCAAATTCAAGGTAATGTGCTGCATGACAGAGGGTTTCGTGGCGAGGGCGTGGTGGTGGCCGTCCTTGATGGCGGTTTTACTGGTACCGACACGCACCCTTGTTTCGACAATATGCGCGAGGAAGGCCGTTTGTTAGGAACACGTGATTTCGTTTATGGCAGCACTTCCGTCTATGCGGTAGGCCCGCACGGCACTTCCTGCCTCAGCACCATGGCGGCCTACGTTCCCGACGTTTTCGTGGGCACGGCTCCCAAGGCATCCTATTATTTGATTCATACCGAGGACGGCTCCACGGAGAACATCATCGAGGAATACAACTGGGTGAGCGGTGCCGAGTATGCCGACAGCCTTGGCGTGGACTTGTGCACCACTTCCTTGGGCTACATCGGCTTCGAAATGACGCAGTGGGACCACCCGCAGTCGCATTTCGACGGCAAGACCGCGCCGGCGAGCATCGGTGCGGAAATCGCGGCCAGCCGTGGCATGATTTGCCTCGTTTCGGCAGGCAATAAAGGCATTGGCACTACGGAAGCACCTTGCACCTTGGGCATTCCCGCCGATGCCGAGCACGTGCTGACCGTTGGCGCGGTCGATGTTTCTGGCAACCGCGCCTCTTTCAGCTCGGTTGGACCCACCTACGACGGACGCATCAAGCCTGACGTGATGGCGATGGGATTGGGCACTTATGTGGCCAACTCCAGCGGATCTTATTACAACGGCAGTGGCACTTCCTTTTCCACGCCTGTGTTGGCTGGCGTGGTGACTTGCCTCCGCCAGTACAATCCATACGCCTCGGTGGAGCAGATTTGCGATGCCGTCCGCTCGTGCGGCCACAAGGCCGGCAACCCCGACAACAGATATGGCTACGGCATCCCAAACATGGCGAGAGCCATGGAATTGCTGAAGGTGGACGAGCATCATGCCGAAGCCGACCAAGTTATAATAGAGGTGTATCCCAATCCCGCCAAAGGCAACGTGCGTGTGGCCTTGCAGAATGGCATCAGGGCCGAGGTGAAAGTGTTTGACATCATGGGCAGAATGCTGTATCAAGACAACTTGAACGGCTTGAACCACAATGCTTTGGAGAACTTCCTGAACACGCTTGACGCTGGCGTGTATTTTGTCAAGGCTGATTCTGGATTGGGGTCGCAGACACTGAAATTAGTGCTGAATCTATAGTCTTTTGTTCTACGGCAAGTTCGACCCTTATGTTTTTGGTGGCGGACTTGGCGTTGGTCAGGCATTGAGTTTCTGAAAAGCAATGAAAAACTCCGCTGCTCTTTCGGGCAGCGGAGTTTTTTTAGGCTGTAGGAAAACCGTGCAGCACCGTTTCCACAAGGTTTAAGAGCCTTGCTTCAGCGGAGCCGGCGTTTGGTATTGGCGTGCGCCAAGCTCCTTGTCGAGCATGATCATTCCGCCGAGGTGGTCGCCGAGCATCTTGCAGTGGTTCACAAGGTCGCTGGCGGCCTTTTCCTCTTCCACTTGTTCGTCGATGAACCAAGCGAGGAAGTTGGCGGCGGCGCGGTCCTTGTCGTCGTCGGCTATGTCGCACAGGTTGTTGATCATGGCGGTCACTTCCTTCTCGTGCTTCAGGGTGTCCTCGAAGGCGGCGAGCACCGACTTCCATTCAGTTTGCACCTTGGCGATGGGAGCGAGGACGACCTTGGCATCCTGCGAATGCAGGTAGTTGATCATGATGGCGGCATGAGCCTGTTCCTCAAGGAACTGCACCTTGAACCAATGGGCGATGCCGTGGAAACCCTTGGCATAAATGTCTTGCGACATGCTCAGGTAAAGGTATGCCGACCACATCTCGGCATTGATTTGGTCGTTGATGGCCTTGGCTAATTTCTTGCTGATCATGGTTTTAATTGTTTAATCGTTTATTTGTAAGGCTGTCGTATTGTGGCAGCCGCATTTGTTGCATTGACATTTCGACTGCCGTAATACGACAGCCCTACAAACCTAAATTTATTCTCCGAAGTAGCGTTTGTATAGCCCTTCGAATCCTTTGCCGTGGCGGGCTTCGTCTTTGGCCATCTCGTGGACGGTGTCGTGGATGGCGTCGAGGTTGCGCTCCTTGGCCACGCGGGCGATGCGCATCTTGTCTTCGCAGGCGCCGCATTCGGCAATCATGCGCTTGTAGAGGTTAGTCTTGGTGTCCCAAACCACATCGCCAAGCAGTTCGGCGAAACGGGCGCAGTGCTCGGCCTCCTCGAAGGCGTAGCGCTTGAAGGCCTCGGCAATCTCGGGATAGCCTTCGCGGTCGGCTTGGCGGCTCATGGCCAAATACATTCCGACCTCAGTGGCCTCGCCCATGTAATGGGCATTCAGGTCCTTGATCATGTCCTCGCCGGTGCCTTTGGCGATACCGATGACGTGCTCGGTGACAAAGTTCAAGGCCGCGCTTTCGTCAACGACCTTCCATTCAACAACTTGCTTGCATTGAGGGCAGCGCTCGGGCGCTTCTTCTCCCTCGTGAACATACCCGCAAATGGGGCAGATGAATTTTTTCTTCATGTAATCAGACTGGTTTTTAGTGAGTTAGTTATTAAACGTTGAATAAATAAAGTTTACGCAAAAATAGACATTTTTTTTCTACCGCAAGGGGTTTGGGAAAAATTTGTAATTTTGCAGTCCGAAATCCCGAAAAGTTGTGCTTATGGTGAACAGAAGATTCTTGAGAATAAAAGTGATGCAGGCCATCTATGCCTATCGCCAGTCGAAGGAGAATGATATGCAAAAGGCTTTGCGTCAGTTGGATAAATCCATCGACAAGTTGTATGAGCTATTCATTTACCAGCTTTCGTTCTTCGTCGAACTGAAGCTTTTCGCCGAGCGGCGCATCGAGGAGAACAAGCACAAGAACTATCCCACCGAAGAAGACCTCAATCCCAACCTGAAGTTTGTCAACAACAGGGTCTTGAACGCCTTGCAAGACAACAGGCACCTGCGCTCGTTAGAGGAAAAATACAAGATTAATTGGGCCGAACACCGCGAGGATTTCATCCGTGGTTTCTATAACAAGATGCTCAATCTTCCTGAATATAAAGAATATATGGGCAACGGGAAAGACACGTTTGGCGATGACAGGGCTTTCTTGCTGACGGTTGTTGACAAGTACATGGCCGAAGACAGCTCGCTCTACGATTTTTATGCCGACCGCGACATTGCCTTCAACAGCGACTACCAGCTGGCCATCTACCAGCTTTGGAGGTATGTCAACGACTTGCCGTCCACCTTCGGCGAACAATCGCGGCTGCCCATGCCCTTCAGCCAAGAAGGCATGGCTGATGACGACAAGCATTTTGTCGTCAAGCTGTTCGAGCTTACCCTGCTCCGCTTCGACGAGTATTCCGAAATCCTTAGGAAAAACATCTCCAACTGGGACTTCGACCGCCTCGCGCTGATGGATGTCATACTGATTTTCATGGCCGTCACCGAGTTCCTGGACTTCCGTTTCATTCCCGTCAAGGTGACCATCAACGAGTACATCGAAATCTCGAAATACTACAGCACCTCCGAAAGCCATCGCTTTGTGAACGGCCTGCTCGACAAGATTGCCAACGAGCTGAAGGAGGAAGGCAGGCTCGTCAAGAAAGGGCCGGGACTGATTGACAAATAATCGCTTGCGAAGCCGTTGGCGAAACAATATTTCGGCGTGCGGCGCGTTATCCTAAAAACATTGAAAATGAACCGATTCAAACATTTTTTTGCTTTGTTGCTCGCGACGGCGGTCTTGCCCTTGTCGGCGCAAGTGGCCAACGGCACCTACCGTGCGCTGACCGATGCCAACTCGGCCCGCATCGCTGCTTTGGGCGGAATGCCTCTTCCCGTGCACGACGGCGACTTGCAAAACGTCACTTTCAACCCGTCGGCCATCAGCAAGGACATGCACAACCACCTCGCCGTTTCATACGTCGGCGACTTCAATCTCGGCACCAACTTCGCCACGGCGCAATACAGCCGCACCTTTGAGAAAACGGGGAGCTTCGCCGCCTCTGTGCAATACTACAATTACGGCAGCATGGGCTACGCCTCGGAAGGCGGCCACGCCGACGGCACCAGCTTCAACGTGTCTGACTATGCCATCACCCTTGGCTGGGGCCGCGAGCTGACCGACAAATGGAGCATCGGAGCCAACTTGAAATATGCAGGGCTGCAATACGAAAGCGCAAAGGCCGGCGCCATCGGCGTCGACGTGGCCGCCACCTATTGGGCCTACTCCAACTGGGCGTTCAGCCTCACCGCTCGCAACATCGGAAGGCAAATCTACTGCCACGAGCTTAACGTGGACAACAAATGGCTGCCATTTTCGCTCGACTTCATGGCCTCCAAGAAACTCGACCACCTGCCACTAACCCTGTTTTTTGCCTACAACGACATCCAGCAATGGAACAAGCGTTTCAACGACCCGCTCGACCTTGCGGGCAACTACGACCCGCTCAGCGGCGATATCAAGGAACCCACCAACACAGCCAAGTTCTTCACCAACCTGACCTGCCACCTCGTCATCGGCGGCGAGATGGAAATCGGAAAAAACCTTGTGCTCAGGGCTTCCTACAACCACGCGACACATTATTATATGCACGTCCCGAAAGAACGCACCCTGATAGGATTCTCCGCTGGTTTTGGACTGAAAATCAAAGCCTTCCAAATTGATTACGCTTTGTCGAGAAACAATATCGTAGGGTCGCCGCATTTCCTGACCCTCAGAATGGATTTGAGCAAGTTTTAATTGACGCGAGACCGCAAGACTCCTTTGTCAAGCCGTCCCGAAATCCCGAAGTCGAAAAAAATGTACCTCAACGAACTCAAGCTGACGAACTTCAAGAACTGCGAAACGGCCCACCTGCTGCTTTCGGAGAAGGTGAATTGTTTTGTCGGCCTGAACGGCGCAGGCAAGACCAACATCCTCGACTCGATTTATTACCTCTCGTTCTGCAAAAGCTTCTTTGGTGCGGCTGACAAGCTGAATATCAGGCACGAACAAGACTTTTTCGCCATCCACGGCACCTATCGCCACGAGGCAAAAGACGACGAGCAGGTTTCGTGTGTGCAAAAACGCGACGCGAAAAAGTCGTTCCGCTTCAACAAGAAGGAATACGACCGCCTCAGCGACCACATCGGCAGGTTTCCACTGGTGATGATTTCGCCCTACGACCGCGACCTCATCAATGAGGGCAGCGACCTGCGCCGCAAGTTCATCGACGGCGTGATCTCGCAGTTCGACCCGTTGTATCTCAACGCTTTGCTGAAATACAACCGTGCTCTTTTGCAACGCAACATGCAGTTGAAACAGTTTGCCGAAACGCGCACCTTCGACCGCGAACTGCTCCGCCTTTGGGACGACCAACTGGCCGCAAACGCCGACGACATTCACCAAAAACGCCGCCATTTCTTGGAGGATTTCCTCCCGATTTTCCAGCATTATTTCGAAATCGTGTCGGGCGGCGCAGAAAAAGTGAACATCGTCTATCAGTCGCGCATGGACGAGATGCCGTTGCATAAGTTGCTGGAAAACAGCTTGCAACAGGATCGCTATTCGGGCTACACCAACGTGGGCATCCACAAGGACGACTTGGACTTCGCGCTCGACGGCCATCCATTGAAGCGCTTCGGTTCGCAAGGGCAGCAGAAGTCGTTTGTGGTGTCGATAAGGCTTGCGCAGTTCGAGTTCAATTTCCAGAAAATAGGCTACAAGCCCATTCTGTTGCTTGACGACATCTTTGACAAGCTTGACGACGAGCGCGTGATGAAACTCGTCCGTTTGGTCGGCGACGAGCATTTTGGTCAAGTGTTTATCACAGACACACAGCGGAATAGGGTGGAGAAACTGTTTGAGAACACCACCATCAGCCACAAGATTTTTGAGGTGGAGAAGGGCCAAGTCAAGGAGATAGGAGGCAGTGATGGTTTATTATGACGTTCAGCCGCTTGGCGACTTGATCAAGGCGTTTTATGAGCGTCACAAAGGCCCGGAATATCTCGATGAGCAGAAGATCCTCAATTCGTGGCCCGAGGTGGTTGGCCCGTTCATCGCCAAGCACACCATCGACCTTTCCATCCGTAACAAGATGCTTTTTGTCCGTGTCGATTCCGATTCGCTGCGCAACGAATTGTATTATTCCAAGTCGTTGTTGCTCAAGAATTTGAATGATTTGGCGGGGAAGGAAGTGATTGCTGAAATGGTTTTTGGGTGATTCTATGATTCAATGAGATAGTCGCCCATTGTCATTGTATTTGAAGGATTGAAAAAACAAAGCGCGGCCTCGGCCGCGCTTTGGCAATGAAACCTAACGTTATGTGTTGTAAATTTGTTTCTTTAATTGTATGGGCTACCACCACATCACATTATAATTGTACACAGGACGGTTGGCCTCTGCGCGAGCTACTTCGGTAGCCAGCTGGAGTATGGCTTTCTGTAGCTCAAGATTGTTTTGCAACTTCTGGAACTTGAAGTCCCATTCGCGGTTGTCGATTTCCCTGACGCGCCTCCCTATGCTTTCGGCAAGAGCGTCGGCTTTGGGAGCGGCAGACGAGTAGGGGCTGATTTGAGCCAAAATGCCACTGGCATCGAGTGCTCCGTCGTAGTCCAAGGTGGCATTCCAGAGATTGTATGCCTCCCTGTAAAGGATTTCTCCTTCGTAGTCGATTTTGCTTTTGTAGATAGACATCATTGGGCCTGATGCCTTTGTGAAAGCTTCGACACAATCTTCAGGAATCTCGCCCAAGATGGCCAAGGCACCATCGTAGTTGGATATTGAGGCCAACTGCATTGCCTTGTTGATCAAGATATCGGCGTTCTCGTTGTAATAGTTGATGATCTTCTTCTTGCCTTGTTCCATGAATTGCATCAGTTCTTGGTCTCTCGGCTTGATGTTGGAAATCAAAGAAACATAGGCACGGGTTTCGGTTTCGCCAACACCAACGATTGATTTTGTGAGACTGCCAAACACCTTTCCTGTTGAAACATCGCCCATAAAGAAAGTGATATCGGCGTTCATCACCATCATCGGAGGGGCAGAAGATTGTACTCTAGAATCAGTGACAATGATGCGCGGGATGATGGCGAATCGGGAGTTGTCAATACTACCCATGCCCGATGCGGTAATCATTTGGCTGATTTTGTTTTCCATGTTTTTGGAGGCAGCAGGCTGCAATCGGTCTTGTTTGGGGACAAAACCAGTTACTACAATGCCACTTGTCTTTGATTGGCCCATGAGATTGATTCCTAACAGAAAGGCGAGGCCAAATGTAATAGTTGAAATTCTCTTTTTCATATCATTTTTCTCCCATAGTTATTCTGACAAGTCCCAAACCACGGCCTTGAACCTTACATTCCTGACCTGTCGTGTCTTTGATGAATTTGGCTAAGCCGCCAGCCCAACGTTTTGCGTCAAGAGCCCTGCCTTTCTCATTGTAAAGCGGAATCCTGACTTGGTCAAACCGCATCCTGTTTTCTGTGGCCATTTGGGTTGAGAATCGGTGGTTGACAGTGTTGTCATGCATCCAATCTTCGATGAGTTCGCCGAGTTCGGTGTCGTCATATTCTTCTTCAAAGTCGATGCTGCAATTGTCCCAACGTGTTACTTCAACAACAATCTCACGCCCATCCTTGAAGAGAGAGTTGAAGTGATTCATTAGTCCGGAAAGGAAATTGTCTTTGAAGCTCAACACAACTTCTTGCAACTGGTTGGTTTTGTCGGCAGCACTGCTTGGAGTGCCTTGGCCAGTATTGCCAGAAATAATTTTTCCCGTATAGGCATCGATGGCTTGTAAGTTGAATTTGACGGCTATTTTTGGTCCGAACTTGATTTCCTCAAAGTCGAGGTCAAGTATGATGTCGGGTTTTGCCTGCAAAAGCAGTTTGTCTTTGGGCGACTCGGCCATGACGCTTCCTGACTTGGATGTGCTGACCATGTCAAAAGCAGCATCGGATTCGACATTTTTCAAGGCGTGTTCAAGAGATTCTATCTGGTAATCTTCTTTTTGCATGAAATCAGCCATGGATGAAATTATAGCTCTTATGTCAGAATTGTTTTGCAAGGCGGCTTTGTAGTTGGGGATCTTTTCGATGCTCCCCATGTTGTTGAAGTTTTGAACATACCCATTCCTGATGCACCAAGCATCAGCAGGAATGACCATGATTTTGGGTTTTTTTGCTTGGCCATATCCCAAAAGGGATGTGAACAATAGGAACACGAAAAGATTTATATGCGAAAGTTTTTTCATGTTGTTTGCGGTTTAGAATCCTGTACTGAGTTTTCTTACAATGCCATCTGCCTCAAGCCTGTTCTTTAGGTTGTCGTACATTACTTGCACATAGATGGCCACTTTGTAGCCACCTTTCACCTCGCGACGATCTTGTCCCGATGGCATTCCATCGGTGGTAAGATTGACGAACTGGATATAGGTGGATCCCGTTTCAAAGAAATCATAGAAATAATCGAGATTGTTTTCCAAAGCGTTGGGATCTTTACAAATGGCAGGGGTTTCCATGGTGGCGCTGTTGCCGGGAATGCCACGGAAGATGCAGGCATGAACGGCGTTCTTCTTGGCTTGGATGATGGCCTTGTCGACTTTTTTGCCGAAGCCCCAAACTTTCAGGAGTTTGGTGCCGTCTTGTCCGACCTGCACGGTCGACACCTCGTAGTTGTTCCAGTTGTCAAAAAGCTTTCTGACTTCAGATGCTTTCTGAGCTTGTGCTGCGAATGGAATCATCATGGTGATTACCAATGTCATTATCAATGTCTTTTTCATTGGGTTGAATTATTGATTTGTTTGTTTGTTTGTTTGTTTGTAAGGTTTAGAAGGCGTATCTGATGCCGGCACACAGACCAACTCCGAAGCGGTTGTCGCCTTCAACATAGCAGTTGCCCGTAAAAAATTTCTTTGAATAATCGGCTTGGACGAATATCCTAAAAGGATAAACGGGCTGTAGGGAGAACCTTAGGCCGCCTTCAACGAAGCCAGTCGAGTAGCTGTTCTTCTTGTTTTCGTCTTTCTCGTGTGCCATGCCATCGAAACCGATTTTTGCGTAAGGCATGAGCTCGACCCATCGTGTGACAGGGATTCCATATCCGAAGCCGAAATTAAGGTCCATATAGATGGCTTCCCTATAGTCGAAGCCCAACCCTAAGAGGATGTTAGAGCAGCCACCCCAGTTGGAGATGTGCATGAGATAGTCGGCATCCACGAAAACCGTATTGACACCATGATATTGTCCGCCGACGCTGATGCCGATGCCTTTGTCTTTGTTTTCGCGCATCAGCATACCAGGCTCAAGATGGCCGCCTGCTATCTGATAGAACCTCGAAGTGGGCGATTGTCCGGAAGCAACCATTTTATTGTCGGCTATGGTTGTGGCTCTCACATAGCCAATAGGGCGGGTTTTCAGGTTGCCTTGTTCGTCTTCCAAATATTTATATACCCTATAGCGTGTACCGTTCTTCAGGTTCTCTTTGGTACCTATTTTGCAGCGGATAGGATGGGTTTCGTATATTGGTACCTTAACTTGCCATTCTGGGATCTTTTTTTCCATCTCAAACAACAAGTTGTCGAAAGAACTAGAGATGGCACTTCTAATGGCTTTGTCCTCAGGGTTCTTTTCTGTTACAGTGCTGGATGCCATATGGGAAACGGCGGCAACGGGTCGCATATTCATCTGGAGATCGTCGAAAAGTTTTTTCTTTGCGGCCTTATCTGCGGGACTGTCGTTGTCTTGTATCCACATGTTTCCGTAAAATTCGTCAAAAAAGGTGGAGTCGATGACAAGTTGGTAAACATAAGCGAAAGTTTTGGCTTGCCAAGAAACGGTCACCTTGCCGGTTTTCTTGTCTTTCGACTCTTTCCGCTTTATGTTTTTGGTGTTGAAAACCACGACGTAACTGTCCTTGATGAGTTTGTCGCCCATATCGTTCAACTGGGAGACTTTGGCAGCTTCCGAAATCATGACATCTCCATCATTGACATTGTAAAGGCCTCTTTCTTGCACCTTGTCATAGCTCATAGTGCCATCGGAATTGCGATTGAACCAGAATGAGAGGATGGATTTTCCAATGTTGTTTTGGTTGATGAGCTGAAGAACGTTAAGGTCAGAAATGTCGTCTCGAGAATTGCGGACATTGATTCTTGAGATACCCAGATCGTTGTAGTTGTACTTTTCGCCAAAGCCGAAAGAGGAATAGGCGTTTTCCACGGCATCGTTGTACCTATCGTCGTAGGAAACGAATAGTTTCGTGACGCTGTTTCTCGAGTATTGGTCATCGAGGTTTTTCAAAGCTTTGGCTTGCGAGAAACCATAGGCTGAACACAACGCTGTCAGTGCGAAGAGTAATAGTGTTTTTTTAATCATAGTGTTGAGTTTTGATAGTTTATGATACTATAGATTTCTATAGTTAATTTGTTGGAGAACATCGTGGTCAGAATTCGTAGCCGATGCGCAATCCTACAAGATGGATTGGGTTGTTGCTATCGTTGACACTATGGCTTTGGAATGAATAGCTAAGTCCGGCTATGAAGTTGTGCCGGATTCCACCAGTGCGGATTCCGATAAAAGGCGAGGCATAGAAACCCTCGTTGATGGCATAGCCTATGTCGGCACTCCAGCAAATGGCAAACATGGCATCAGCTTGAGGGGTAAAGTTGCCTCTGACATCGGCATAAATAGGCAATGAGAAGGGACGCCCGTTCTTGCCGCAGAATGAAGGAGAGGTATTTGTGTATAATCTTGGGGAAATGCCAATGCCCACTTTCAGAAATTCAGAGAAACGGTAGCCGTCGATGATGTCGCATTGTAACGCTAATGCCTGCTCTTTTCCAGTGGTTGCGAATGCTGGACTCAATTGCACAGCAATCCAATAACCAGATTCACGCAAGGAGTAGTCAATGTGCTTGGCTCTCTTTGGCTGTTCGGGAAGGGTGATTTGTGCAAATGTTGTTACAGCAACGCTTAACAATGCTGCAATGATGAGAATTTGCTTTTTCATGATGCTCAGTTTTTAAGGATTCCGTCTTCTTTCATTCTTGTTCTCAGTTCTGGGATGAGCACTCTGATGGTCATGCAATACCTGACCTGATTAGTGCCTTTGATTTTTTTTGTCGATCCGAAACGTTTGTCGGCAAGACTGACATATTTGAGGTATTCTCCACCATCCATAAAAAAGATGTCGAAGTAATCCCTATAGCGCTCGCGAGCATTCACTTCTGCTACGATGGGACGCATGTTGTAGCCATCGTTGCCTTTCAATACACCGTTGAAAAGAACTTCATACACGGCGTTTTTCCTTGCCTGTTCTTTGGCATCGGAACGGTTACGACCTTCGCCCCACACTCTGAGGGTCAATGTTCCGTCTTGCTCCCGACCGATGCACACAGGCTCGTAGGATTGTGCAAAAGCATCTTGACCGATGAAAACAAGGGCAAGAGCTGAAACCATAAATAAAACCAGTTTTTTCATAAAGATATGTGTTTGTGTTTGCTTGCTTGAGTGGTGTATGTATGACGTTGCAAAATTACGCACATCTCGTTTGCCTTCAACATTTTACGCCTAACTTGTTTTACAGGAAAAACTGAATCATTTTCCCGAAAAACCATAACTATAAGTTCGTTTTCCCCACTTCAAGATACTCCGAGCAAGCCTTAAAGAAATCATAATCCAAAGCCTTGCTAATCTCGAAAAGCAGCGGCATGGTGACCCATCGCTGGCGATACACCTTATATATATTCTCCGGGGTGCAATGCACTTGCTTGGCAAGCCAAGTGGCCGTGCGGCCTTGTCGGGCAAGTTCCGCTTTGATTAGCTTGCCTAAATGGAAATCTTCAATGGGAGGGAGGTTTTCTTCGTTCATGGGGCTTCGCGGTTGAAGGCTTCCCGGCCTTGCCCACAAGCAACAAAGAAGGCGCTCACCTTTCGTTTGTTGCTTATTATGTCTGATGGCTCTGGTAAACCGATGCGGTAATAAGCACGAAAAAGTTTGCGCCCTAAAAACGCAAACTTTCCGCTAACTTATTCTCCCGCTTAAAAATTTACCAGATTTTCAGACAGAGAACAAGAGCGTAAAGCCTTAAGTTATAGTATTTTAATTGTCTTTTATGGTCGTGTCTGTTTTATTAAGGTTATAAATTCAGAATATTTCAATATAGGAATGTTCATATGAGAACCAAGGTCAATTAGGTCTTTGTCTCCGCTAACTATATAGTCGACAGGAACACTTTCAGCCATTGACAAAAGATATAAGTCCTTAATATCACGAATAGGGGAGTCCGCTTGAATGGTGATATTTGTGATTTGGCACACATCATACACCATCTCAAAAAAGTAAAACCGTGTTTCTTTTGAAATGAGTTTGTCAAACTTCGGACGCGAAATGACCGTACGAATTTCGTCCAATAACTGTTTACTGACATACACCTCAACATCTTGGCGGTTAAGCACTTCCGCCAACGATAAAAGGCGTTTGCCTATCATGAACGAGATCCATAGGTTGGTGTCGAAAAGAACCTTCATTTGCCGTAACGAACTGCATTGACTTCTGCGGCAATCTCCTCATCTGTCATCAGGGGAGCCTGCGGGCAGGAATTGATGAATTGTTCAATTGATGCGCGACGAGGACGCAGTTTCCATCCCATTCTGGAGGCTAGTATCTCCATAAAACTTTGGTCGCGCGTTGGTATTGATAACACAAAGTCTTCCATAATTTTCCTTCTTTATCATGCCGCAAAAATACTATTTTTCGCGTTTCACCGCTTACAAATCCCCTGAAAATCGCAGTTCCGGCATTTTTTCTTGTCGTCGGTTTGGGAGAAAGGTACGGAATCGTCCAACAATTCACCCATCACGGCTTGCAGCAGTTTTTCCATGTCGTCGATGAAGCTGGTGTCGTCCAAAAAGGGCACGGCACCGTCTTTCTTGGCTTTCGTCAGGCCAAACTCGATGGTGTTGGCGTATTTGAGACCGTGTATCTCGGCTTCCACTTGACTTGGTGCAACATATTGGTTCTCTTTTAGATACATAAACTTGTAAAGGAGCAGTTGCAAGGCTTTTTCGGGAATCAGTTTCAAGTAGTCGAGGTCGTTGTGGTTTTCTTGCCTTGCTGGAACAGAGAGGTCTTTGCTCTCCACCTTGCCGGTTTTGTAGTCAATCACGCGGACGATGCCATTGCAGCGGTCGATGCGGTCGGTGCGGCCCTTGAACAGGCAATCGCCAAAGGGTGCTGATAAGG